>JAYURW010000065.1:0-51294 GCA_043756025.1 Novosphingobium sp. | reverse complement strand
CGTCCCGCGCCCTTCGTGGCTGGCGCTGATATCGAGGAAGCACAGCTCATCCGCGCCGGCAGCGTCATAGGCGCGGGCTTGTTCCACCGGATCGCCCGCATCGCGCAGTGCGACAAAGTTGACGCCCTTGACCACCCGCCCATCGCGGACATCAAGGCAGGGAATGACGCGGATCCGGACGGTCACGCCCGCGCCGCCATCGCAATCGCTGCGGCCAGATCGAGCCGCCCTTCGAACAGCGCGCGTCCGGTGATCACGCCTTCGATCCCATCGACCGCATGAAGCGAGAGGATGTGGATATCGTCGAGCCCTTTGACCCCGCCCGAGGCAATCACCGGCAAATCGACCGAGCGGGCCAGTTCCACCGTCGCGTCGATATTCACGCCCGTCAGCAGCCCGTCGCGGCCAATGTCGGTGAACAGCAGGCTGGCCACCCCGGCGTCTTCGAACCGCCGGGCGAGATCAACCACCGGCACGTCTGATAGCTCGGCCCAGCCCTCGGTCGCGACCATGCCATCGCGGGCATCGACCGCGACGACAATTCCGCCGGGGAATTCGGCGGCCATGTCTTTGACGAACTGCGGGTCTTTGAGCGCAGCAGTGCCCATCACCACACGGGCAACGCCCAGATCGAACCAGCCTTCAACCGCCGCGCGGGTGCGGATCCCGCCGCCGAGTTGGACGTGGCCGGGAAACGCCTCAAGAATGCCTTCGACCGCCGCGCGGTTCTCGGCTTGCCCGGCGAACGAGCCATCGAGATCGACCACGTGGAGGAACTGCGATCCCGCCTCGGCAAAAAGCATGGCCTGCGCCGCCGGGTTATCGCCATAGACCGTCGCGCGGGCCATATCGCCTTCGGCCAACCGGACGACCTGTCCACCTTTGAGGTCGATTGCGGGGAATACGATCACGGCTTCCACTCCAGAAAACGCGCGAGCAGTTCAAGCCCATAGGCCTGACTTTTCTCAGGATGAAACTGCACGCCAACCACGTTGTCCCGCGCCACTGCCGCGACCAGCCCGCCGCCGTGATCGGTCATCGCCGCGATGTGGCGGGCATCCTCTGGGGCGAAGTGGTAGGAATGGAGGAAATAGGCCTCACCGGCCTCGATCAGCGCCGGGTGCGCGCTCAATTCCACGTCGTTCCAGCCCATGTGCGGCACTTTGATCGCTGGATCGGTTCGCTCAATCAATCGCACTTCGCCGCCGATCCAGCCGAGACCGGGGGTGCCGCCGTGCTCTACGCCGCTGCTGGCGAGTAGCTGCATCCCGACGCAAATGCCCAGAAACGGCGCGCCGCCAACATGAACCCGCTCAGCCATCGCCTCAATCAGCCCGGGAACCGCGCGCAGCGCCTCGGCACAAGCCTTGAAACTGCCGACGCCGGGCAGGACGATCCGGTCTGCGGCGCGGACCACGTCGGGATTGGCGGTGATCGTGACGCTGCCGGCACCGGCGGCCTTCAGTGCATTGGCGACCGAATGGAGATTGCCCGCGCCATAATCGACGAGAGCGAGCACTTCAGCCACCCAGGATTCCTTTTGTGGAGGGAATCGCCCCCTGTTTGCGCGGATCAAGCTCTACCGCTTGGCGCATGGCCCGGGCGAACCCTTTGAAGATGCCTTCGGCAATATGGTGGTTGTTCTGGCCATAGAGCAGTTCGATATGCAGCGTGATCCCGGCGGCTTGGGCAACCGACTGAAACCAGTGTTCGAACAGCTCGGTGTCCATTTCGCCCAAGCGTTCCTGCGTGAACGCGGCGCTCCAGACCAGCCAGGGCCGCCCCGAAATATCCAGCGCAACGCGGCACAGGGCCTCGTCCATCGGGCTGTAGGCCATGCCATAACGGCCGATCCCGCCTTTATCGCCCAGCGCCGCAAGGATCGCCTGACCGATCGCAATCGCGCTGTCTTCGGTGGTGTGGTGCTGATCAACGTGGAGATCGCCCTTGATCCGGCAGGTCAGATCAATCAGCGAGTGGCGCGAAAACTGTTCGATCATATGATCGAGGAAGCCGATCCCGGTAGAAACATCAAAGGCCCCGGTCCCGTCGAGATTGACCTCGACCAGAATGTCGGTTTCGTGGGTTTTACGTTCGATCCGGGCGATGCGCATAGGCTGGCCTATAAGTTGGTTTTGGGTGCGTGCAATCCCTTTCCCCCTTGACCCATAGGCCCACGAACGCCACTTGTCCCTGCATGAGTGATACTGCCCCTGACAGCCTGATCCCCTACGACGATATCGTCCAGGAAGCCCTGCGCGCTGTGGTGGGCCGGGTGCTGAACCAGGTAGTGGACGGCGGCGGGGTGCTGCCGGGTGACCATCATTTCTACATTACGTTCAAAACCGGAGCACCGGGGGTCGATATTCCGGCCCATCTGTCACAGCGGTTTCCCGACGAGATGACCATCGTGCTGCAGAACAAATTCTGGGATCTGGTGGTCGGGGACGAGCAGTTCTCGGTCGGGCTGTCGTTCAATCAGATGCCCTCCAAACTGGTGGTGCCCTATTCGGCGATCACGGCCTTTGTTGATCCCGCGGTCGATTTCGGGCTGCAATTCCAGGCGGTTGGCGCTGGGGATGATGCGCCAGACCACGACGACGCGGAAAACGACGCGCCGGTTGTGACCGCCGAGGATGGCTCGAACGTCGTCTCGGTCGATTTCGGGCGTAAAAAGTAATGGCCGACAACGCCTTGCTGGCCCGGATTGCCCGGCAGAACGGCGGCAAGCTGCTGAGCACCGCGATTGACGTGCTGCTGCCGGTCGATGCCGCCAAGACCGGCCGTCCCAGCTTGCTTGGCGGGATTGTCGGCGCGGTCGCAGTGCGGGTCGCAACCCGTTCGGTCCCCGGCGCGATTGCCGTCAGCGGAGTGGTGATTGCCAAGCGGCTGTATGACAAGCGCCGTTCCAAACAGGTTTCGGCGGCCAGTTCTGCGCAAAAGGCCAAGCCCAAGGCTTGATTTACCCCCCGTGCGCCTGCTTTAAGCGCGCATGGATTCCAGTGATACCCTTCAACGCCGCGGGCTGATGCTCATCCTGTCCTCGCCTTCGGGCGCGGGCAAGACCACGATCAGCCGGATGCTGCTCGACCGCGATGGTGATCTGGCGCTGTCCGTTTCCGCCACCACCCGCCCGATCCGTGCTGGCGAAGCCGATGGGGTGCATTACCACTTTGTCAGCCAGGCCAAATTTGACCAGATGGTTGAGGAAGATGCGTTTTACGAATGGGCCACGGTGTTCGGCCATTCCTATGGTACGCCCAAGGCCGCGATCCGCGCCGGTCTGAAAGAAGGCCACGATTTCCTGTTCGATATCGACTGGCAGGGCACCCAGCAGCTCTACCAAAAGGACCAGCAGGACGTGGTCCGGGTGTTCATCCTGCCGCCCAGCCTGGACGAATTGCAGCGCCGCCTGACCGGGCGGGGCACTGACAGCGCCGAAGTGATCGAAGCCCGGATGGAGCGTGCCCGCGCCGAAATTAGCCACTGGGACGGCTATGACTATGTCGTGGTCAACGGCGATGTCGAAGACTGCTACGCCGAAGTAGCCCAGATCCTCGCCGCCGAACGGATGAAACGCGCGCGCCAGACCGGGCTGATCGGGTTCGTCCGCAAGTTGATGCAAGACTAGGGCCTGAAATCAGGGCCAGCCCGCCCGCCCCGTGTCCACTTCTGCGACCAACACTATGCCTTTGGGCGCCTTGGCCGGATCGGGCGGCGCAGTCAGCATGAACAAATGTTTCCCGCTGGGGCCGCCGAGCATGCAAGCATAGCAGTTGAGCGCGCCGGTTTTGATTACTTCCAGCACCTCTCCGCCTGGTGCGATCAACGCGCATTCAGGCGCTGCCGGGTTGGCGATCCAGACAGCCCCCGATGCATCGAGGCAGATGCCATCGGGCAAGCGCGGGGCGACAGGCGCCCATTCGCGGCGATTGGTCAGCACCCCGTTTGCGCCGATATCGAGCGCGGTCAGCCGCTGGCCGAAAGTTTCAGCCACTATCAGCGTCGTGCCATCTGGCGTGATCACCATGCCATTGGGAAACGCAAAGAGTTCACCCGATGCGGCATCGCAGACCGAGCCGTCGGGCTGAACCAGCGCCAGCATCGTCACTGGATGATCGGCAAAAACCCCAGCTATGCCGCGCTGCGCCAGTGCTGCATCGAGATCAAACCCGAAGTTGCCCACGTAAGCCCGGCCCTGCGTATCGACGACCATATCGTTGCACATATGTGCCGAATAGTCGGCCAGATCGGCGTGCAGCACGAAGCGCCCGTCTGGCCAGCGCCGCCAGGCCTGCCGCTGGGCCATTTTGACCACCAAAAGCGACCCGTCCGGCATCCAGCCGAGGCCGGAGGGTTGATCGTCGAGCTCCAGTTCCGTCCTGAGGTCGCCCTCCAGCGAGACCGACTTCACCGCGTGGGCATGGAAGTCCGAAAACCACAGCCGCCCCCCAGTTTCATCGGCACGCCACCGCGGCCCCTCGCCAAAGTAAATCCCCTCCGCGAGCGTGCGGACCGCGCGGCTCATCGCCTAGTGCCCCGAAGGATCGTTGAAATCGGTCGGGATCCAGGCGTTAACGATCCCGCCGTCGATCGGAATCGTGGTGCCGACCACATAGTCACCCGCGCGGCTGGCGAGGTAGATCGCGCCGCCCGCGATATCTTCGGCCACGCCGATCCGGGCATAAGGAATGCCTTTGGCGCTGGCTTCGGGGTTCAAGGCGGCGGCCTTGTTCATTTCGCTGGGGTAGGCCCCCGGCGCGATGCAGGTCGCCACAATGTTGTCCTTGATCAGCCGCGCCGCCATCCGTTTGGTCAGGTGGATCACCGCCGCCTTGCTGGCCTGATAGGAATAGGTTTCCCACGGATTGGGCCGCAGGCCGTCAATCGAGGCGATGTTGATGACTTTGGCTGGGCGATCGAACGATCCGGCCGCTTTCAGCAGCGGGAACAGCTTCTGGGTCAGGAAAAACAGGCTCTTGACGTTGAGGTCCATCACCTTGTCCCAGCCTACTTCTGAGAATGTTTCAAAGTCTCCGCCCCAGGCCGCGCCGGCGTTGTTGACCAGCACATCCAGCCGGGTCTCACGCGCGCTCAGTTCGGCGACCAGCTGGGCGATCCCGTCCGACTGGCTGAGGTCTCCCGCCAGGCCGATGACTTTGCCGGGATAGAGCGCTTCAAATTCCGCCACGGTTTCATCGAGCTGCGCCTTCTTGCGGGCGGTGATGTAAACCCGCTCGCAGCCAGCGGCGAGGTAGCCTTCGAGCAGCATTTTGCCGATTCCGCGGCTGCCCCCGGTGATCAGAGCGATTTTGCCTTCAAGGCTGAAAAGTTTGGTGAAATCCATCGTCGCTCTCCCTAATACCCGCTCAGCTGTGCCACGCGATCCGCGTGATAGTACATATCGCCCATGAATTCGGCCAGCGCCCGGTCGCGCTTCATGTAGAGCCCGATGTCGTATTCGTCGGTCATCCCGATACCGCCGTGCATCTGGACCCCTTCCTTGACCGCGAGGCTAGCTGCTTTGCCAGCTTTGGCTTTGGCGACCGAGACCATCAGTTCTGCCTTCTCAGACCCGCCATCAAGCAACTGCTGCGCCTTGATCACCGCCGCGCGGGCGATTTCCAGCTCGGAATAGAGGTGCGCAGCGCGGTGCTGGAGCGCCTGAAATTCGCCGATCAACTTGCCGAACTGCTTGCGCTGTTTGAGATAGGTGGTGGTCATTTCAAAGCTGCCGAGCGCCACCCCGACGCTTTCCGCCGCCGCGCCGATCCGTCCGGCGTTGAGCATCCGGCCCAGCAATTCGCGCCCGCCATCAACATCGCCAATCACTGCGTCGGCATCGAGCTGGACATTGTCGAGCTTGAGATGCGCCGCCTGCGCGCTATCGACCAGCCGGACCACGTCGAGCGACATTCCGGCGGCATCCTTGGGCACCGCGAACAGCGTGATCCCGTCATTGTCATTGTCATCGCCCGCAGTCCGGGCCGCGACCACCAGCATATCGGCGCTGCCGCCTTGCACCACGAACGCCTTGGTGCCGCTGAGCTTGAAGCCATTGCCCGAGCGCGTCGCCCGGGTCGCAATCCGTTCGGGACGGTGCTTGGGGCCTTCGTCAATCGCGACAGCAAACACGCTGTCCCCGGCGATCAGTCCGGGCAGATAGCGTCCTTTCAGATCGGCACTGGCCGCGCCAAGCGCGGTGGCGGCCATCACCGAACTGGTCAGGAACGGCGAAGGGGTCAGGTTGCGGCCGATCTCTTCGAGCACGATCCCGGCTTCGACATGGCCCATCCCCAGTCCGCCGTCCGCCTCATCGACCAGAATTCCGGTCAGGCCCAGTTCGGCCATCTGCTTCCACAGCGCATGGCCGAACCCGTCCTTGCAATCGATGTCGCGGAAATGGCGCAGTTGCTTGGCGATATTGCCCTCATCGGCCAGAAATCCGCGCGCGGTGTCGGCCAGCATGGCCTGGTCTTCAGTGTGATAAAGTGCCATGATTCAGGCTCCCGGCAGATCGAGGATACGTTTGGAAATGACGTTCAGCATCACTTCGCTGGTGCCGCCTTCGATCGAATTGGCTTTGGTCCGTAGCCAGCTGCGGGCCTTGCCGCCACCGTTTGAGCTTTCGCTCTCCCACTCCAGCGCGGCACTGCCGCCCGCCGCCATCAGCAGCTCGTGGCGGCGCTTGTTAAGTTCGGTCCCGGCATATTTCATCATGTTGGAACCGGCCGGGTGGCCTTTGCCGACCTTGACCTCATCGAGGAATTTTTCGCCCATTGCTGAATAGGCGAGGGCATCGACATCAAACATCGCCAGCTCGGCGCGCAGCAGCGGGTCTTCCAACCCGTTCCGTTTGGCAAAGCTGCCGATGGTGTTAAGCCGGTCGTTGCCGCCCGCGCCCGAGATCATTTCGCGTTCATGGCCAAGCAGATACTTGGCGACATCCCAGCCGCGATTGAGTTCGCCGACGAGCTGGTGCTTGGGCACCGCCACGTTGTCGAAAAAGGTTTCGCAGAACGGCGAATTGCCGCTGATCAGCAGGATCGGCTTGGTCGAAACCCCGGCGCTTTCCATATCGAACAGCAGGAACGAAATGCCCTGATACTTGTTGGTCTTGTCAGTCCGGACCAAGCAAAAGATCCAGTCGGCCTTGTCGGCATAGCTGGTCCAGATCTTGCTGCCGTTTACCTCCCAGTGATCGCCTTTATCTTCACCGAAGGTTTGGAGCGAAACGAGATCTGAGCCCGAACCCGGCTCTGAATAGCCTTGGCACCAGCGGATTTCGCCGCGTGCGACCTGCCCTAGATAGTGAACCTTTTGTTCTTCGGTGCCGAATTTCAGCAGCGCCGGGCCGAGCATCCAGATCCCGAAGCTCGACAGCGGCGGACGCGCGCCGATCCGGTTCATTTCCTCGCGCCAGACCTTGGCCTGCGCCGGGTCCAGCCCCGCGCCGCCATAGGCCACCGGCCAGTCCGGCACGGTGTAGCCTTTGGCCACGCAGGCATCGAGCCAGGCCTTTTGCGCGGCGCTTTTGAATTTGAACTTGCGGCCGCCCCAGCAGACGTCCTCCTCGTCGCGGACGAGCTCGCGCATTTCGGGCGGGCAGTTGGCTTCGAGCCAAGCGCGGA
Organism: Novosphingobium sp.; assembly: GCA_043756025.1. Classification (GTDB taxonomy): domain Bacteria; phylum Pseudomonadota; class Alphaproteobacteria; order Sphingomonadales; family Sphingomonadaceae; genus Novosphingobium. The sequence continues at coordinate 43,663 of JAYURW010000065.1, read as the reverse complement.
TTTCCGTGCGGAAGGCATCAAGATCAGACATCGGTTGGGCTCCTTTGTTAATCGAAAGGTTAAATGGAACCGGGGCCTTGGTGCAAGCGCGGATTTCGGCGCGGCGCTTGCCGTAGCGTAAATACCAAGGGCGTTGACCCACCCAAACCCGGTCTTAAGCTGGCCGAAAACAACAGGAGTGGATTGGCCATGCGATTCTCTGGCAAATGCGTCGTTATTACCGGCGCGGCATCGGGCATTGGCCGGGCGGCAACACTGCTGTTCGCCCGCGAGGGTGCGACTGTTTTTGCAGCCGATCTCAATCTGGCCGGGGCGCAAGCGGTGTCGCGGGAGGGCGAGAATATAGTCCCCGTGGCCTGCGACGTTTGCGATGTGGCCCAGATCAAAGCCTTGATGGACCACGCCGCGGGCACCTGCGGCGGGATCGACGTGGTGTTCAACAACGCCGGGGCGGGCGGCGCGCGCGCGCCGATTGACGAGATCGAAGCGGACGATTGGGACCATACGTTTCACTTGCTGACGCGGTCGGTTGCAATGGGGATCCGCTATGCCGCCCCGCACATGAAGCACCGTCCGGGCGCCAGCATCGTCAACACCAGCTCGGTTGCCGCAGTCGGGCCGGGTTATTCCCCCACCGCCTATGCCGTGGCCAAAGCCGGGGTGCTGCATCTGACCAAGTGCGCCGCGACCGATCTGTCGCGTTACGGCATTCGGGTGAACGCGGTGCAGCCGGGCTTTATCAACACCAACATCTTCACCGCCAGCGTCGAAATGCCCGATGCTCTGGTCGATCAGGCCAAAGCGATGATCAAGCAGATGTCGAGCCAGTCCCAGCCGGTTGGGCGGCCCGGGATGCCCGATGATATTGCCAATGCCGTCGCGTTTCTGGCCAGCGATGCGGCCAGCTTCATGACCGGGGCTTCGCTGATCGTCGATGGCGGGATCACCGTCGGCCCGCGCCATAGCTGGGATCCAGAGGCGCCGGGGATGTTCGATGCGCTGTTGGCTCTGGCTGAATCGGCTGGCGCGGCACCAGCGGCGTGACGGCCAGCGGATTTGTTCCCGCAGCAGAGCGGCTGCCGTTGCGGATCAAGCTGGGCAACGGCATCGGATCAATTGCTTACGGGGTCAAAGACAACGGGTTCGCGTCGCTGCTGCTGCTGTTTTATAGTCAAGCCTTAGGACTTGAGGCGCGGTTGGTTGGGCTGGTCTTGCTGGTTGCTTTGCTGCTCGATGCGCTGATCGACCCACTGGTCGGTTATTGGAGCGACAAGACTCACAGCAAATGGGGCAAGCGGCATCCGTGGATGTACGCTGCAATCCTGCCGATGGCCGCCGCCTGGGTGGTGCTGTGGCACCCACCGGCTGTCAGTGATGGCTGGCTCTATGGCTATCTGCTGCTGTTTGCATTCCTGATGCGTGCGGCAGTGTCGTGCTATGAAATTCCGGCGCTGTCGGTAGTCCCCGGACTGACCAGCGATTATGACGAGCGGACTTCGGTTACGCGGTGGCGGTTTATCTTTGCCTGGGCCGGAGGCCTCGCCATGCTGATGCTGGCGTTTGGGGTGTTTCTGGTCCCGTCGGCGCGCTATCCGGTCGGACAGCTTAATCTCGATGGCTACGGCGCCTATGGCTGGACCGGCGGCGCGCTGATGGTTGTCGCCGCGCTGATTGCGGCGCTGACCACACACAAACGCATCGCCCGGCTCGACAGCGCTCCGCCCGTGCATTTGCCGCTGGGTCAGACGATCGGCAAAATCGGGCGAACGCTGGCCAACCAGGCGTTCCTGATCCTGCTTGCGACTACCTTGTTCAACTACGTCAATCTGGGGATGACCTATTCGGCCACGACCTACATTATGACCTACTATTGGGAGATGCCGCAGGCCGGGTTCATGGCCTATTCGGCCTCGCTGTTTGTGGGGGTAATCGGGGCGTTCCTGTTGATCGGGTTTCTGCAAAGCCGAATTGAAAAACGGGTTGGCGCAGTTGCCTGTATGCTGGTTTCGCTGGCGTTCGGGCTCTCGCCCTATCTGCTGCGCTTTGCCGGATGGTTCCCCGAGAATAACCAACCGCTGCTGATCCCGCTGCTGTTTACGCTGATTACCATTTCAAATGGGATGGCAGTGGCGGGCGGAATGCTGACCCAGTCAATGGGCGCCGACATCATCGAGGCTTCGCAGGAGCGGACCGGTGAGCGGACTGAAGGCCTGTTTTTCTCGGCCTATTTCTTCACTCAGAAATGCGCGACCGGGATCGGTATTTTCGTGGCTGGCACCATCATCAGTGCCTCCGGGTTTCCAGCCAAGGCCCGGCCCGGCGAAGTGCCGCAGGCCGTGCTCGATCAATTCGCGATTTATTTCGTCATTGCCGCAGCGGTGATCAGCATATCGGCGATCACTGTTATTTCGCGGTTTCCGATTACCCGGGCCGATCATCAGCGGCGGATTGCCAATCTGGCGGGATCCGGACCGGGCCCCGGCGGGACCACTTAATCGCGCGGTTAATTCGCCCTTGGCGCGGCCCGCTTGCCGTGGCAGGGAGTGGCCCGAGATTCGACAGTATCAGGAAAGGAACTTCCCATGGATTTCGATCCCACCGAACGGCAGGTCTATTGGCGCGACCGCGTCCGCCAGTTCATCGACAACCACGTTCGCCCGCGCGATGCCGAATGCAAAAAGCAACACGCCGAGGGTGAGCGCTGGAAAATCATCCCGGTAATCGAAGAGGAAAAGGCCCGCGCCAAAGCGCAAGGGATCTGGAACCTGTTCATGCCGCCGCAGTCTGGCCGCGCGCACGTTGACGATAGCGTGGAATTCGAAGGCCCCGGCCTGACCAATCTTGAATATGCCCTCTGCGCCGAAGAAATGGGCCGGATGGGCTGGTCCTCCGAAGTGTTCAACTGCTCCGCGCCTGATACCGGCAACATGGAAGTGTTCCACCGCTATGGCACCGCTGAGCAGAAGGAACGCTGGCTCATGCCGCTGATGAACGGCGAAATCCGCTCAGCCTTTTTGATGACCGAACCGCAGGTTGCCAGTTCCGATGCCACCAACATCGAATGTGCGATCCGCCGCGAGGGGGACGAATATGTCCTCAATGGCCGCAAGTGGTGGTCGTCGGGCGCAGGCGATCCGCGCTGCGAAATTGCGATCGTGATGGGCAAGACCGATTTCGAAGCGAAACGCCACGCGCAGCAATCGATGGTACTGATGGAGCTTAATTCTCCCGGTGTAGAGATTATCCGTCACCTGCCGGTGTTCGGCTATGACGATGCCCCGCACGGGCACATGGAAATCCAGCTCACCGACGTCCGGATCCCGGCCAGCAATATGCTGCTGGGCGAAGGCCGCGGGTTCGAGATCGCGCAAGGCCGCCTCGGGCCAGGCCGGATCCACCACTGTATGCGGACCATCGGCGTCGCCGAAGAGGCGCTGGCCAAAATGGCCAAGCGGCTGCAAACCCGCGTCGCCTTCGGCAAAGCAATTTCCGAGCAGACCGTTTGGCATGAACGCCTGGCGCGGGCCCGGATCGACATCGAAATGACCCGGCTGCTCTGCCTCAAAGCCGCCGATATGATGGACAAGGTCGGCAACAAGGCCGCGGCTGCGGAAATCGCAATGATCAAGGTGCAGGCCCCTAACATGGCCTTGCGGATCATCGACGATGCGATTCAGGCCCATGGCGGCGGCGGCGTTTCGGACGATTACGGCCTCGCCTCGGCCTATGCCCACCAGCGCACGCTGCGGCTGGCTGATGGCCCGGATGAAGTGCACAACCGCGCGATTGCCCGGATCGAACTGGCGCGTCATTCCGCCAATGCGCCGCAGGGCGATGGCGCGATGAGCTCGGGCGATATGGGCGCGACGCGGTAATAACCCACCCCCTCCCGCTTGCGGGAGGGGGTCGTGGTGCGGGTGCGTCAAGCCGACTGGCTCACCCCTGACTCCTCCCGCAAGTGGGGGGAACTTGTGGAGAAGACAATGAAAGCCGCAGTCCTTATCGCTCCCAATCAGCCGCTCGTGATCGAGCAGCTGATGATCAGCAAGCCCGGTCCGCACGAAGTGCTGATCCGCACCGTGGCCTGCGGGCTGTGCCATTCGGACCTGCACTTTATCGAAGGCACCTATCCGCATCCGATGCCCGCCGTTCCGGGCCACGAAGCCGCCGGGATTGTCGAAGCAGTGGGCAGCGAAGTGCGCACCGTCAAAGTTGGTGACGCAGTCGTCACCTGCCTGTCGGCTTTCTGCGGTCACTGCGAGTATTGCGTTACGGGCCGGATGTCGCTGTGCCTTGGCGCGGAAACCCGCCGTCCCGCTGGCTCCGAATCGCGGCTCAGCCGGCCCGATGGCAGCCCGGTCGCCCAAATGCTCAACCTGTCGGCTTTTGCCGAAATGATGTTGATCCACGAGCACGCCTGCACCGCGATCAATCCCGAAATGCCATTGGACCGGGCCTCGGTGATCGGCTGCGCGGTGACCACCGGAGCGGGCACTATTTTCAACGCCTGCAAGCTGACACCGGGCGAAACCGTTGCCGTGATCGGTTGCGGCGGCGTGGGACTGGCCGCGATCAATGCAGCCAAGATTGCGGGTGCAGGACAGATCATTGCCGCCGATCCGATGCCGGAAAAGCGGGCGCTGGCGATCAAACTGGGCGCGACCGACGTGGTCGATGCGCTCGCCCCTGATGCCGCAGCGCAGATTCAGGAACTGACCAAAGGCGGGGTCGATCACGCGATTGAAGCGGTTGGCCGTGCGGCCTCAGGCGAACTCGCGGTAAAATCACTGCGCCGCGGCGGAACCGCGACGATCCTGGGGATGATGCCACTGAGCCATTCGGTTGGTCTTTCGGCGATGGATCTCCTCTCGGGCAAAAAGCTACAGGGTGCGATCATGGGGATGAACCGGTTCCCGGTCGATATGCCGCGGCTGGTCGATTTCTATATGCGCGGACTGCTCGATCTCGATTCGATCATTGCCGAACGAATCCCGCTGGAGAAAATCAACGACGGGTTCGACAAGATGAAATCGGGAGCTTCGGCGCGCTCGGTCATTGTGTTCGACCAGTAAGGACCAGCAATCCATGACCGAAGCGATCAACGCCGACGAAGCCTTTGTTGGCACGGTCGAACCCGAAGGCGCCGACCGGCTCGACATTGCCAAGCTGAGCGAATGGATGGAGGCCAATGTGGCCGGATTCCGCGGCCCGCTGGCGCTGACCAAATTCAAAGGCGGGCAATCCAACCCGACCTACAAGATCGAAGCACCGAGCGGTAATTACGTGCTTCGGCGCAAGCCGTTCGGGCAGTTGCTGCCCAGCGCCCATGCGGTGGACCGTGAATTCCGGGTTCAGTCCGGGCTACAAGGCTCCAGCTTTCCAGTCGCCCAGCAGTACGGCCTGTGTACCGATGAAAGCGTGGTCGGATCGTGGTTCTATGTGATGGGGATGGTCGATGGCCGGACCATCTGGGACGGCTCAATGCCCAATGACGCGCCGGAATACCGCCGCGAAACGTACATGGCGATGATCGATACGCTGGCCCAGTTGCACAGCATCGATGTCGCCGCAGTTGGCCTTTCGGAATTCGGCAAGCCCGGCAACTACTTTGGCCGTCAGGTTGATCGCTGGACCAAGCAGTACAAACTGTCCGAAACCGAACTGATGCCCGAAATGGAGCAGCTGATCGAATGGCTGCCCGCAACCCTGCCCGAGCAGACTCGCACCAGCGTGGTTCACGGCGATTACCGGATCGACAACATGATCTGGGCGAAAGACCGCCCCGAAGTGCTGGCCGTGCTCGACTGGGAACTGTCAACATTGGGCGATCCACTCGGCGATCTCTCCTATGTAGCGATGGCCTGGGTGACGGAAAACGGCGGCCGATCGGGCGTAGCCGACCTTGACCGCAAAGCGCTGGGGATCCCCGAGCTTGAAGAGGTGGTTGAGCGCTACTGCGCAAGATCGGGGCGCAGCAGCGTGCCCGACATGAACTGGTACTTCGCCTACAACTTCTTCCGGCTGGCCGGGATCGTTCAAGGCATCAAGAAGCGCGTGATCGACGGCACCGCCAGTTCGGCTCACGCCAAGGCTCAGTCCGAACGGGTCCAGCCGCTGGTTGACCGGGCGGCGGCCTTTGCCAAACTGGCCGGGATGTAAGGCTTAGGACTTTTAGACTCAGGCTTGGGCGACCACGCCTGCAGCTTGCAGCGCATCAAGCTCTGCCGAGTTCAGCCCGAGCCATTCGACCAGCAGCTCGCGGCTGTGTTCGCCAACCCGCGGCGGCGGCCGGCGATAGTCTGCCGGGGTAGCGGAGAGCTTGCCAGGATAGGCGACGGTCGGGATCTCCACGCCGTCTTCACGAACGAACCGGTGCACGGTCTGGCGCGCTTCGACAAACGGATCGGCGAACACGTCTCCAACCGTATTGACCGGGCCGACCGGAACACCGGCTGCCTCCAGCCGCGCGATTAGGCTGCCCCGGGTTTCGGCGCAGACCAGTTCGCGCATCGCCGCCTCGATTGCATCGCGGTTGATCACCCGCGCCGGGGCAGTGGCAAAGCGCGGGTCACTGCCTAGCTCGGGCACCCCCATTTCGGAGCAGAACGAACGGAACTGCGCATCGTTGCCAATCGCAATGATCACTGTCCCGTCGGTCAATTCAAACGTGGTATAGGGCACGACAGTGGGATGGCGGTTGCCCATCCGGCCCGGAACCACTCCGCTGACCAGATAGCTGGAGGCCTGATTGGCCAGCATCGCGATCTGGGTGTCCAGCAGCGAAATATCGATCTGCTGGCCTGCGCCGGTCCGTTCGGCATGGCGCAGCGCGGCCAGGATTGAGACAGTGGCGTACATTCCAGTAGCCAGATCAGCCATTGCAACGCCGACTTTCAGCGGCGGACCATCGGCTTGCCCGGTCACGCTCATCAATCCGCCCATGCCCTGCGCCAGAAAATCATAGCCACCGCGCGCCGCATAAGGGCCGTCCTGCCCGAACCCGGTCACCGAACAATAGACGATACGGGGATTGATTGCTTGAATGCTGGCATAGTCGAGGCCGTATTTGGCCAGGCTGCCGACTTTGAAATTTTCCACCAGCACATCGGCCCCGGCCGCCAAGCGCCGGATCAGATCGGCGCCTTTGGGATCGGCGATATTGATCGCGGCGGAACGCTTGTTGCGGTTGGCGCAGAGGTAGTAAGCGCTTTCGCGGGGGTCATCGGTGCCATCGGGCAGTTTCAGGAACGGCGGGCCCCAACCGCGGGTATCATCACCCCGGCCGGGCAATTCGACTTTGAACACATCGGCCCCGAAATCGGCCAGGATCTGGGTTGACCAGGGGCCAGCCAGCACCCGCGAGAGGTCGAGGACTTTGATCCCGTCAAGGGCACGCGGTTGTTCGCTCATCCGGTTTCCATGCCGGGGAGTTTCCGGGCTGTCCAGTGCGGCGACTGCTAGAACTGTTTGCTCCAGCTGACGGCCATGCCCTTGTCATCGCGCAGATCGGCATAGTGACCGGGGTCGCGGCGATAGAACAGGCTGACCATCGCCGATCCGCTGAGCAACTGGCTGCGCCAGATCATTTCGGCGTCAAGTTCCCGCCCGCGCGGAACCAGCGACAGCGGCACCAATGCATAGGTCGGCTGCAAGGTGACGTAAGAATAATCGACCGGCAGGTTGAAATTGAGCCCGCCGCGCTCGACCCGCAGCGGTTGCGACAGCCGCAGCGACAAACTGTCACCGGGCCGGACCACGCCTTCGCGGGTAACGTCGATCGCCCAAGCGGAAGTAAGCAAACGCGAGCCCGGAGCGACCGATCCCGCTGTCCGGGCCCAGGTTAGCCCGCCGCGCGCCGCCGCTCCCAGCCGCCAGCCATCGGCCGGGCGCCATTCGGCGCTGGCGTCAAACAACAGACTGTCCGCCCCGCTGGCGCCAAACCCTTCGTGGAGCCGCGCGCCAAGGAACGTCCGGCGCTCGCCCAGCCAGCTTGCCCCCAGCGCGGCTTTGAAATTGCCGAACCGGCGATCGAACGTCAGCGAAAGGCGGTCAGCCGGGGCGAGCCGGGTCTGCGCTTGCTGGCTGGCCGCGGTTACTACCGGCGCAGCGCTGATCGCCGAACCGTGCTCTGCCCCCACAGTAATCCCGAAAGCTCCGGCTTGATGGCGCGTGGCAAAGCTGAAACTGTCGGTCCGGCCAAACCCGACATCGTCGAGCGGTGAGCGGGCAATCAGGAAAGCGGGTTCGCTGTGCCCCTGCAACTGCGCGATCAACCCATCAGACCCCTGGGCAAAGGCAAAGGCAATCTGCGAACCGGGTGCAACCCGGGCGACCACGCGAGCTGCCAGCACTTTGGCGGCTTGGGCATCCCTTTGCGACAACCGCAACTGGCCGGACCACGGCATTTGCGCGACCCGGCCGGTCCCATCGATCGAAAAAGCCAGCGACAAGGCATCATTACCCAGACTGACATGGCGCGTCTCACGCTCTAGCGCCGGGGCCAGCCGGGGCTGGACATTGGCTGTGCGCAGTCCGGCCGACAGGCTGACCTGATAAGCGCGGCTATAGCCATCGAGCACGATTGCGCTGATCACGCCGCCGGTGGTCCCGGCATCACCCATCGGTGCCGAAGTTATTCCAGTGCTGTCACCCAGCGGCATTCGGACCGTGCTTCCAGCGAGGCTGGTAGCGCCGACCGGAGCAAAGGCAGCTGTGATGTCCATCACCCCGCGGCCATAGATTGCATCGGTGCCGGTAGTCCCGGCATCGCGGGCGGTCCGCAGCAGCAGATCGACCACTTGCACCGCGGTCAGGTTGGGGAAAGCCTGCCGCAGCAGCGCGGCGGCCCCGGCGATTTGCGGCGCGGCAAAGCTGGTGCCTGAAATCACAAAGGCCGAGCGGGTTCCATCGGGGTTATCAACGATCTTCAGGATGCCGTTTTCATAGACACAGCAGACCCGTTCACCTCGGGCCGACAGGAACCACGTCGCCTCGCTGCCGGCCCGGTTGGAAAAGGCCGAAATGACATTTGTGGAATTGACCGACCCGGCGATGATCACGTTGCCGTTACCGGCGGCGCGCAGCCCGGCAGCGAACGGATCGGGGTTGTTGGGATCAACATCAGCCTCGGTCGAATCGCCATCATTTCCGGCCGAAACGATCACCACCACCCCGGCATTTGCGGCATTGGTTATGGCATTGCGTAACTGTGCGCCGGGGACGGATCCGCCCAGTGACAGGTTGATGACCTTGGCCCCGCCCGCCACAGCGGCGTTGACGCCGGTTGCAATCGCCGAGTCGGAGAATTTGCAGCCGCTGTCAGGATCGGAATCAACCTGAGTGGCACAGCTGCCAACCGTATCGGCCCGGAACATCGCAATATTGGCGTTGAATGCGATCCCGACAATCCCGGTGTTGTCGCGCGCGGCTGCCGCAACCATCGCCACGTTGGTGCCGTGATCGTCATCGCTGTTATCAAGCCCGCGGCTGCTGGCGACATCGCGCGAATAGGCCGCAATCCGTCCCGTGAATTCCGGGCTGTCGGTATCGATCCCCGAATCGATGATCGCGATCGTCACGCCGGTTCCGCTGTAGCCCGCCGCCCACGGCGTAATCGCGCCATGCTGCGCCGGACCGGTTGAGCGGTTATATTCGCTGGTCTGGAACGAGGACGTCGGCGTTGGCGTCGGGCCGGGTGTGGGCGTTGGGGTGGGGGTCGGAGTTGGGGTCGGAGTGGGCGTCGGGGTTGGGGTGGGTGACGGTGTAGGCGTTGGGGTCGAACTTACGCCCCCGCCACAACCGGCGACTAACGCCAAGCAAAGCAAAGCCGCGCCCATATGCCAGCGGGCTTGCAGGAAAACTGGTTTGGACATGGCTACGACCCCTGTTCAACGATCCGGCTGCGCCGACATCTCCGGCGAATATAGCACTATGCCACCATGAAGCTTAACCGGAACTTTCTTACACATTGCGCAATTCCTGCGCTTGCCGATGCGGACGGGGCGCGATAGGCCGCGCGGGATACGCAAATCAGGAGAATTGCCGTGAGTGCCGATCTTGCCGCCGCAATCGAACAGGCCTGGGAAGCCCGCGACACTGTCACCCCGGCCAGCACCGATGTGCGCGGCGTGGTCGATGCCGCACTGGCCTTGCTCGATAGCGGCGCGGCCCGGGTTGCCGAACCTGATGGCGCGGGCGGCTGGACCGTCAACCAATGGCTCAAGAAAGCGGTGCTGCTCAGTTTTCGGCTGAACGACAATGCCGTGATGGATTATGGCTCGGCCGGAGCGCCGTCGTTTGACAAGGTCCCGCTCAAATTCACCGGCTGGGACGAAAATCATTTCCGCGCTGCCGGAATCAGGGCTGTGCCCGGCGCGATCGTGCGGCGCGGCGCGCACATCGGCAAAAATGTCGTGCTGATGCCCAGCTTCGTCAACATCGGGGCTAATGTGGGCGATGGCACGATGATCGATACCTGGGCGTCGGTCGGGTCTTGCGCGCAGGTCGGCCAGCATTGCCACATCTCGGCCGGTGCCGGGATCGGCGGAGTGCTCGAGCCGATGCAGGCCAATCCGACGATCATTGGCGATAATTGCTTCATCGGAGCCCGCTCTGAAATTGTCGAAGGCGTGGTGGTTGGCGAAGGCTGCGTTGTGGCCATGGGCGTGTTCATCACGGCCACCAGCAAGATCGTTTACCGTGACACTGGCAAAGTCATCACCGGGCACATTCCGCCGTTCAGCGTGGTTGTGCCCGGCGCAATGCCCGGCAAGCCGCTGGCTGATGGCTCTGCCGGGCCGTCGCTGGCCTGTGCTGTGATCGTCAAGACGGTCGATGCCCAGACCCGCGCCAAAACCGCAATCAACGACCTGCTGCGCGACTAGCGCCGGTGCCTCAGATGATCGCCCAGTTCACCGTCTCTGCCCTGATGGTGCTGCTGTGCGTGGCGATCCACGGGCTTGGCCTGTTCAGCCTGAGCCGCGCGCTACGCTCCGAACTGGCGGCCGAACGGATCAAAAAAATTGCGCCGCTCAGCCCGCGCGGAGCCATATTCACGCTGGGAATTGTGCTGGCCATGTTCGCGCTGCACGGGATTGAAATCTGGGCTTTTGCGTTCACCTATTTGGCGATCGGGGCGGTTGGCGGGCTGGAAGATGCGCTTTATTTTTCGACCATCAGCTATTCCACTGTGGGTTTCAACGACAGCCATATCAGCGCTGACTGGCGCCTTTTGGGCGCATTCGAATCGATCCTCGGCGTGTTTCTGCTGGGCTGGTCGACGGCGTTCTTCTTTCGGATGCTCGGGCGGATTGAAGCGCATTGAGCGAGAGTTCAGCCTTGGCGCTGTTGGTGGAGCGGCTCGAATGGCGCGATCCGCTACTGGCCGAATTGCCGATGCCGCAAGGATCGATGCGGCTGACCCGCAGCCTGACCTCTGGCCTGACCCGCGTCGCCACTGACGAACCCGGCATGTTCTGGGGCGTGGGGGACCGCGGCCCCAACCTGAAGCCCAAAGCGGCGCTGGAACGATATGGGCTGACTGCGCTGGCCGCCCATGCCAAGACCGACGGGGCCAAAGTCATGCCGCTGCCAAGTGCCGGTCCGGCGCTCGCCCGGTTCCGGATTGCGGGCAAACTGGTGCGGCTCGAAATGGTTGCCCCGCTCCACACCCCCGCCGGAACGCCGCTTAGCGGCCTGCCGTTGCCACTGCCGGCGCAGGAGAGCGAACCGGCGCTGGCACTTGATGGCAGCGCGCTTGGCACCCATCCCGACGGCGCCGACACCGAAGGGGTTGCGGTCCGCGCCGATGGCAAGTTTTGGATCGCCGAGGAATATGGCCCTTCGTTGCTGCTGGCCGGGCCAGATGGGTTGGTCGAGGCCCGCCATGTCCCGGCGGGTACAGCGCAGCACTTTGCCGGATCGACTATCCCGATCATCGAATCGCTGCCTGCGCTGGCGCTATCACGCAAGCTCAACCGGGGGTTTGAGGCGCTGGCGCTGTCCGCCGATGGAGCCGTGCTGTTCGTCATGTTTCAAAGCCCGCTGAGCCACCCCGACCGCGCGGCGCATGAGCAATCTGATCTGGTCCGGTTGTGGGCGCTCGATGCGCAGACCGGGACCTTGCGGTGCGTATATGCCTATCCGCTCGGACCGCCCGAAGGTTTTCGCCGTGACTGCGCCGCAGGAGCAGTGAAGCGCGATGACATCAAAGTCAGCGAACTGACCCTGCTGGACGATGGCAGCCTGTTGGTGCTCGAACGGGTCACACTTTCGACCCATATCTACCGCGTCGAGCCGGGGCCGCAGTCACAACTGGCAGACCAATGGGGTGATCCCGCACGCCGCCCAACGCTCGAACAAGTGGGCGCCGCCGCAGCGCACGCTGCCGGGGTGCCCGTACTGACCAAGGCGCTGATCTTTTCAACCGACGATTACCCGCAAGTCGGCGGCGATCTGGAAGGCATGATTATCCTCTCGCCGAGCGTCCTGTTACTGGCCAGCGACAGCGATTACGGCACCGAAGGCGCAGAGACGGAATTCTGGCGGGTGACTTTTCCGCAGGTCCTCACGGAACTCTGACTGCGCCAAGGCGTTATCCCCGGCAGCGCCCCAACACCCGGAGACCGCCATGCACCGCGAAGGCCCAGAAATTCATCTCGACGCAGAGGAAGCGCGGGCCGGACGCAAAGGTTCGTTCATGCTCAAAGTTTTGTTGATTAGCTTGGTATTGATCGTCGCCGCGATGGCCGCAATCTGGCTGATCGGCGCCCCAGCCGCTCCAACAATGGCGGATCCTGAAGCAACCGAATCCGCCGGTAAGACGCTTTGAACCTAGGCCTGCCCCCTAAAAGCTGACCGGGTTTTCAAACGGCAAGGTCCCGCGCTGTGACGCAGCATAGGCCTCGGCGCCTTTCAGCACCCGCAACATATTGCGGCTGGCGAGCTTTTCGAGGTCTTGCTGGCTCCAGCCGCGACGGGCCAGTTCGATGAACAATGCCGGGTAATCGGCGACCGATTCCAATCCCGAAATGGTGACGTCGATCCCGTCAAAATCCCCGCCAAGGCCGACATGATCCGCCCCGATCCGCTTGGCGATATAGTCAATGTGATCGGCCACATCGCGGACCGTGCCGCGCGGCATCGGGTTGGCTTTGACCCAGCTTTCCAACGCGGCCTTGGCCCGGTCGGGGCGGCCCAAATGAAGCCGCTTCAGCCGTGCTTCCTCGGCATCTCTGCTGGCCAGCCAGAGCCGCGCGGCATCAAGCACGAACGGCGGGTAGAAGTTGACCATCACGATCCCGCCGTTGGCTTTCAGCAAATCAAGCGCGCTGTCGGGCACGTTGCGGGGATGCGGGTTGAGCGAAAAGGTGTTGGAGTGGCTGGCGATCACCGGAGCCTTGGCCACGGCAAATACATCGAGCATGGTCTCTTCGCTGACGTGGCTGATATCGACCAGCATCCCCAGCCGCTGCATTTCGCGCACCACATCCATGCCCAGCGGGGTCAATCCGCCGTGGACTGGGGCATCGGTGGCCGAATCTGCCCAAGCGTTGTTCTTGGAATGGGTCAGCGTCATGTAGCGCGCGCCCACGGCGTACATCTGGCGCAGCACCGCTAGGCTTCCGCCAATTGCATGGCCGCCTTCCATTCCCAGCAGCGATCCGATCCGGCCCTTTTTCCAAGCTGCTTCGACGCAAGCAGAATCGAGGCAGAATTGCAGCGTTTCGGGGTATTTCGCGATCAGCCGCCTGGCGAGGTCCAATTGTTCGAGTGCAGCCTGCACTGCCTGGGGATCCGAATGGCTGGCCGAAACATAAACCGACCAGAACTGCGCGCCGACTTTCCCGGCGCGCAGCCGCTTGAGATCGGTCTGCATCGCTGCAAACCCTTTGGCCGGGTCGGCAGTGTTGGTGGTGTCGGCAAAATCGAACCCGCCCAGCATATTCTTACGCCGATCACGCAGGGCATCGGGCACATCATTGTGGCCATCCCAAACCGGCGCAGCAGCTAGTGCCGCCATCGCGACCTGTTCGGGTGTGCGCACCGACTTGGCTGGGAGCGAAGTGGCAAGCAGGAACGTCGCGGCAATGGTTCCGGTCAGCAAAATCGGGTGGCGCATGGAATGTCCTGTCTGGAATGATTGAAGGCTACCTAGCGTCTTTTGCACTAACGGGAAAGCATCACCGCCGCGCCGCAATGCTGGAACCGCTGCAACTTAGCCGCCGCAGCGGGGACAAGATGGGCCGCCCGGCTTGCTCACAACACCGTTCCGTGCTGGCTGGCCGCAATGGAACTGCTGGCCGATCCCTTTACCCTGACGATGGCGGTACTGGCGGTTGCCATACTCGGTCTGGCCAAGGGCGGCTTTTCCGGCCTTGGCGCGCTGGCGACGCCGCTGCTGGCACTGGCACTTCCGCCGGTGACTGCCGCCGCGCTGCTGCTGCCAGTGCTGCTGGTCCAGGATGTGGTCAGCGTCTGGTCTTATCGCAAAACCTGGGACCGTTGGATCGTTAGCTGGATGCTGCCCGGCGCGCTGCTGGGCGTGGCGCTTGGCACCGGGCTGGCTGCGGCAGTTCCCGAAGAAAAGTTGCTGGTTCTGCTGGGTGCGATCACGCTGGCGTTCGGGCTGTACCGGCTACGGCTGGAGCGCGGCGGGCGGATCGTCGCGCCCAGCAATTCCCCAGGCTGGGTCGGCGCGCTGTTCGGCGTTGCGACCGGGTTCACCAGTCAGATCGCCCATGCCGGCGGCCCGCCGTTCCAGATGTGGGTCACCCCGCGCCGTCTGCCGCATCAGGTGTTCGTCGGCACTTCGTCACTGACTTTTGCCGCGATCAACTGGATGAAAGTGCCCAGCTATGCGGCGCTTGGATCGTTCAACTGGGCCGTGCTCGAAGCCGCCGCGCTGCTGGTGCCGCTGGCGATTGTGACCACGCTGGCCGGGGTCTGGCTGGTCCGACGGATCGATACAGCGCAGTTCTATACGCTGATCTATCTGCTGATGATTGCGCTGGGCCTGCGGCTGATCTGGCAGGGTTTTTAGGCGATCTCGCCGAGTAATCTGCGCGCATTGGCCGCCAGCGTGGGCGAATCCATCGCCGCTGCCCGTTTGGCCACACTGGCCGAGGCGGCGCAGAACTGGGCCGGGTTCCGCTGGTTGGCAAAACGGTTGTAAAGCTGGGTTTGGTGGCGATCGAGCGCTTTGCCATGGCGGCGCTGTTCGGCAGCATAGGCGCCCGCAAGCAGCGTCTTGTGCCGTCCGAGGAACCGCGAATAGAGTCCCGCCACCGGGGTCCGGCTGCGTCCTTTGCAAGACAGCGCCGCGACATTCAGCCCGGACCGCAAATGCCACACTGTTTCGCCCGGATTGGACAAATCTGCGGTCCGTTGTGGTACCGGCGGCAGCGCGGCGCGGGGCGGCGGCAGACTGTGGCGAACTTGCTGCGGCGCTTTGCCCGAACACGCCGCCAAGCCAGCCAGCAGCCCCAGACTCAATGCAATGTTCCTCATGATCCGACCCTCCACTTGGGCTGCTGCGCGTCGGTGCGCGCGGCAACAAGTGCGGGCAGATTAACTTGCGTCCACTTGCTCGGAAATTGCGGTCTATGTTGAATCAGCGATTCAGCTTGAAGCCGTCTCCGCAGGTGCGACGTCAGATGAGGCAGCGCTTGGGGCATGGCTGGTGCGCGGTGTGGTTTGCAGCAACAGCCATGCGGCCAGCGTGATCGCGGCGGCAATCGCAAAGGCCACCCCGGGCCAGACAAACGGGGCCGCAGGAGAGGTGAACCAGGCCATCGGCTGGACCAGTACGAGCGGCCCGACAATCGAACCCACCCCCATCACCATCGCCGCCAGTCCCTGAACCTCGCCTTGAGTCTCGGCCGTCGCGCGGCGCGAAAGCATCGCCATCAGGCTGGGCTGGACCAGCGATTGCAAAGCGACGGCGACCAGCAAGGCAAAAGCCATCCAGGTGCTGCTGGCGAAAGCATAACCGACAAAACCCAGCCCAGCGCCGATCATCCCGACGGTGGCCGCACCGCGCTCACCCAGCCGTTTGACTGCCCGTCCGGTGATTAACATCTGGCTGAGCGCAATGACAATCCCGACAGCAGCCAGACTAAGCCCGATCATCTGGTCTGACCAGCCGAGCGCCGCGATCCCCCAGAAGGTCCAGGTCAACGGATAGACCAAGCTGGCCAATTGCCACAGCAGCAGAACCAGTGCGAGCCGGCGCAAGCCTGCAACCTTACCGGCGACCTTCCACGCCCCGAACGGATTGGCCCGGGTCCAATCGAACGGTCGCCGCAATTCAGGCTTCAGCGTTTCTGGAAATGCCACCAGACCATAAAGGCAATTGATCAGCGCCAGCGCCAGCGCGACTCAGAACGGGGTCCGCTCGCCAAATTGGATCAGCAGCCCACCCAGCGCCGGTCCGGCCACAAACCCGACCCCGAACCCAGCGGAAACCAGCGCAAAGTTCTTGGCCCGTTCGTCCGGGCTGGTGACATCGGCAATCGCCGCCTGCGCCGGGGCATAGGATCCGCCGAAAACGCCGGTCAATACGCGGCCCACCACGATCAACGCGACGCTGCCCGCCACCGCCAGCACCGCATAATGCGCCGCCATTCCGGCCAGTGCGATCAGTAACACCTTGCGCCGGCCGAAACTGTCCGACAGGCCGCCCAGAATGGGTGCGGAAATGAACGCTGCGGCGGCCATCGCCAGGCCCATCCAGGCCGACAGGCCGATGGCGCCGTCGAGCGGCATTTCACCAACCCGCATCAGCAGGCGCGGCAGCACTGGCATAATCAGGCCAAAGCCCATCGCGTCGATCAGGATCGTCATGAAAGCAAAAATCAGGACGGGCCGCGGCGCGCTAGTCACTCGCCGGGTTCCAGATTGGTCATGGTCCAGAAATGCGGGCCGCCTTTGGCCACGTCCCATTCGCTGGCAATGCCAAAGCCGAGCCGTTGATACAGCCCGACATTGGACGGCGTGGCGGTTTCCAACACTGCCGGAACGCCGCGCTGGGCCGATTCCTTCAAGCCCGCGCGGATGATCCGGCCGCCCAGCCCTTTGCCCTGATGGTCGGGGTGGACCGCCGCCATCTTGAGGTACATCCAGTCCTCGCCTTGCGGGACATGGCTGGTGATCCCGTCATCGGTCCGCAGCGCGCGGAGCAGGCCGCGCCCAAAAACGCGAATGAACAACAGGCTATCAGGATGCCATAGCGAATCATGATAGTGGACCATTCCGGGCAGGCGCCACAGGGTTACCCCGGTCCCGTCTGGCGTGCCCAGCACCAGCCCGATCCGCAAATGCTGGTCGACCATCCAGCCCATCAGCCGCCGCAGCCGGGCCGCGCGCGATGCTTCATCGGGCAGCATATAAACCATCGCCGGATCCTGATGAAATGCCAACGCCAGCGTTTCCGCCGCACGGTCACGGTGCTGGCTGCCCAATTTGATGATGTCCTGATCCATGCCCACCTGCCTGCCAGCCTTGCGGGACAAGGGCAACCGCTCTAACCCCGCGCCATGGCATTCCGTTCGTTCCGTTCCCGGCTGCGCGCCTTTCAGGCCATGCGCGGCAATCCGCCCGATCCCGGCTTTGTCGCCGATCTGGAATTTCTGGAGAACCGTGATCTGGATCTATCGATCCGTCTGGGGGCGATGTTGGGATTCAATGCGCTGCTGATCACAATCGGCACCCACCCGGCCTCGGCGAGCCCCGGTGCACCACTGAGCTTGGACGCGCCAACCAACGGCGCGTTGGTGCTGTTCAGTTTGATCGCATTGCTACCGATAGTGGCGTCTTGCGTCTTTGCCTTGCGGGCGCTGCTACTCGGGGAGGAATTTGACAGCGAAGGCGTGGCCAGCGACGAAGCTGCACGGCAGCGCCTGTTCGCCACATTCGTTCATTCGATCGATGTTCAGGCCCGGTTGCTGGGTCAGGCAATCCGCTGGACATTGGCGGGCGGGGCGCTGACCATGCTGTGCTGGGCCGCGATACTTTATGACAAGATGGGATAGGCCATGGCCGCTGACGACGAAGACTATGTCTATGATGAAGACAGCGGGGAATGGCTGCCGGCGTCTGAACTGGCGGCCAAACAAGCATCAGACGGCGCAGTGGAAGTGCGCGATGCGGTCGGCAATCTGCTGGCCGATGGCGACGCGGTGACGCTGATCAAGGATCTGGAAGTCAAAGGCGCCGGACAGACACTGAAACAGGGCACGCTGATCAAGTCGATCCGGCTAACCGGTGATCCGCAGGAAATCGACTGCAAGTATCCCGGGATCAAAGGCTTGGTGCTGCGCGCGGAATTCGTCCGCAAGCGCTAACCTCGGCCGAGCAGCCGCCGCATCAGGCCCGGCGCTTCGGCAGCGACAACCTCGCCGCCTTCACTGACTTCGATCCGGTGACGCAGGACAGTGCCGGTCGGGCTGGCGTCTTCATCGGCGACCAACCGGCCGCGCTGGATCAGATTGAAGCGGGTCAGATTGGGCGAGGCGCATTCCGCCTCTTCGGTTTCCAATTCGTCCGGTTCGGGCAATTTGGCGCTGGGCAGCTGGCGGATCACCGGCCAATGCACCGCAACCACTTCGGGCCGCATTTCAATCAGCCCGGAAATAACCGGAATCGTTCCGGCCAGCCCATGGGTATCAAGCTGCACCGCGACGGCCTGATGAAACCGCAGCGCGCGCCACCAGCAACCCAACACGAATTCGATATAGCGCAACGGCGCGGGCGCGGCCTCTGCCACTTCACGGATGAAGTGGCGCTGCTTGTGATGGACCAGCGCGGTGTTAAGTGCATCGAGCCCGTCGATTTCGAGGAAGGCCTCGATATCTTCGTCCCACCCGGCCCAATCCGGGCTTTCGGCCCGGCATTGCCCCAAAGCATCTTCGGCGCTGGCGGCGGACCAGCCCCAGGCATCGTCGGTATAGAGCCCGAGCACCAGATAAGGGCGATGCGTTGCGCCCTTTTCAAAGGCCAGATCGGCTTCGTTACCAATTGCGATGGTGGCGCCAGTGATCGGTTCGCCTTCATGATTTTTGACCGCTTCGGCCAGTTCATCCCAGCCGCTGATTTCGACTGCGGAAAGGTTGGCACTGCGGCACAGCCGCATCATTTCGCCGCCGGTTGCGATCAGGGCGGTGCGCAGAATCTGCTCAGCCTCGGCCAAGTCGCGCCGCTCGAACAAGTTGCGCAAGCGCTCTTCCCAGGCGGCTTCCCCGGCGGCAGTGGCAAAAATGGTCTGCAAACTGTGCATCCCGGACGCTCCATCTGCGGCGGCGCCCTGCGCGCTACCGGCTTGGCAGCTACGGTAAGGGGAAATGGTCAGCGTCCGGTTAACTGTGGTTTCGTTCGGCAAAATGCCCGGCGCTGAAGCGCTCTCAGCCCGCGCGCCGCCGCCCCATCACCATCAATGCACAAACCGCGCCACTACATCGCGGTAGCTGCGCGAGACTTTCACATCCGCGCCCGATTCGAGCACCAGGAAGCATTCGCCATTGGTGTGCGGTTTGACCTGCCGGACATTGTTGAGATTGACGATCCAGCTGCGGTGAACCCGCTGGAACACCCGCGGATCAAGCCGCCGTTCCAGATCCTTCATCGTTTCGCGCAGGATCAGGCTGTTGTCGGCGGTGTAGATGCACATATAATCGCCGGCCGCCTCGATCCGTTCGATCGAATCGACATCAACCCGGAAAATCTGCCCGCGATCCTTGATGTTGATCAGCTTTTCATAACGCGCGGTCAGTTCAGGCTCATCCGGCATTGCCTCCATCGCGTCGGGCGCAACTTCGGCCAGCACAGACTTGAGCTTTTCGGCCTCTTCGCTCGAGGCTTTTTCTGCGATTCGCAAGCGAACCCGCTCCATCGTGTCGGCCAGTTTGTCTTCATCAACCGGCTTCATCAGGTAGTTGACCGCATTGGCCTCAAACGCGCGCACCGCGTGCTCCTGGTAGGCGGTGACGAAGACGATCAGCGGCGGTTCAATCTCCATGATCCCTTTGACCACCGAGAACCCGTCAAACCCCGGCATCTGGATATCGAGGAACACCAGATCGGGCTTTTCAGTCTTGATCTTGCGAATGGCCTCGCGGCCGTTGGAGCAAGTGTCGATCACTTCGACATCGGGGAACTTGTCGAGCCGCAGCTGGAGCCCCTGGATCGCGAGTTTCTCGTCATCAACGATGATAGTGCGAATAGTCATGAATTGGAGCCTCTATCCGGCGTATACCGGGCGCTTGTCGGCCGACAGGGCCGGGTGTAGCTGTTCGCGGCGTTCGAACGGAATCTCGATCAGCACGGCAAAGCCGCCTTCGGGTGGCTCCATCGTTTCAAACCGGTGTTCCTGGCCATAACCCTGGGCCAGCCGGTCCCGAATGTTGCCCAGACCCACGCCGGTAGAGACCTGTTCGCCGCCATCGAATGTCACGCCGGTTAACCTGTTGCTTGACCCGGGTGAATGCAAGCCGGGGCCGGTGTCAGAGACGGTGATCCGAAGGTTTGGGCCGACGAGTTGCGCCGCGATGGTAATCTCGGCGCCAGTTTCTTGCGGACTGACCGCATATTTGATCGCGTTTTCGACCAGCGGCTGGAGCAGCAGCGAAGGCAGCAGCGCGGCTTCGGCCCCGGCTTCGATCTGAAACCGGGTCCGCAGCCGCTCTTCAAACCGCATCCGCTCAATCTCCAGATAGAGCTTCAGTGTCTCCACCTCTTGCGCCACAGTGACCCGCCCGGTCGGTTCATTGACCAGCGTATAGCGCAGGAACGAGGACAAGCGCGACAGCATCGCGTTGGCCGGTTCGGTTTGCTTCAGCAGCACCAATGTCGAAATCGAATTGAGCGTATTGAACAGAAAATGCGGGTTGAGCTGGTAGCGCAGCATCGCCAGCTGAGCACTGGTCGCCTGATTTTCCAGCTGCAGCAATTGGTCGTTCTGCTCTTCGATCTGGAGGAAAAAGTTGATCATGTAATAGAGCGCCGACCAGGCCAGCAGCAACGTCGCATCAAGGTAGAACAGCCCGATCAGCCGCTGGGCAAAGCCGGCCCCGGCATCGCCGTAATAGAGCCCGCTGACCCAGGCATCGATAAAGCCATAGAGCGCCGCGCCGAGCGGGAAGACCAGCACGGTTACCCCCCAGGTGACGAACGGGCGGCGGTTGATCAGCTGGCGGTAGATGACCGAGAGGATCAGAGTCAGCGACAGACCGGTAACGGTCGATATCAGCACCAGCACCAAATACGAAAGCGGCTGACTGTTGGCCAGGCCCGAGGCCGCGCGCAGCAGCATCGCCCCCCCCCAACCAGCGGCTTGCAATCGCCAGAACGCGCGGTTCTTGTTGGCGAAAAACGGGATCGGACGAAAGGGCAGGACGGCCATAGCAGTCGCCTTTAGCAGGTTATTGGCCCCACCAGGAACAGAAATGGCGCCCGGTCACTTAGCGCCGCCGCTGCTGCGCGACGCGGCGATCGCCGTGCTCAGCGCGTCCCGGCCTACTGCCCCCGCCAGCAGCTGATCGCCGACGATCCAGCTGGGAGTGCCATCAATCCCCAGTTGCCGGGCCATTTCAACATTGCTGCGCAGTTCGGCATCCACCCGCGGATCGGCAATGAACTTGCGGGCCCGGTCCAGATCCAGCCCCGAGGCCTTGGCCGCAGCCTCAACACTGGCGGGATCGGTCCGCCCGGCGGCGAACATTGCTTTGTGGAACGCCGGGTATTTGCCCTGTTCGGCCGCCGCCAAACCCCAGCGCGCAGCGCCTGCGCTGGTCGGCGCGATGATCGGCAATTCGCGGATCACCACTTTCAGATCAGGATTGGCCGCGATCAGCGCCTCGACTTCGGGAACGCTGGTCCGGCAATAGCCGCAGGCAAAATCGGTGAACTCGACCAGCACCACGGTCCCATTGGGATTGCCCATCACCGCGCCGGGAAACGCCACTTCGAGCTTGTCCCCAGCCGCGCTCAGCTGTTTGCCGGTTTCCTTCTTGCGCAGATTTTCCATCGCTTCGGGCAGGATTTCAGGATGCGCGAGGATATAGTCGCGGACGATCCCCTCAATCTCAACCTTGCCGCCCGCTTGGCCGCTGGCGCCGCCCAGCACCCAGCCGGCCGCGCCGCCGGCCAGCAGGAGCGCGGCTCCGGACAGGATCAGGGGCAGAGCGGCGGGATTGGAAGGCTTGGCCATAGACCGCGCGCTACCTGCGTTTCTTCCGCTGTTCAATCATTGCCCGCGATTGCATGGCAATATCGCCCGCCCGCAGCCAATCAGGCGAATCCTGCGGAAGCCCCGCCTGCGCCATTTCAGCTGAGCGCAGCGCCATCGGGAAATTCAATTGCAGCGACTGCTGTTCGGCGCTGGCCAGCTGGGCGCGCGGGATATCGCCGCGCATCCCATAGATCACCCCAAGCTGATACCAGGCAAAGGGGTTTTCCCGGTCGAGCGAGACTGCGGCTTTGAGTACCTGTTCGGCTTCCGCCAGATGCGCGGGATCTTCGGTGGCGACCAGCGCATGGCCAAAGGCCGTGGCAATCAGCGGGTGATAACCGCTGAGCTCGGTCGCCCGGCGCAGCGGTGCCAGCGATTCGCCCGGCTTGCCCGATTCGAGCAGAGCCTGGCCTTTCAGTTCGAGAAAATACGGATCATTGGGCGCCGCCATCAGCAACGCGTCAACCTCGGCCAGCGCCTTATCGAGCCGCGCATCCTTGTGCCAGGCATAGGCCCGGGCATAGCGCGCGGGCACCCCGGTCAGCGTTTCTGGGTATACTTGCAAAGTACGAGCAGGCTCTGACAAATAGCCGAACAGCTTGGCCTTAACGCGCTCAAACCGGCCTTCCAGGGCCGGGTCGGACGGCGTGTTCCAGGCCGGGTCGACCTGATAGGTATCCTGCAAGGTGGCGATCCGGTCCGAGGTCATCGGATGGGTGCGGTAAAATTCCGAATCATAGGTGCGGACATAGCCGTGGCGCGTTTCCAGATTTTGCAGCCGCTTGAAAAAGGCAATCGAGCCGCGCCCGGATAGGCCTGCTTTCGAGAGGTACTGCGCACCTGCGGCATCGGCGCTGGCTTCTTGGCCGCGGTTGAAAGCGAGGTATTTGCCCAGCGCGGCTTGTTGTCCGGCCATGATTACGCCGATTGCGGCATCGCCCGATCCAGCCGCCGCCGCCAGTCCGCCCAAAATCAGCGAGAGCAGCGCGATCCCGGTCGCTTCGCGTGATCCGCCGCCCGAAATCACGTGGCCGCCGGTGATATGGCCCAGTTCGTGGGCAATCACGCCCTGCACTTCGAGCGCCGATCCCGCCTCGTTGATCAGGCCGGAATGGAGATAGACCACTTGCCCGCCCGCGACGAAAGCATTGATCGACGGATCGCCGATCAGCACCACGTTGACATTGCGCGGATCAAGCCCCGCCGCAATTATCAGCGGCCGGGCCATATCGTGCAGCATCTGTTCGGTTTCCGCGTCGCGCAGGATCGATTGGGCCATCGCCGGCGATATGCTGAGCGAAACGGCCAGCACCACCGCCAGGCAGCGGGCAAACAAGCGGGAGAAAGCGTGCATCGGAGCCATGGTTAGCGCACTTTCGGCTGAACGGCGCCTGAAGCCCCGCCGTGCGCCGCCAGAAACGCCAGCACCGGATCAAGTACCCGGGTATCGCGATTGAACGGCGCAGCCAGCTTCATTAGTGTGCCCGAATGATCGACCCCAGTCAGGATCACCGGGGTGGTCGGGCGGCCAGCGGCAGTCAGGGCTTTGCCCAAGGCGACCGAATTGCGCGGCTTGACCGTTTCATCGTTATCGCCCGTCAACAGCAGCATCGGCGGGGCATCGGCCCGGACAAAATTGATCGGCTGGGTTCGCGCCGGATCGCTTTCATGGCCAAAGGCATTGCGGGCCGAATCCGATGTAAACGGGAAAAAGTCATACGGTCCCGAAAGCCCAACCACCGCTTTGATAAAGTCATCGGGCACCCCAGCCCGGCCGAGCCATTGCCGCTCCAGCGTCAGCATCACCGCGTTATAGGCCCCCGCCGAATGCCCCATCAGAAACACCCGCTGCGAATCCCCGCCGAGCCGCTGGGCATTGGCCTGCACCCAGGCAACCGCCGCCGCGCTGTCTTCGAGCATGGCGGGGTACTGTCCGGCGGCATCGAGCCGGTAACCCGGCAGCACCACCAGATAGCCGGCCCGCGCAAATTGACGGCCGATGAAGTGATAGTCGCCCGGCGTCCCTGAATTCCAGCCGCCGCCGTGGATGAACACCAGCACCGGATGCGGCCCCGGTGTGCCCGGTCCGATTACTTCGAGCCGCTGGGCCGGATCAGGCCCAAAAGCGGCGCCAGTTTCAAGCACCACCGCGCCCGCGGTTCCCGCCAGCGTGCGATCCGCCCAATCAAGCACTGCCACCGCGTTGGTCGCCATGGCATAACGCCAGGCCCCGAACAGCGCAGCCACTAGCAGCGCCAGCACGATCAACACCCAGCCCATCCGCGTTATCCGTTTCTTTGCCGCAATCCCTGTCATCAGCGCGGCATAGCCAACAAAACAAAGGCGCGCCATGCCCCCCGACATGACGCGCCACGCTTGGCTGATTTGTGGGATTGGACTTGGGGTCGATCAGCCGAGCAATTTCTTCGCCGCTTTTTCGAGCAGCAGCACATCGTCCGCTACTTCGCCGAGCAGCACCACTTCGCCAGTGGGCAGGCGGCGGGCGACCAGCAGGGTAAATTCGGCGCCATCGCTGGCCACCGCATCCAGCGGCGCATGATCGAGCTTGCGCAATTTCTTGGCCAGCGCCTCACGCGGAGTGTCACGCAGTTCAGCCGGTTTGCCGCATTCGGCGCGTTTGATCCGGCGTTCTTCGCCGACCACGCCTTTGAGCCCGCCCGGCGCTGCCGCAAGATAGCCCGCTAGCGAGCCGCGGCCCAGCGTCAACCGGTGTGCATGGCTGAGTGCCGAGGCGTATTCGGTGAGCCGGGTTTTGTCGTATTCAGCCCCGAATACCAGTTTGACCACCGGGGTCATCGGCGCGCGGTCCTGCACGGTCAGACCCGAATCGGCGACCAGTTCGTTAAATTCGGCTTCGGCATCGGCCGCCGCCAGTGAGAAGTCATAGGCCCGGCCAATCGCAGCATAAAGCGTGTGACGGGTCCGGTCTTCGGAGCCGCGCGCCGCCTCAGCCAGATCACGGGCACTGGCCAGCCAATCGGCCAAAGCCATATTTTCGGGATCGCCGGAAAGCGCGTCTTCGGCTTCGGCCAGTTGATTCAGTTCCAACGGCGGCAGGCTCTGCCCGGCATCGAGCGCATCCTGCGCCCGGGCCATCGCCCTCAAATCAAGCGGGGCAGCGGGGGCGTCGTTTTCATCGTCTTCATCGTCTTCATCGTCTTCATGGTCCGCCACAGCGAGCCGGCCAAATCCGGGCAACGGCAGGCCGGTTTCGGCCTGTTCAGCCAATTCGGCCAGATCGAGCACGTCATCCTCTTCGATCAGTTCGGCCGGGCCATCGGCCCAATCGATCATCGGATCATCGCGGCGGGCCTCGACATGGCCGTTGGCTTCGAGCGCCTGATCGATTTCGAGCAGCAGCTCATCGGTCGTCGCCTGATCGGCCAGTTCTTTCCAGTTAATCACGCCATAGATGAAATCGATATTTTCATCATCAGACGAGAACGGCAGCAGGATCCCGCGGTAGAGGATCGTCCGGTCGCGCTGATTGACGAATTCAGCTTCGAACCCGATCGGCGCCTGATTGGCCAGGATCTGCATATAGTGATCGGTAATGCGCGACAGCAGCGAGCGCGCGGGAACGTCCGACAGCGTGGTGATCACCCCTTCACCGCCGCATTCCTTAGCCAGCATATCGCCGAGATAGCGGATCGCGGGATCCTCGATCCCGTTCGAGAAATCGAGCAGGACGCTATAGGGTCCAAAATCGGTTAGCGCTTCGGGTTCAAGCGTATCGACAGCGGGGAAATTGCGATTGTCGAGCAGCCCGGCCCAATGGTTGTAGGCGCGGACCTGCATCCGCCGTTCATCCTGCCCAATCGGGCTGGGCGGCGGTTCGCGCGGGGTTTCTTCCTCGCCGAAATCAACTTCAGGCCAATCGTCATTGCCCGAAGCCTGATCAATGTAGTTGCCGCGATACGTATCCATGTGGAATCCCCACCAAGTCCCTAGTCAGACCCGGTTCTGGCGCAACATGGTAAATTTACCGTTAAGTTGCGCCGGAAATTTCAGCTCGGAATGCGCCCTTCGTCGCGCCCCGGCATCGGTGCCAGCCAGCGTTGCAGCGGGATCAATACCAGCAGCACCGCGGCCGAAACCTCAATCGCAGCGGATACGCCGATCAGGTCGGACAGCAGTCCCATCGCATAGGCGCCCAGCGCCATTCCGCCAAAGGTCACTGCCTGATAAATCGACATACAGCGACCCAGGATCCCCTCGGGCCTTGGCAAGGCTATCCCCGCCGATTGGCTGGCATCGCAGATGCGGCTTTGCCTTGCCTAAGCGGCCCAGCAGTGCTTCGGGGGGCGGGATGAATCAACCGCCCAGCCCCTGCGACGGCACCTGCCGGATTGACGGCGAAACGCAGCTTTGCCTGGGGTGCAACCGGACCCTGCGCGAGATTGCCGATTGGCCTGTGCTATCTGCGGCGCAAAAGCGTGCGGTGCTTGCGCGGCTGCACTTGCGCTAAGCGGCAGCTACCCGGCCCAGCCCGACAGCTTGGGATCAATCAGCGCCTGCTGGCGGCGCAACGCAGCGCGAGCCAGCCGCTCGGTCTCCGCCTTGCGGCGCGCGGCGGCCAGCGGGACCGTGGCGGCCGGGCGGAGGATCTCTGCGTCATAGTTATCAGCCACAATCAGGCCGCAGCGATCCGGCAGAAACCCTGGGTCTTCCATGCAGGCCCGGTCGAGGTGCGGCGCCAGGCCCCAATAGAACCGGTCGCAATGGTCGAGGTAATCGGTCCATTTGCCATCGCCGAGCAAATCAGCACGGCTGACCTTGATCTCGACGATGACCAGATGGCCCTTGGCATCAATCCCCATCAGGTCAGCCCGGCGGTTTGAACGCAGCGGCATTTCTGGCAGGCACCAGATATTGTTGCGGGCAAACAGACGGCAGATGCCGCGGGCCACAGCCCGGGCAGCTTTCAGTTCCGAATCATCGGGCAGGTCCACTGGCTGAAGCATGACCCAGCCCTAAGAACAAATTGGCAACCTAGCAAGTCCGCTTACATAAAGCGGCGGGGCGCCATGTCTTCGGGCGGCGGGGTCAGCGCGAGCAGCGCAGCGCGGGCGGCGTGAAATTCCTGCCACAGCGCCAGCGCCGCCGGGGCCGGATTGACCCCGCGGGCATGGATCGCCAGCAAAGCCGACAATCCCGGCTCCATCACAGCCGACAGATCCTCGATCCCCTGTTCGGCCAGTTCGCGGCGCCACCCACCAACATCGCGCATCATCGCGGGAAAATTGCGCACTTCGGGCCGCATCGCTTCGGCCGCCATGCCGGTCAGCGATCCGACCACAGCAACGGCATCATGCAGCGCCGACCACTTCATGCTCATCGCACTGGCCGAGGCCTGACCAAATTCTGGCCGACCAGACGTGGGCAGCGCACCGGCGGTGGGCGAGGTGGGCGCGGAAAAACTGGAATGCATATTCATGGGAGCGACTCATAGCTTGGCGGCCCTTGCCAAATTGCTAATCTTGCCGGGCCCAGCGAAAAGGCACTGGCGCTGCCTGCGTCACGCTGCTAACCGCCCGGCTCAATGCATCCGTAGCTCAGCTGGATAGAGTACTGCCCTCCGAAGGCAGGGGTCACAGGTTCGAATCCTGTCGGGTGCACCATTTCCCTGACATTGCCGGGTCTTTAGAACCCATAGCAGAACGCGGCCCAGCCACGCATCGTCAGGCCTATTTGCGCACATCGCTGATAACTGGCTACAGGATGTTGGCGAAGCACTGCACGGCACCATTTGGCGGGCGGACAAGGTTTGGGGGCGGAGGTTCGGAGTGGAGTTCTATCTCGCGATCTTTGCCGCCGGAGCGCTGGCCGCGTCGATTAATGCACTGGCGGGCGGCGGGCCAATCCTGACGCTGGGCATCCTCAGCCTGGGCGGGATCGATCCGCGGATCGCCAACCTGACGTCGACTGTCGCGCTGTGCCCCGGACAGCTGCTGGCCGGCCACGATGCGCGGTCAGACCTGCTTGCAACCCGGCTGGGAAAGCCTGTGGTGCTGCTGGCGCTGGCGGTGGGCGGCGGCGCATCGGGGGCGCTGCTACTGTTGCTGACCACCAGTTCGGTGTTCAAGGAAATCGTTCCTTGGCTCGTGCTGGCGGCGACGGCGATTTACGCCTGGAGCGGATGGCGCGGAACCGCTGCGGCAGCGCCGCACGCCGAACCGGCGAGCAGGCGGTGGACTTTGCTGTTTCCACCTTTGGCCGTTTACGGCGGGTTCTTTGGCGGCGGCAACAGCTTTCTGGTGCTCGCCTTGCTCGGGCTTTCCGGACATGACGCGCGCGCCGCCGGGGCGATCAAGAATGGGCTGGTCGCCGCGATCAACTTTGGCGCTGTCGCGGTTTTCGTTTTTTCGGGGCTGGTCGAATGGCGGATCGCGCTGGCCTTGGGCGCGGGCGGCGTGATCGGAAGTATGGCCGGTGTGCGTTTGCTGGCCAAAATGCCGGTTTCTGCGATCCGGCTGGTGGTGATCCTGTTTGGCCTGGGCTTTTCGGTGTGGATGTTCCTCCAGTAAAGCCTCAGCTGCGGGCGTCGCGGTAGGCAGCAGGTTCGATCCCGTGCTTGGCGAGCTTGTCGTAGAAGGTCTTGCGCGGAAGGCCGAGTTCGGTTGTTGTCGCGCCAACGTCGCCGCGGTTGCGCTCCAACGCCGCGCAGATGGCATCACGCTCAAACCGGGCCACTGCGTCCTTGAGGGTGTCTGCGCCGGATCGCACCGCGCCAGCCGAAGCCGCAGTTCCAGCTTCGCCGAGCCCGAGCACCACGCGTGCCGCATAGCCGCGCAGTTCGCGGACATTTCCGGGCCAATCGTGGTCCTTGAGATGGCGCCAGACCGCAGCACTAAGCACGGGCGGATCGCGTTTCAGGCGTTCTGCCTCTTCGAGCAAAAAACCCCTGAACAGGAAAACTGCATCGTCACGGCGGTCACGTAGCGGCGGGAGCGCAATCCGGAATACGCCGAGCTTGAAATAGAGCGACGCGAGGAAAGTGCCGTCCCGCGACCGTGCCCCAAGGTCTGCGCTGGTTGCTGACAGGCAGCGGAACCGCGCGGCTTGGGACTGGTTGCTTCCGACCGGCGTGGCTGTGCCTTCCTCCAGCGCTTGTTGCACACGGCGCTGCAGCGCGTCCGGCAGCCCATCGACGTGATCGAGAAACAGGGTTCCGGCGTTGGCGAATTGCAGTTGTCCGGTTCGCGGGAATTGTGCGCCGGGGAAGGCCCCGCTGACATGGCCGAACAACAAGCTCTCGGCCTGTGTTTCGGGAAGCGCCCGGCAATCGAGCGTAACCATCGGCTTGCGGACCCGCGGGCTTCGGCGATGCAGGATATCGGCTACCAGACTTTTGCCAGTCCCGCTTTCTCCCGCGATCATCACGTCGATGTCGGCCTGAACCAACTGGTCGATGGTTAGCCGAAGCTGCTCAATTTCGCGCGATTCGCCCAGCAGCTTGCCAGAATCGCTGGCCGCTCTGGACTGACGCAGCGCCCGGTTTTCGAGCGCCAGTGCGCGCTTGTCGAGCGCGCGCCGCACGGTCGCGATGAGCCGCTCAGCATCGAACGGCTTGGCCAGGAAATCGTAAGCCCCGCGCCGGACCAGATCGACCGCAGTCGCGATGTCGCCGTGCCCGGAAATAACAATCACCGGCAGTTCCGGATCGAGCCGCGTCAGGCGATTGAACAATCCGGTTCCGTCGATCCCGGGCATCCGCAGGTCGGTAATCACGATACCCGGAAAATCGGCATTGATCTGCTGGAGCGCTTGATCGGCATCGGCAAATTCGATCGGCGCGAATTGCTCGAGCTCCAGCAATTCACGCAGCGCCCGGCGCACGTCCGCTTCGTCGTCGACTATCGCTATTCGGATGGGGACGGTTGCTGTCACTCAGCGATCCTGAGCAAAACTGAAAAGCTCGCACCGCGCTCATCCGGAACGAAATGCAGTTCCCCGCCCATATCGGCCAGAATATCCCGGCAAATTACCAGGCCGAGTCCAAGGCCATCGTCCTTTGAAGAGTTGAACGGCTGGAACAGGCGCTCGCGGACCGATTCAGGAATGCCCGGGCCGGTATCAGTGATCCGGATCGTCGCCGCATCGCCATTGCGGGTTGCCGCGATCCGGATCGCACCACCGTTGGCCATTGCATCGAGCGCGTTCTGGATCAGGTTGACGAAAACCTGCTCGAGCCGGCCCTGCTCGCCCATCACCGCCAAGTCCGCGCCCTCAACCACCAGCTCGGCACCGCTGGTCCTGATCCGGTCACCCAGCAGCAATTCAACCCCGGCAAACACAGCGGCCAGCTCGACTTTGCTGATGCGCCGATCGGCCCGGCGGGCGAAACGCCGCAGTTCGCCGGTGATCGCTCCGGCCCGCCCGGTCAACGCTCCGATTTCAACCAGCACGGTATCGGCCTGATCGAGCCTGGCGCTGGCGATCAGTTTGCGGGCCGTTTGCGCCCGAAGTCCAATTGCCGTCAGAGGCTGGTTGAGCTCGTGCCCAACCCCGGCCGCGATCTGGCCGAGCGTCGAGAGCTTATTGGACTGGACCAAGCGCTCCTTGAGTTCGGCGATTCGCTGTTCAGTCTCGCGTTGCTGGCGCGAAACGATTGCCCGGGCGCGCAGGACATAGGTTGCGACCAGTGCGGCAATGATCGCGAGGATCACCGCCAGCAGCAGCCGTCCGAACGCGCGCGCATCGGCCACGGCATTTTCAAGCGGTGCCAGTAAATTAATCGACCAACCATTCGGCAAAGCGTCCGAAGCCGCGACGTAGCGGGCCTTGCGGCTATACTGGGAACCGCTCCGAACGACCGACCCGGTGGCAAACAATTTGTTCTGCTGGAGCGGAGCATCGCCGTATTCGACCTGAGCGGTCAGCCGGCGCCGCTCGGCCTTATCGATCTCACCGACCGTCTCGAACCGCCATTCCGGCACGCTGGAAACCAGAATCACGCCTTGGTCGCTGGCGACAAACGCCATCCCGGACGATGCCGCCCATTCGGTTTCGAGCCGATCAAACCGGATTTTGACCACGATCACACCGCGTCCACCCGAAGCGGTCTCGACCCGGCGAGCAACAAACAAACCCGGCACCCGGCTGCGCGTTCCCAGCGCGAATTGCTCCCAATGTCCCTGCGCCATGGCTTGGCGGAAGTACGCCCGAAACCCGTAGTTTTCGCCAAGGAAACTGTCGGGCTGGCGCCAGTTGCTCGCGGCGATCGTCAGCCCGCGATCGTCGAGCAGGTAGATTACCGAGGCATCGAGCGCCGTAGTCAGGCCCGCAAGACGGCGGTTGAGCCGCCCTGCTGCATTTGCGGTGCGATGATCGAGCAGGTCGCCAACATCGGGATCAGCCGACAGGGTCGTCGCAACCAGCTGGAACTTGTCGACCTGGCTCTGATAGCTCGACGCCGCCAACCGGGCCATTCCGGCCAGACGGTCGCGTTCGGCATCGACCGCGCGGCGTTCGGCCAGCCGGTCGACCAGCAAGATTGCAGCCAGAATGGCACCGGCCAACAACACTGCTAGAGCAAGCCATGCCGGTTGCCGGTGTTTGTGGGACGAGGTTGCCATGATTCGCAGCTATATGCGGAAATTCGCACAATGCCTCGCGTTATGTGCGGAATTCCGCACGAAACCTGCCTCCGCCAAAACAAAATCATATAACTTACAGATGTTTATATGTTTCTTAGGCCAGTTTCGCTTCGTGGCGAAATTTGGTCCAGACCTCTTGCTTAACCACGGCATCAAACAACTACCGGGTCAGGAGAGGCATGCAAGCTACCCAACCGTTACCAACGGCGGCCAATGGTCCGCTCTACACCCAGCTTTATGCGCAGGTGCTGGCGGCTATCACTTTGGGCGTCACGCTGGGCTATATCGCTCCTGAGTGGGGCGTCGCTTTGCAGCCGCTGGGTGACGGTTTCATCAAACTCGTCAAAATGGTCATCGCACCGGTTATTTTTCTGACCATTGCCACGGGCATTGCCGGGATGGGCCAGGCCAGCGCAGTGGGACGGGTTGCTGGCAAGGCTTTTGCATACTTTATTGTGGTTTCCACTTTTGCGTTGATCATCGGCTTGGTGGTGGCGAATGTTGTGCAACCGGGCGCCGGGCTGAACATCGATCCGGCCACGCTTGACCAAACGGCAGTCAAGGCCTTTGCGGAAAAGGCGCACGATTCCAGCATCACCGCGTTCCTGCTCGATATCATTCCGGTGACGATGGTTTCTGCGTTGACCAGCGGATCGATCCTGCAAGTGCTGCTGGTTGCGGTCTTGTTCGGGATCGCGATGGGTATGGCCGGTGACCACGCCAAGCCGCTGCGGGTGTTGCTCGACAGCGCCAGCGAAGTCGTGTTCCGGCTGGTCGCATTGGTCATGCGCGCGGCGCCGATTGGCGCGTTCGGCGCAATGGCTTTTACCATCGGCAAATACGGTGTCGGAACGCTGGTCTCGCTCGGCGCGCTGGTCGCGACCTTTTATCTGACTTCGTTGCTGTTCGTGGTGCTGGTGCTGGGCGCGATTGCCCGGTGGAACGGCTTCTCGATCTTTGCGCTGCTCCGCTATCTGAAGGCCGAGCTGTTTTTGGTGCTGGGCACGTCTTCGTCGGAAGCCGCGCTGCCCTCGCTGATGGAAAAGCTCGAACGGGCCGGCTGCGCCAAGCCGGTAGTCGGGCTGGTGGTGCCAACCGGATACTCGTTCAACCTCGACGGCACGAACATCTACATGACGCTCGCCGCGCTATTCATCGCGCAGGCAACCGGGATCGATCTATCCCTTGGCGATCAACTGGCCTTGCTGCTGGTCGCGATGATCAGCTCAAAAGGGGCCGCCGGGGTGACCGGGGCAGGCTTTATTACACTGGCCGCGACCCTGTCGATCGTGCCTTCCGTCCCGGTAGCCGGGCTGGCGCTGATCCTCGGGATCGACCGGTTCATGAGCGAATGCCGGGCGCTTACCAATTTCGTCGGCAATGCCGTCGCGACGATCGTGGTCGCACGCTGGGAAAATGCGCTGGACCGGACCGCTTTGAATGCGGCGCTGGCCGGCGGGCCGGGATTTGCCGCAGCGGACAACGCGCCGATCCATCTGCCGGAATTCGTCGATGAAGACTGACAATGCAGGACTATCAAAACAAAATAATGGGGAGACACAACATGACTGCACGCAAAGGACTTTGGCTCACAACGACTGCGATGATGTTCGGCCTCGCCGCAACAGCCCACGCGCAGGAAGCCAGCCCTCCGGCTGATGGCAGCGCCGCTGCAGCAACCGAAGCCGCCGCACCGGCCGAAGCCGACAGCATCACTGTGATCGGCTCACGCGGGAAACCGCGCACCAATGTTGACCGCCCAGTGCCGGTTGACGTAGTTGCGGCAGAAGAGCTGAATTCGACCGGCCAGACCGACCTTGGCCAGCAAATGCAGTTTACCTCGCCGTCGTTCAACTCGTCCAAGTACGGCATCAATGGGGCCACGAACTTTGCTGATCCGGCATCGCTTCGCGGGCTGGCCCCCGATCAGGTGCTGCTGCTGATCAACGGTCATCGCCGCCACCAGTTCTCGGCGCTTAACCTCAACGTCTCGCCGGGTCTGGGCACGGTTGTTTCGGATTTGAACAGCATCCCGACCGCCGCTGTCGAACGGATCGAAGTGCTGCGCGATGGGGCCGCAGCGCAATACGGATCAGATGCGATCGCCGGGATCGTCAACCTGGTGCTGAAGGATAATGACGAGGGCGGTTCCGCCGCGGTTTCGACCGGATTGAACAAAGAGGGCGATGGCTTCACAACCAAGGTTTCGCTCAACCAGGGCCTAAAACTCGGCTCCAACGGCGGGTTCATCAACTACACGCTCGAATATTTCGGGACCGAAGGAACCAACCGTTCTGACTACTACACCGGCGCGATCTATCCAGCGACCCCGGCAACCTATGGAACGACCGGTCCGACCACCGCGTTCCCCTATACCACAGCCAATCCGCGTGCAGACCGGGGAGTATACCCCCAGGGTAACTTCGTAGTCGGCAACTATGGTTCAAACCGCAACCGGACCTATCAGGCCTTCGTCAATTCGGAACTGCCAGTTTCCGAGAACGCCCGGTTGTTCCTGTTCGGGGGCTATTCGCGCAAGGACATCCGCGCGATGGGCTTTTTCCGGGCCCCCGCGACCACATCAAATGCGGTGCTTTCGATCTTCCCTGATGGCTACGTTCCGATCCTGCCGGGCCGCGCAATTGACTATTCGGTCAATAGCGGACTTAAGATCGACGCTGGCGGATGGAAGCTCGAACTCGCTTACAGCTTTGGCCACAACCAACTCGATCAATATGCCGAAAACACTGTCAACGCCTCGCTTGGCGCAGCCAGCCCGACCAGCTTCTATGTGGGCCAAACCGAATTCAACCAACACGTGGCCGAAGCAACCGCGTCCAAGAACCTTGGTGCAGTCGGCGGAATCGAGTCCCTCAACCTCGCGTTAGGGGTCCAGTGGCGCCGGGACAATTTCCAGGTTCATCGCGGCGATGCGGCGTCATATGCGGTCGGGCCGCTTGCCCTCTCGGGCCGCGCTTCGGGTTCAAACGGACGCCCCGGCTATGCACCAGCTGACGAAAACGACATCAGCCGGCGCAACCTTGCGGCCTTTGTCGATATCGAAGCCGATCTGTCGGACAGCCTGCTGATCACCACGGCGCTGCGGTATGAAAACTACAGCGACTTTGGCGGCAACCTCTCGGGCAAGCTGGCTGCGCGCTATAAGCTGAGTGACGGCGTGGCGATCCGCGGATCCTACAACCGTGGTTTCCGTGCGCCATCGCTGGCGCAGATCGGCAATCGGGTGAACACCTCGACCGTCCAGAACAACACGATCCTCCAGACCCAGCAGATCTCAAGCAACGATCCGCGACTGGCAACTTTGGGTATCGCCGCGCCAAAGGCCGAGATTTCCGACAATTTCAGCGCCGGAATTACCGGAGACGTCGGGGCGTTTACGTTCACGATTGATGCCTTTCAGATCAACATCAAGGACCGGATCGCGATAACCGACGGCATTCTCGTCGCTAACTTCCCGGCCGTTGCCGCGTTGTTCCCCGGCGTGCGGGAAATCCGCTTCTTCACCAACCACATCGACACTCGCACCCGCGGGATCGATGTCGTCGCAACCTGGAAAGCGGATATTGGTCCGGGCGAGTTCAAAGTCACTTTGGCCGGCACCCACGCCGTAACCAAGGTTTTGAGCCAGCGCGGCACGCCGTCGCAGCTGGTTGCCGGAGCTTCAGCCGCCAATCAGGCTTTGCCGCTGGTCGGGCTCACCGCGATCGAGCTGATCGAAGTGGCCCAGCCGCAGACCAAGATCCTGCTTTCGACCAGCTACCGGATCGGCGGGTTTAATCTGGGGGTCCGGGCGACCCACTTTGGCAGCGTCAAAGCCTTCAGCACGGGGCTCAGCGTCGCTGACGCGAATGTAACCTGCAATTCGGCCAATCGCTGTGTTCAAAGCTTTGGAGCCAAAGCGATCATCGACTTCAACGTCGGCTATGCGTTTGACAATGGCCTCACGCTGACGGTCGGGGCGAACAACCTGTTCGATACCTACCCCGACAAGTGGAACGCCACGCGTTATGGCTTTGTCGGCGAAGCGGCCTCTTATTCGACTGGGCAAACACCCTATACCCGCAACGCCAACCAGTTCGGGTTCAACGGGTCCTATTACTACCTGTCAGCCAGTGTAAAGTTTTGACCGGCAGGAGTGCGGCGGGTGCTTGACCGCCGCACTCCTCGGCTGATTGCGAAACAATCGCAGCGGTCCGATGCGGCCCGGATGATGAAACACTTGGTTTCAGTCCGGGTGCAGCATTCTTAATCCCAACCGCGTTCCAGAAACCGCTCGGCACAGCCGGCCAGCAGCGCCGCGCCGTGCGGCAGGGCGTTCTCGTCCACGGTCATCCGGGGCGAATGGATTGCCGGGCAGCAGTGCCAATCGGCGCCTTCTGCGGCGACTCCCAGAAAGAACATCGCGCCGGGTACTTGTTCCAGCACATAGGAAAAGTCTTCTGCGCCCATGATCGGGGTTTCAAGGTTGTGAAAGGCGGCTGGGCCGAACAGATCGTGGCTGACGCCCTCACCCAAGGCCACCGCGCGCGGATCGCAATAGGTGACCGGAAAGCCCGGCGTGATCGTGACGCTGGCGCTGGCACCGTGAGCAGCGGCGATGCCGGTGGCGAGCTGTTCCAGCGCGGCGTGCAGCTTGGTCCGGTGCCGGGCCGATAGCGTCCGCAAAGTGCCGCGCAAGGTGGCGAAATCGGCGATCACGTTGTGTGCAGTGCCGCCTTCGATCCGCGCCACCGTCGCGATCACCGGATCATGAGCATCGAACTGCCGCGCCACCAACGCCTGCAACGCCATCACGATCTCACAGGCGATAGGCACGGGATCAAGGCCCTGATGCGGCATCGCGGCATGGCCGCCGCGCCCGGTGACCGTGATATCGAACTGGTCGGCCGAGGCCAGCAGCGCCCCGGCCCGGCCGGCCACCTGACCGTGCCGGGCATTGGGCATGATGTGCAGCGCAAAAGCCGCCTCGGGCAGATCGCGGCCGGTACCAGCGCCGCCCAGCAGTCCGTCCTCAAGCATGAATTTGGCGCCGTGAAAGCCTTCTTCGCCCGGCTGGAACATAAACCGCACTTCGCCGCTCAGCGATGCCTGGCGGGCACACAGCAGCCGCACCGCCCCCGCCAGCATCGCAGTGTGGGTATCATGGCCGCAGGCGTGCATCGCGCCGGGAATGGTCGAGGCATAGTCCAGCCCGGTTTCCTCTGGCATCGGCAGCGCGTCCATATCGCCGCGCAGCAGCACGCAGCGGCCAGTACCGGCTCCGCCCTTCAGCGTCGCGACGATCCCGGTGGTTGAAGGCCCTTCGCTCCATTCCAGCGGCAAATCGGCCAGCGCGGCACGGACCTTGTCGCGGGTTTTCGGAGTGTGCAGGCCCAGTTCCGGTTCGGCATGGATTGCCCGGCGTAGCGCAACAATTTCGTCCTGCAAGGCGCGGGCAGACTCGAGCAGATGTTCGTGCAGCATCAGCTTCACACTCCGATTTTGGCAGCGATCCGGCGGGCCGCGGCATTATGGGCGCGGACCGAATGGACCAGCAGCAGGTTCAGCACCACGGTCTGGTACAGCATATACCACAGCGGCGTGCCAGCGAACATCGAAAGCCCCAGCACAATCGCCCGCGGATTGGGGCCGAGCACTTTGCACAGCCGCAACAGCGGCGGAGCCTCCGCCCGGACCGCTTCAGCAATCGCTTCCAGCCGGGCCTTGTCACCTGCCGCAGCGGCCACCGCTGCATCGATCTTGAGCGCTTGCGGAGTCATGCCGCTGGCCAAGCCGATATAGGCCGATACGAGCGCTCCGGCCCAGCTTTGCGAGGTTGCGGAACCTTCGGCATTGTGCGTGCCGCGCAACCAGGGGGTGCCATAGACCCAGAATTGATACTGCCGCCGCTGCACTTCGACATGGTTGGACTGGACCGCATGGCTAAGCCCAGCCACGATCACCAGCGCCCAGGCCTGCCAGCCCGCAATGATCCCGGCCGATCCCGCCAGAAACACCGCCAGCACGACATACAGCACGGCGTGGCTTAAATAGTCGCACAATCCATCGACCATTTCGCCGATCGGGCTGCTGCGCCCGGTCAACCGGGCAAGATCGCCATCGGCGCCATCAACCACGTGCCAGGTCATATGCAGCGCCAGCCCCAGCGCCGCCGAAACTGGCCAGGCCAGTTGGGTATAAACCAGCGCCGCAGCGACAACGAATCCGGCGCCCAGCACCGAGACCATATTGGGGGTTAATGGAGTCGCTGAAAGCCCGCGGGCCAGCTGCCAGGCCAGTGGATGATACAGATAATAGTTGAGCGGGTCCTGCAATTCGCGCGGCCTAATTGGCCGGCTGATTGCCCCCTTTGCACTCTGATCCAGCCTTGCCACCCAGCCAACTCCCCTGCGAATCCACGCTATTCGTGGGAATAAGGCCCTGTGGGCGAAGCGCAACCGTGCGCGGACCGATGCAAACAGAATTGTGATAAGGGGGTTCGCTTAGGCTCATTCGGCTTGACGCGGGCCATTTGGCTTGCTTTTGGCACCCAAATTTTTCAATGACGGGCGTTTCGCGGCCCGCAGAGTGTCGCACGGAAGGGATACCAATAGAATGAAGCCAATCAAGGTCGCCATGATCGGCGTCGGTAACTGCGCTAGTTCGCTCGTTCAGGGCGTCTCCTATTACCGCCAGAACAACTCGTCGCAGGGTCTGATCCACGACAAGATCGGTGGCTATGGCGCGGGTGACGTCGACTTTGTCCTGGGCATCGATGTTGACGCCCGCAAGGTTGGCAAGGATATCGCCGAGGCGATCTTTGCCGCGCCAAACAACACCAAGGTGTTCCATCAGGACGTGGCCATGACCGGCGCCAAGGTGATGATGGGCCTGGTTTCCGATGGTGTCGCTGCGCACATGACCACTGTCGGCGAAAAAGGCTTCATCCTTTCGGATGCTGCTGAAGCCACTCAGGCTTCGGTCGTTCAGGCGATCAAGGATTCGGGCGCTGAAGTACTGATCAACTTCCTGCCGGTTGGATCGCAGGCCGCCACCGAATTCTACATGGAATGCGCGCTGGAAGCAGGCGTGGCCGTGGTCAACTGTATGCCAGTGTTCATCGCCAGCCGCCCCGAATGGGAAAAGCGCTTCCGTGATGCGAACCTGCCGATCGTCGGGGACGATATCAAGGCCCAGGTTGGCGCCACCATCGTCCACCGC
The DNA here is from genome assembly GCA_043756025.1 of Novosphingobium sp. Taxonomy (GTDB): domain Bacteria; phylum Pseudomonadota; class Alphaproteobacteria; order Sphingomonadales; family Sphingomonadaceae; genus Novosphingobium. The sequence continues at coordinate 4,600 of JAYURW010000065.1, read as the reverse complement.
GTCCTGTCGAGCCTGTTTGCAGCGCGCGGCGTCACGGTTGAGCGGACCTACCAGCTCAACACCGGCGGCAACACCGATTTCATGAATATGCTCGACCGTCAGCGGCTCGGTTCGAAAAAGGAATCGAAGACCGAAGCCGTGCAGGCAATGCTGGCTCAGCGACTGGCTGACGAAAACATCCACGTCGGCCCGTCGGACTATGTGCCTTGGCAAAAAGACAACAAGCTTTGCTTCCTGCGGCTCGAAGGCCTGCAGTGGGGCAATGTTCCGATGGATCTGGAACTGCGCCTGTCGGTTGAAGACAGCCCGAACTCGGCAGCCTGCGTGATGGATGCGCTGCGCTGCGCCAAGGTTGCGCTGGAGCGCGGTGAAGGCGGGGCCCTGATCGGTCCGTCGGCCTATTTCTGCAAGCATCCGCCGCAGCAGTTCAACGATGATCTGGCCGCGCAGATGGTTGACGCCTACGTCGCCGATGCACCGCTTGCTGCTGAATAGGCGCAACTGTAAGGCAAATTTGGAGCGGCGCCGGGGAACTGGCGCCGTTTCCGTTTGTAAGGGCAAGCTATGGACGCCTTGATCATCGCCGCCGGGTTCGGCAGCCGTCTGCGCGACATTTCGGATTCCAAGCCGATGACCCCGATTGCCGGCGTGCCGCTGCTTGAACTCGGGGTGCGGCAGGCCAAGGCCGCCGGGGCGAACCGCGTGGTCGTAGTAACCGGGCACGAAGCCGAGCGGCTCGAAGCGGTCCTGCCGGCCTTGTCAGAGCGGGCCGGAATCCCGGTGGTGGCGCAGCGGGTGGACGATTGGTCACGGCCCAATGGCTGGTCGGTGATCGCCGGGGCTGACGTGATCGCTGGCAATTACTTGCTGATGATGAGCGACCACATCTTCTCTGGCTCGATCCTGACCCGGCTGGCCCAACAGGGCGGCGCTGATCGGGGCGTGACGCTGGCGGTCGATTTCCGCTGCGATCATCCGCTGATCGATCCGGACGATGCAACTTGGGTAAAGTTGAACCCGGCTGGCTTTATCGATGCAATCGGCAAGTCCATCGCACCCTATGACGCGGTCGATTGCGGAGCGTTTCTGTGCACGCCCGAACTGGTCGCTGCGATCCGCGCCGCGATTGCCGAAGGCAAGACCGGAAGCCTGTCCGAAGGGATGCAAAAACTGGCGGATGCTGGCCGCGCCGCGACTATGGATATCGGGGATGCCTGGTGGCTGGATGTCGATGATCCGCGTGCGTTTGATCTGGCCGAAGCGCAGGCCCCGGTGGAACTGCCCGAAATCTATGGCCGGAAAGGCTAAGGATAACGCATCAGGATCCGGGTCTGTGCCCCGGGTGCGCCAACAGTAAGCCGGGCCGATGCGAGGCTGGGTGCGCTGAGTTGGATTTTTGGATTACCGGAAAAGCCGAAGCCTTCCTTGGGAATACCGATCGCGTTGCGGTCCAGTTTCCCGTTGGCATTGGCATCGTGGTACAGCGCCAGGGCATAGGACCCCGTCATGGGCACGAAAATACAGGCCCGCGTTGTTCCGGCCCGGGCCCGGACTTTGACCACATAAAGCGAGCCCATCGGCTTTAGAAACCGCGCCGGATCATCCGGGTACAGCGTCAAAGTAATAAAGCCGCCCGAACCACGGACCTGCTGGGCCGTTACGTTGAGCCAGGTTGCGCTGGACGGGCCGACACAACCGGCCGGAGCGCCGCTCCGGGCCCCAGCGGCCCCCGCCAAGGTTAGCGCCAATCCGGCGGCGGCAAAGGCGGCGATCCCATGGCTATGTTTCATCACTAATCCCTTCAGGCGATTTGCGGGCCGAGCCAGCGCGAACGCAGCGGCCCCGTTCAAGCTGAATGGTATAATCCGCCAGTGCCGGTAATGATCCGTGATGCCCGATCACCACAACCGCCATCCGCTGTTTCAGGCGCAGCAGCGCCGCTGCAATCTGGGCTTCGTTTTCAGGATCGAGCGCGCTGGTTGCCTCGTCCAGGATCAACAGCGCCGGATCGCGCAGCAGCGCCCGGGCCAACATCAGCCGCTGGCGCTCTCCGCCTGACAGCGTGCGTCCGCCATCACCCAACATGGTGTCGAGGCCCGCTGGCAGTTGTAGCGCAAAGTCTGCCGACGCCGCTTGCAGCGCGGTGCTCAATTGCGCGTCGCTGGCTTCTGGTTCAGCCCAGCGCAGATTGTCACGCAGGCTGGCCGACAGCAGCACGGGATCTTGCTGAACATAGGCCACGCGGCGACGCCAAGCCTGCCGCAGCGAGCCTTCGATGGTAACGCCATCGATCACCATGATGCCACTATCGGGCGAGAGCAGGCCGCCCAGAATGTCGGCCAGAGTGCTCTTCCCGGCTCCCGACGGTCCGGTCAGCGCGGTGATCGCGCGGGCTGGGATCGTGATCGACACCTCAGTCAGCGCGGGGGCTGCGCCGGTTTCAAACTGCACTGAAACGCTGGTCAGCGCAATTTCACGCAGAAGCGGCGGGGCCGCAACTGCCCCGGGATCAGGCTCGCGGGCCTGCTCCAACGCGGCAATCAGCTGCACTGCAGTTTCAATCGCCGGGCGGGAATGGGCCCATTGCTGGACCGCATTGATCAAGCCGCCCAGTAGCGGCAACGCCCGGGCAAACAGTGCCGTCAGCGGCAGTACGGTGGTCAGCTGGGCCTGCCAGCGGCTCAGTGCCAGCCACACCAGCAGCGCCAGCAGCGCCGCTCCGCCGATCTGGAGCAATACCTGACTGAACCCGAGATCGCGGCTGTGCGCACGTTGTGCCGCCCGTAGCCGGGCAAACTGGTCCATAATTGCGGCATGAGCGCTGTCTTCGCTGGCGGTGCTTTTGATCACCCGAAGCGCGCCCAACCCCTCCTGCACCTCGCCATAAATCCGGGCGTAGGCCTGTCCTAAAGCTGTGCCGAGCAGTGCTGAGCGCCGCCGTGTCCCGCGGCCCATCACCAGCAGCACCAACCCCGCCAGCAGCGCCGCGCCCGCAATCGGAGGAGAAATGGCAAATGCCGCAAGGATTAACCCACCCAGTGTCACCGCCATGGCCAGCGCCGCAATCGCCTGGTTGATGCAGACCCCGGTGCGGTCAATTTCGGTAATGAGCAGGCTCGCACTCTCGGCGCGGCGCAATCCGGCCAGCACCCGCCAATCGCAATGCAGCAGAGCATCCCAGGCGCGGCGCCGCAGCCCATCGGCCAGAGCAACCTCCATCCGCAGGGCCAACTGCCCGCGCGCATAGACCAGCGTGGCTCGCAGTGCGACTAAACCGACAAACAACAGCAGCAACTGCTCGATTTGCGGGGCTAGGCCCAGCCGCTCAAACGCTTGGGCAATCGCTCCTCCACCAGCATCAGGCGCCAACAGGCCGAGCAGCGGAACCAGCAGCAACAGACCGATCCCCTCGGTCAGGGCCACCGCCAGCATCAGCAAGCCAAGCCCGGCGTAAAGCGGCAATGATGCCAGTCGGAGCCAACCAAGCCGTTCAAGAGTGCTGCGATCCATCACAGCGCCCCTTTACAGACTATTTCGTCCACTGACATGGGCGACGAACCGCGCCGTCAGCAGTCCGCGCGGAAGCCCGGCTGATTGCGCCACCCAACTATCGATCTCGAACGAGGATTCCGCTGGCCAATTGTCAAGCACAGCAAGCATTTTGTCGGGATCGATCAGTCCGGCCAGTTCGGGGTTGGCAGCAATGGCTTCGGCTTGTTGGCGCAGCTCAGCTAGGCGCGGGGTCATGCGTTCGTGCCAATCGACATTGTGCCAGCCAACCCGGGTATTGGTGCGCTGCGCTTCGGGCAGCCGCCCAACTGCCATCCGCCGAGCAAGCCAGCGCGAAGTGCCATTGCGCAGGAACTGGTCGGTCGGCAGCCCGGCGCAAAACTCGGCCAGCGGGCGATAGGCCGGGACATCGACCTGACGAATGCCGTATAGCTGCTCAAAGCCCTGCTGGACTTCCGCTGCCTCGCAATCGCGCCAGGCATATTCGAACGCAATGGAATCGGTCTTGCTGGCAAACAATTCGCGTTCAACCATGGCACCATTGCCGTGCGCGCGGGCGGAAGCATCGGCTTCGGCGGCATCGGGCAGCATCGAGATCAGTTGGTTGAGATTGCCCCGGGCGCCGTGGCGCCAGTCCCGGATCGCGCGCCGCAGCGGGGCGGGCAGCACCCGCAGCAGGCTGAGCGCGGCCAGCTTGTGCCAGGTCGAGCGATCATCGCCGGGCCGGTCGCGCAGCGCCAGCCAGAGTTGCCGCCAGCGCAGCCCGAGCAGGTATTCGACATAGCCCCAGCGGGCTTCGTTGCTGTAGGTCTGGTTGCCGAAATCTGCGGTTAGCAGGCGGTCACAACCCGCCTCGCGCGCACCAGCCCAGACCCCGTGATAGACATAGAAATTGCACAGGTGGTTGGGCGCGGTGCCCATTGCGGTGAACAGTTCGCTCCAGCGCGAATCGAACTGAGTGTCCTGGTTTTGGGTAAAGTGCGGATCGAGTGCCGGGTGCATCGCGGCAAAGTCCCGGACGAAGGGGCGCTCATCGCCCATCCAGCCCGGCGGAAGCTGCTCGCCCCACTCATCAAGCGGCGCAAAAGTA
>JAYURW010000064.1:0-3558 GCA_043756025.1 Novosphingobium sp. | reverse complement strand
GGCTATCGCGTGACCGATTCGGGCGAAAATGGCGGCGGGGGCAATCTCGACCGCAGGATCGCTGAAGCACAGGCGAAGCATACCCGCGGGATCAGTTCTGCCGAAGGCCGCGCCGAAACGCGCGGTTGGGCGGTCGGGATTGAATTTGTGGGCACTGTGCTGGTGTGCGGGTTTATCGGCTGGTCGTTTGACCGGTGGATGGGTTTCAAAACACCCTGGGGCCTGATCGTGATGCTGCTGCTCGGCTTTGCTGCCGGAACGCGCCGTGCGATGCAGACTTCGGCCAGTTTTGATAGCGATTCCGGCAACGATCCGCAGCGCTGAAGGAGTATTTCGTGGCCAATCCGATGGAGCAGTTCGCAGTCAAGACGATCAAGCCGCTCGAAGTAGCTGGCTATGACGTCTCGTTCACGAACTCCTCATTGTGGATGCTGATCGCGCTGGTCGCGATTTCAGCGTTCCTGTTTATCGGCACGGCGCGGCCCCAATTGGTCCCCGGCCGGATGCAGGCGGCGACTGAATATCTCTATGATTTCGTGCGCAAGATGCTCGATGAAAACGTCGGGCCCGAAGGCCGCCGGTTTGCGCCGCTGATCTTCACGATCTTCATCTTCGTGCTGGCCTGCAACCTGCTGGGCTTGATCCCATGGGTCGGGGCGTTCACCCCAACCAGCCATGTCGTGGTTACATTTGGCCTAGCGATGATTGTGTTCGTGACGGTGTGCATCGTTGGTTTCTGGCATCACGGATTGCACTTTTTCAGCCTGTTCTGGCCAAAAGATTCGAACATCTTCCTGGGTGCTTTTGTGTTCCTGATCGAGTTTCTCAGCTTCCTGACCCGCCCGTTTACACTGGCGATCCGGCTGTTCGCCAACATGACTGCTGGCCACGTGCTGCTGAAGGTGTTCGGCACTTTCGTAGTGACGCTCGGCTCGTTCGGGGCGCTGCCTTATGTCCTTGGCGCACTACCGCTCGTGGTGGTGGTCGCGCTGACCGCGCTTGAAGTGCTGATCGCGGTCGTTCAGGCCTATGTTTTCGCTTTGCTCGCTTCGTTGTACCTCAACGATGCGGTCAATCTCCACTAAGTTTTTGTCTCAACACTCTATCTAGCAAGGGAATTCACCATGGATCCAGCATCTGCAAAACTCATCGGCGCCGGTCTTGCCGCTATCGGTGCGGGCCTTGCCGCCATCGGCGTGGGCTCGATCTTCGGCCAGTACCTCAACGGTGCCGTGCGCAATCCTGAAGCCGACGCCAAGATGGGCGGCCGCCTGATCTTTGGTTTCGCGGTGACCGAAGCGCTTGGCCTGATCGCGGCAGTTGTCGCTCTGGCACTGGCGTTCGGCTGATTTAAGCGCCGACCGGTTAACCCCGGTCGGCGTTCCTCCCGTACGTTCTTAGGCAGGGACCACGATGCCCCAGTTTGATTTCGCGAATGTCACTTGGCCCCAGTTGGTCTGGCTCGCGCTGTTCTTTATTATTCTCTACTTTGGTGTGGTCCGGATGACCTTGCCCAAGCTGGGTAAGGTGATGGAACAGCGGGAAGGCAAGATCTCCGGCGATCTGAACGCGGCCCACGCCGCCAAGGAAACCGCTGATCAAGTCGATGCGCGCTATCACGCCGAAATGGACGCCAGCCGCGAGCAGGCCCGGCAAGCGATAACCGCGGCCAAGGCTGATGCAGCCAAGGCCAGCGAAGCCCGCCTCGCCATCGCTGCCAGCGCCACCGATGCGGAAATCGCCGCAGCCGAAGCCCGGATTGCCAAGGCCAGTGCCAAGGCCGAAGGGACGCTGCGCGATGCCGCAGCGACCAGTGCGCAAGCCATCGTCGCCAAACTGACCGGGGTTGAGCCCACGCTCGAAGCCGCGCAGCAAAGCGTCGCGGCGCAGTTCTGAAGGCAGGCCAATGACGAATACTTTCCTGATCCTCGCCGAAGCCGCTCATGGCGGTGAACATGCTGAGGCCAAGCTGCTTGGCCTTGGCGCTGAAGGCTGGGTCTATGTCGGCGTCACGCTGTTTTTCCTGATCGCGATTTTCAAGTTCAAGGCTCACAAGCAGATTATTGCCGGGCTCGACGCGCAGATCGCCGAAACCCGGCGCTCGCTCGACGAAGCTTTGGCGATCCGCACCGAAGCCGAAGCGCTGCTGACCAGCGCCAAGGCCCAGCAAGCGGCCAGTGCCAAGGAAGCCAAGGGCATCATCGCCCACGCATCACACGAAGCCGAAGCGATCATCGCCAAGGCGCAGGCCGACACCACCGATCTGGTCGCCCGCCGCGAGAAGATGGCGCAAGACAAGATTTCCGCCGCCGAACGGGCCGCCGTCGAAGCGCTCCGCGCGCAGACGGCCGCCGCTGCCGCCGCTGCTGCCCAGGCGCTGATTTCTGCGAACCACACCGCCAAGACCGACAAGGTCCTGGTCGACGAGGCGATCGCCGGGCTGTAACCCATTTCCGATCTTGGAGAGGGGAAAGGGCGGCTCACGGGCCGCCCTTTTTCGTTCCTCCCCGGCACGGGGAGGGGGACCATCCGTAGGATGATAGAGGGGTACGGGCGAGTTTTCCCGGCAGCGAAGGCGCGACACGCCGCCTGTGCTCCTCCACCTGCTTCGCTGGTCCCACTCCCCGTGCCGGGGAGGAATTAGGGCTCTAACACTACTTTCCCGACGATCTCACGGCGCTCCATCGCCTCAAATGCCTCGCGCCAGCGGGCAAGCGGCAGCACCCGGTCGATATGCGGGGTCAGGCTGCCGTCCTCGGCCAGCGCCACCATCGCATCGCGGATCGCTTTGCCGCGTTCGGGGAAGCGGCGGGCGTATTCCCCGGCGCGGACCCCGACGACCGAGAAGCCTTTGATCAGTGGGATGTTGGTGGAGATGTCAGCAATCCGCCCGCCTGCAAAGCCGACCACCAGCAGCTTGCCGCCAAAAGCCACACAGCGGGTGCTTTCATCGAAAATGTCCCCGCCAACCGGATCATAGACCAGATCGCACAACGCCCCGCCAGTAATCTCGGCCACAGCCTCGCGGAACTTGCCTTGGGCGAGCAGCACCGCATCGGGCTGACAAGCGGCGCGCAAGGCCTCCAGCTTGCCCGGAGAGCCGCTAGCAGCGATCACCCGCGCGCCTAGCGCCTTGGCGAGGTCACAGGCGGCAAGGCCGACGCCACCGGTCGCGCCGTGGACCAGCACCCATTGCCCGGCTTGTAACCCGCCCAGCTCGACCAGCGCGGTGTACGCGGTGGTGTAGGTGGCGCCCAGCGCGGTGGCTTGGATGAAATCGAGCCCTGCGGGGACAGGCCGCAACGATCGGGCAGGAGCGCTGGCGAATGCGGCGAAGGCGCCGGTCTTGGCGCCGCCCATCACCCGGTCGCCCGGTGTGAAGCCGCTCTCCGCTTCGGCTTCGAGCACCTCGCCCGCCAGCTCCATCCCGAGGGTGAACGGCACCTCGGGTTTAAACTGGTAGTCGCCCCGGGTCATCAGCAGGTCGGGATAGTTGAGCGAAGCCGCGCGGACCCGCACCAGCACTTCCCCGGGCTCGCGATCGAGCGTTGGAAGATC
>JAYURW010000063.1:0-21840 GCA_043756025.1 Novosphingobium sp. | reverse complement strand
ACGGGGACAAGTGGGAGCGGGCACTGGCCGCGAACCTTGAAGCCGATGCGCCGTATCGTTAGGGGCGCGCGATGATCATTGTTCTCGCCTTTTATCTGTTTGCCACGCTGACCGTTCTGGCTGGCGCGATGACGGTCACCGCGCGCAACCCGGTCCATTCGGTGCTGTGGTTGATCATGGCCTTCTTCAACGCCGCCGGGCTGATGGTGTTGGTCGGGGCCGAGTTCATCGCGATGCTGCTGGTAATCGTTTATGTCGGTGCAGTTGCGGTGTTGTTCCTGTTCGTGGTGATGATGCTCAACGTTGATTTTGCTGAAATGCGCGCCGGGTTCGTCAAGAATTTCCCACTCGGCCTGTTGCTGGCAGCGGTCTTACTGGGCGAACTGCTGGTTGGCCTTGGGGCCTGGAGCGCGGGCGGAATTCAGCTCGGCACTGCCGATGGCAGCGCGGCCATTCCGGTGGATGTCAGCAATACCAAGGCAATCGGTCTGTTGCTCTACGGCAAGTACCTGTTCCTGTTTGAGGCGGCTGGGCTTTTGCTGCTGGTCGCGCTGGTTGGCGCGATTGTGCTGACCCACCGCAAGCGGCCGGGTGTCCGCTCGCAAAACGTCGCCCGCCAGAACGCGCGGCGTCCCGGCGATGCGACGGTCAATCTTAAACCTGAAGTCGGGCAGGGGGTAAAGCTGTGAATACCATCACCCCCAACTCCGTCCATCCTGAGCTTGTCGAAGGATCGTCCTTCTTTCTGACGTTGCGTGTGCGGCACGAAGTCAAGTGCAGTGCTTCGACAAGCTCAGCATGGACGGGTTTGGTTTGGTTTGGAGGGGCAGCATGATCGGGATCGAACATTACCTCACCGTCAGCTCGATCCTGTTCGTGCTTGGCGTGCTGGGGATTTTCCTCAACCGCAAGAACGTGATCATTATCCTGATGGCGATCGAGCTGATCCTGCTGGCGGTGAATATCAACATGGTCGCCTTTTCCAGCTTTCTCGGTGACCTGACGGGTCAGGTGTTTGCGATGTTCGTGCTGACAGTGGCGGCGGGTGAAGCGGCGGTCGGCCTTGCGATCCTGGTGATCTACTTCCGCGACCGCGGCACGATTGCGGTTGAAGACGTCAACCAGATGAAGGGTTAGGGCAAGCTCGTGGAACCGATCCTTCTCATCGTATTCCTGCCGCTGCTGGCCGCTATCATCGGCGGGCTGGGCAACCGCGCGCTGGGCAATGTCGCGGTCAAGACGATTACCACGGGCGCGCTGTTTGCAGCCTGCGCGCTCAGCTGGCCGATCTTCCTGAGCTATATCGGCGGCCATGCCGTGCCACACGTGGTGCCGGTACTGCAATGGGTCCAGTCGGGCAGTCTGGCGTTCGATTGGGCGCTGCGGGTCGATACGCTGACCGCGATCATGCTGGTGGTGGTGACCACTGTCTCGGCGCTCGTCCACCTCTACAGCTGGGGCTATATGGCCGAAGACCCGGATCAGCCGCGGTTCTTCGCTTACCTGTCGCTGTTCACTTTCGCGATGCTGATGCTGGTGACCGCCGATAACCTCGTCCAGATGTTCTTCGGCTGGGAAGGGGTGGGGCTCGCTTCGTACCTGCTGATCGGATTCTGGTTCAAAAAGCCGAGCGCCAACGCCGCCGCGATCAAGGCCTTTGTCGTCAATCGGGTCGGCGATCTTGGCTTTATGCTCGGGATTTTCGGGACGTTTCTGGTGTTCAACACCGTCTCGATCCCCGAAATTCTGGTCCGCGCGCCCAGCATGGCTGGATCGACCATCGGGTTCCTGGGGATGCAGTGGGATACGATGACGATCCTGTGCATCCTGCTGTTCATCGGCGCGATGGGCAAATCGGCGCAGCTCGGTCTCCACACTTGGTTGCCCGACGCGATGGAAGGGCCGACGCCGGTATCGGCATTGATCCACGCCGCGACCATGGTCACCGCCGGTGTCTTCATGGTTTGCCGGCTGTCCCCGATGTTCGAGGTCAGCCCGGTGGCGATGGGGGTGGTCACTGCCGTTGGCGCCGCGACGCTGTTCTTCGCCGCGACAATTGGCACCACCCAGTGGGACATCAAGCGGGTGATCGCCTATTCGACCTGCTCGCAACTGGGCTATATGTTCGTGGCCGTAGGCGTCGGCGCGCCGGGCGCGGCGATGTTCCACCTGTTCACCCACGCGTTTTTCAAGGCGCTGTTGTTCTTGGGCGCGGGCAGCGTGATCCACGCGATGCATCACGAACAGGATATGCGGTTCTACGGCGGCCTGCGTAAGCACATCCCGCTGACGTTCTGGGCGATGACCATCGGCACTCTGGCGATTACCGGGGTTGGCGTGGTCGGCGTGTTCGGCTTTGCTGGGTTTTATTCGAAGGACGCGATCCTTGAGGCCGCGTTTGGCGCGCATACCGGCATCGGCACCATCGGGTTCTGGATGGGACTGAGCGCGGCCTTGATGACCAGTTTCTATTCGTGGCGGCTGATTTTCCTGACTTTCTTTGGCAAACCGCGCTGGGACCAGTCAGAGCACATCCAGCACGCGGTGCATGACGATCATCATGGCCACCACGCAAAGCACGACGATGGCACGGCGGGTTATCATCCGCACGAAAGCCCGCTTTCGATGCTGATCCCGCTGGGCTTGCTGAGCCTTGGTGCGGTGATCGCCGGGTTCCTGTTCCACCACGAATTCGTCAGCGCGGGCACCGGTCCGTTCTGGCTGGGCAGCGTCGCTTTCAGCGAAGAGCTGGTTCACCATATGCACGCTGTGCCGACCTGGGTGAAGTGGGCGCCGTTTGTTGTGATGATCACCGGGCTGGCAACCGCTTGGTATGCCTATATCCGCAATCCGGGGTTCCCGGCCAAGGTGGTCGCAGCGATCAAGCCGCTCCACACTTTCGTCTACAACAAGTGGTACTTTGACGAGCTGTACAACCTGATCTTCGTCCGCCCGGCGTTCTGGCTGGGGGACAAGTTCTGGAAGATCGGCGATATCGGGATCATCGACCGGTTCGGCCCGAATGGTTCGGCCTGGGCGGTGCTGCAGGGCAGCCGGATCGCGGCGCGGTTGCAGACCGGCTATCTCTATTCCTACGCACTGGTGATGCTCCTGGGCCTCACCGCGGCGATCAGCTGGGTTCTGGTGCACTGATATGATGGAACACATCCTTTCGTTGATGCTGCTGGTCCCGCTGCTGGGCGGCGCAGTTTGCTTGGCTGTTTCGGCACCAGCGGCGCGGGCAGTGGCGCTGGTTGCTACGCTGATTGACCTCGCCTTGGGCGCGGTTCTGTGGGCGAATTTCGATGTCGGCGGCGCGCGCTGGCAGTTTCAGGAAAATGTCGCGCTGTTCGATGGCTTTGCCTGGAAGCTGGGAATCGACGGGATTGCGCTGCTGCTGATCATGCTGTCGGTGTTCCTGATGCCGATCTGCATTCTGGCCAGTCAGTCGATCGACAAGCGGGTCGGCGAATATATGGCCGCGTTTCTGCTGATGGAAACGCTGATGATCGGCGTGTTCGCGGCGCAGGATCTGTTCCTGTTCTATATCTTCTTTGAGGCCGGGCTGATCCCGATGTACCTGATCATCGGCGTCTGGGGCGGGGCAGAGCGGATCTACGCCAGCTACAAGTTCTTCCTCTACACCCTGCTCGGCTCGATCGTGATGCTGATCGCGATGATCTGGATGGCTCAGGAAGCCGCGACCACCGACATCCCGACGCTGATGGAGTTCGACTTCCCGTTTGAGGCGCAAAAGCTGCTGTGGCTGGCCTTCTTTGCCAGTTTTGCGGTCAAGATGCCGATGTGGCCGGTTCATACCTGGTTGCCCGATGCCCACGTTCAGGCGCCGACTGCCGGTTCAGTGATCCTCGCGGGGGTCTTGCTCAAAATGGGCGGCTACGGCTTCATCCGTTTTTCGCTGCCGATGTTTCCCGAGGCTTCGGCGCATTACGCCTGGCTGATCCTGGCGCTGTCGATGATTGCAGTGGTGGTCACTTCACTGATTGCGCTGGTTCAGCACGATATGAAAAAATTGATCGCCTATAGCTCGGTCGCGCACATGGCGATTGTCACGCTTGGGCTGTTCTCGTTCAACGTTCAGGGCCTTGAAGGCTCGATGGTGGTGATGCTCAGCCACGGGCTCGTTTCCGCCGCGTTGTTCCTGTGCGTCGGGGTGATTTATGACCGGCTGCATACCCGCGAGATCGACCGGTACGGCGGCCTTGCGATCAATATGCCCAAGTATGCGCTGTTCTTTCTGCTGTTCACGATGGCCTCGGTTGGCTTGCCGGGCACCAGCGGATTCATTGGCGAACTGCTCAGCCTGACCGGGATTTATCAGGTATCGAGCTGGGCCGCCTTGGTCGCTGGTAGCGGTGTCATTCTGGGCGCGGCCTATATGCTCTACCTCTACCGCCGGGTCGTCTTTGGTGTTCAGAAAAACGCTGATGCCGCCGCCATGCCTGATCTAAGCTTACGCGAATGGGTGATGCTGGCACCAATAGCTGCGGTGGTCATGTGGATGGGGATTTACCCTGAAACCTTCATGGCCCCGATGCGCGCGGATATCGCCGCGCTCGATGCACGGGTTGCCCGGGCGAGGCCTGCTGGCGATGCACAATTGACCGCGGGGAAACCAACCCCTGCGCATGACGAAGCCCAACAAGGGGGGGCGCACTGATGGACTGGACCCAGTCGCTGCGCCTTGTTGCGCCCGAAGAATTGCTCAGCGTATCTGCGCTGGTCCTGCTGGTCGCTTCAGCCTGGGGCCAGACCCGCAAGGATGCGCGGGCGATCAACCTGTTGTCCGTTCTGGCACTGACGATTGCGGCGCTGATGGTCGCGCCGACATTGTTCCAGGGAGTTTCCGGCCCGGCTTCGCTAGCCTTTGGCGGGTTGTTTGCGGCTGATGCGTTTGCCGCCTTTGCCAAGCTGTTGATCCTCGCATCGGCAGCCGCCTCGCTGCTGGTGGCACCGGCGTTTTTTGAACGTCACGGCGGCTATCGTCCGGAATTCCCGGTGCTGGTGCTGTTCGCAGTGATCGGCATGAGCATGATGGTTTCGGCCACCAATCTGATGACGCTGTACGTTGGGCTCGAGCTCAACTCGCTTGCTGCCTATGTCCTCGCCGCGTTCCTCAAGGCGGATGACCGTTCGGCCGAAGCGGGCCTTAAATACTTCGTGCTGGGCGCGCTGGCATCGGGCATTCTGCTGTTCGGGATGAGCCTGCTTTATGGCTTCACCGGTTCCATCACGTTTGACGGGATTGCTGCGGCAATGGGCGGCGAACTGTCCAAAGGTGCTCTGTTCGGGTTGGTCTTTGTGCTGTCCGGGTTGGCTTTCAAAATCAGCGCGGTGCCGTTCCATATGTGGACCCCTGACGTGTATGAGGGCGCTCCTACCCCGGTGACGACCCTGTTCGCATCCGCTCCCAAAGTGGCGGCGCTGGCGCTGACCATGCGGGTCACGGTCGAAGCGTTCGGCAGTCAGGCGATAGCTTGGCAGCAGATCGTCGGGTTTGCGGCGCTGGCTTCGGTGCTGATCGGAGCGCTCGGCGCGATCGGGCAGACCAATATCAAGCGACTGCTGGCCTATTCGTCGATCAATAACGTCGGTTTCATGCTGGTTGGGCTGACTGCTGGCAGTGCCGAAGGCATTGCGGCGATGCTGGTCTATCTCACGATTTATGTCCCGATGACGATTGGCGGGTTCGCGGCTGTGCTGATGCTGCGCGATGCAGAAGGCCGCCAGATTGAGGCAATCGCTGACATCGCCGGGCTTTCCCGCACCCGTCCGCTGCTGGCGCTGGGGCTGGGGTCGGTGATGTTCTCAATGGCCGGGATCCCGTTTTTCTTCGGGTTCTGGGGCAAGTTCGTGGTGTTCAAGGCTGCGGTGGCATCGGGCTGGATCATTCTGGCGCTGATCGCAGCGCTCGGCAGCGTGATCGGAGCGTTCTATTACCTCAAGATCGTCAAGTTGATGTATTTTGACGAACCCGCCGGCAAGGCGACCGGGCGCAGCGATATGGTCCACGAATGGCTGCTGGCCGTCTCGGCGCTGTTCATCTCGCCGCTCGGCTGGCTATTTACCAAGGGTCTTGGCGCGCTGGCTGCGATTGCGGCTGGTGTGCTCTTCGCGGGCGCTTGATCCACACCGTTCCCGAAACCGGATCGACCAACGCCGATCTTGCCGCGCGAATCCGAGCGGGTGAATTGCTGGGCGAGGGCGAATGGCTGATCGCGGACCGGCAGACCGCAGGCCGGGGCCGCCAAGGCCGAGCATGGTTTGATGGGCACGGCAATTTCATGGGCTCCACTGTGGTCCGCCCTGGCCCCGGCGATCCGCCTGCCGCCAGTCTAGCCTTGCTGTGCGGACTGGCGCTGCACGAGGTCGCCGCGCCGCTGATCCCGCCGCCCGCACTGGCACAGTTGAAATGGCCCAACGATCTGATGGTCGGCGCGGCGAAGCTGGCCGGGATATTGCTTGAGCGGGTGGGTGATGCGGTAATCGCCGGGATCGGGGTCAATCTGGCTCAGGCTCCTGCTATCGAAGGGCGCGAGACGCTTGCCTTGTCGGCGTTCGGCCCCGCGCCTGACCGCGATCATTTTGCCGCAGCGCTGGCCCGTCAGTTCGATCTCGAGCTGGAGCGCTGGCGCAGCTTCGGGATTGACCCACTGATCCGCCGCTGGCTGGCTGCGGCCCACCCGCTCGGCACGGCTTTATCGGTTGGTGAGCCGGGTGAAGTGCCAATTATTGGCCGATTTAAGGGCCTAACCGCCGATGGAGCCTTGCAACTGGGCCTCGCGGACGGCACGACGCGCACAATCCACGCTGGCGAAGTCCGCCTTTCCAGCGATAACTGAGGGTACGGGCCATGCTGCTGGCGATTGATAACGGCAACACCAATGTAAAGTTTGCGCTGGTGAACGATGCGGGCGAAATCGAGCAGCGCTGGCGGCTTGCCACCGATATCAAGCGGACCGCCGATGAATATGCCGTCTGGCTCAATCAGTTGCTCGAAATGGAGGGCTTTTCGCGCGACGATGTCAGCGCCGTGGTGATTGCCTCGGTCGTTCCGCGCGCGATCCACAATTTGCAGGAACTGGCGACCAAGTATTTTGGGATCGAAGCGCTGATCGGCGGGCGCGCACCGGTGGAATGGGGGATCGCGCTCAAAGTCGATGAACCACGCGCTTTGGGCGCCGATCGCGCAGTCAACGCGATTGCCGCGCAGGCGCTCGAACCGGGTGACAAAATCGTTATCTCGTTCGGCACCGCGACCACGTTCGATCATATCGGCGCTGACGGTTCCTATCTCGGCGGGTCGATCGCCACCGGGGTCAGCCTTTCGCTCGATGCGCTGTATAACGCTGCCGCCATGCTGCCGCGGATTGCGATTGAACCGCCGCCCAGCGCCAGCGTGATCGGCCGCGACACCGTTGGACAGATGCAGATCGGAATCTATTGGGGCTATGTCAGCATGATCGAAGGCATGGTCGCTCGGATGAAAGCCGAGATTGGCCGTCCTGTAAAAGTCATCGCCACGGGCGGCCTAGCCCCCTTGTTTCAGCAACACGGTTATCTGTTCGACCGGGTTGATCCAGACCTTACCTTGAAAGGAATTGCCTTGCTTTACGCCAACCGGAAGCTGGAATCGTGAAACCCGGCAAGGAACTGCTGTTTTGCGCGCTCGGCGGATCGGGCGAAATCGGGATGAACGTCAACCTCTACGGCTGCGAAGGCAAGTGGCTGATGGTTGATCTGGGAATGACCTTTGGTGCCAATGAATACCCCGGCACCGAGCTGGTTTTTGCCGACCTCGAATTCATCGAAGAGCGCAAGAAAGACCTGGTAGGCGTGGTGCTGACCCATGCCCACGAAGACCACATCGGGGCGGTGCCCTACTTTGCACAGGAGCTGGGTGTGCCGCTTTATGCCACGCCGTTCACTGCGCGGTTGGTGGCGGAAAAGCTGGAAGAAGCCGGGATCAGGCATGAGGTAAAGCTCAACGTGATCGACCACCGCGATCAATTTGATCTCGGCCCGTTCGGGATCCGCTATGTCCCGCTGGCGCACTCGATTGCCGAAGGCAACGCGCTGGTGATCGAAACGCCCTACGGCCGGATTTTTCACACGGGCGATTGGAAACTGGACGACGATCCGATTGTCGGGGTGCCCGCCAGCGCCGAAGAGCTGACCAAAATCGGCGATGAAGGCGTGCTGGCGCTAGTTTGCGATTCGACCAATGTGTTCAATCCCAAGGCGTCGGGTTCCGAAGGCGCGGTGCGGACCGCCTTGCTCGAAGAAGTCGCCAAGCATCGCGGCAAGCGCGTGGTGGTAACGACTTTCGCCTCCAACGTGGCCCGGCTGCATACGCTGGGCGAAGTAGCGCAAGCGACCAACCGGCGGCTGTGCGTGGCGGGGCGCTCGCTTGACCGGATTATTCGAACCGCACAGGCCAGCGGATACCTCAAAGAACTGCCCGACCGGGTCGATTTTGATACCGCTATGGGCCTGCCGCGCGGCGAAGTGATGATCGTCGCGACCGGCGGGCAGGGCGAGCCGCGTGCGGCCTTGGCCCGGATCGCCGAGGGTAATCACCAGATTGCGCTGGAATCGGGCGATGTAGTGCTGTTTTCCAGCCGCCAGATCCCTGGCAACGAAATCGCGATTGGGCGCATTCAGAACCGGTTGGCCGGGCGCGACATCGTTATGGTCACCGACCGCCAAAGCCCGATCCACGTCTCGGGCCATCCCGGCAAGCCTGAATTGCAAACCTTGTACGGCTGGATCCGCCCGGAAATCCTGCTGCCGGTGCATGGCGAAGTGCGCCATATGCGCGAACAAGCGCGGTTTGGCCGGGCCTGCGGCATCCCCAAGGCGGTAGCGCAGGAGAACGGCGATCTGGTGCGGCTTGCCCCCGGCAAACCCGGCAAGATCAGCGTAGTACGGGCCGGACGGCTGATCCTCGATGGTGATATCATCGCGCCGGCAAATGGCGAAGCAATGGTCATGCGGCGGCGGCTGGCGGCCAACGGATTGGTGATTGTCGTGCTCGATGGCAAAGGCCGGGTCCAGGCTGAAAGTATCGGTCTGCCGCTCGACGAGGATATGGATCAGTTCCTCGCGGAAACCTGCGAAGACGTCACCGCTGCGCTGGCCAAGTTGAAAGGCGGACAGCGCCATGACCGCGAAGCGATCAGCGAAGCCGCCCGGCTCGCAGCACGCCGCGCCGCCAGCCGCTGGTCAGGCAAAAAGCCGCAAGTCCGGGTAATCTTGACGGAGCACTGATGCCATGAAGCTGACTTCGATTGTCGCGATCTACTTTTTGTTCTGGGTGATGAGCGCCATGCTGGTCCTGCCGTTCGGGGTGCGAACCCATCAAGAAGAAGGCGTCGCGATGATCCCCGGACAGGCTACCAGCGCACCGGTGCGGTTTGAACCGCGCAAGGTGGCGCTGCGCGCGACGGTGCTGTCGGTCGTGCTGTTTGGGCTCTATTACCTGAACTACGTGCAAGGCTGGCTGACCCGCGAAGATATCGACATCAGCCGCTATCTCTAATTGCGGAGCCGTTCGATCGCCTGCGCCAGCGCGACATAAAGCTTGCCCATATCCGATGACAACAGCGTCACCCCCAGCGCGTGACCGTCGCGGGTCGAGAGCAGTTGGCGCAGCATCGCTTCGAAATCGTGGATGTAGCGGCTGACATGATCGCCAAAGGTGCGATCCTGCTCGTAGAGCTGGGCGACGGCCTTCGCTTCTCCTGCATCCAGTAACCGCACCGCGCGGCGCGTGAAGACGCCGCGGTCGCCTTTCAGATAGGCGGACCATGAGGTGTCGCTGACGTCACTGTCTATCGCGCGGGCAATATCGATCGCGTGGGAGTTCAGGCTTTCGGTGATGAGTGCGACCCGGCGGGCAAAATCGTTATCGACCTGATCTTCGGCCTTGGCCCGGGCATGGGCGACGCGCTGTTCCAGATGTCCGGCCAGTTCGCTGACTTTCGCGAGCTGATCGCGCAATTGCACCGCAGCTTCGCGGCTGACCCCGGCAGCATGAGCGGCGGCCTGTTCCAGCTGTCCGGCAACGTCGGCGGCGCGCAGGCGCATCGCCCGGTCGATAGCTTCACCGCTTTCTTCGCCAAGCCGCGCGGCAATGGCTGAAATGGAACCAGCGCTCATTTCGCCGATCCCGGCAACCGCCGCCTTGGCCGACAGGCTAAGCTCATCGATCGACCGCTTCAATTCTGCCTGCGACTGTTCAGCCAGCGCCAGACTTTCGCCGCGGACTTGTTCCAACGAAGCCCGCATCGCCTCGAGAGTTTCAGCTTGCTGGCTGCCTTCGCTGGAGATTTTTCCGCTCAAATTCTCGATTTGGCTTAGTGCTCGCGCAAGACCACTGGCGCTTTGGGCAATGTGAACTGACACCGCCTCGCCTTTGGTTGCCGCATCGCCCAGCTGACTGCCCAATGAGCTGACCCGGGTTTCGATTTCGGTCAAGCGGACTTCGCTGGCGTCCATCGCTTGCGGCAAGTCATGGCTGGAATGCTGGACGCTCGCCTGAATCAGTTCGAGCAGGCGAACGCTGCTGTCGGTCAGCTGCGCTACCGCAGTATCTGTGCCGGTCAGGGCATCGCGGCTCGAAGACAGCTTTTCGCTCAACGCTGAAAGGCTCGCCGCAACCCGGCCTTCTGCTTCGCCGCCCAAGTTGGCGACCTCTTCCATCTTGCGGCTGAAATGATCGAGCTGGATCGCGACAGTTTCGCTGTGTGAAACCAGCTTGCGGCCATGCTCTTCCTGAGACCGGCGGCGCTGTTCAATTTCGCCATCAAATTCGCCCATCTGGGTGCTGAGCAGCGCAATAAATTCGCCATGACGGGTCTCAAATTCAGCCCGGCGCCGTTCGATTTCGCCGGCGAACAACAGGTCACGTTCGCTCATCCGGTTGTCGAGCTCTTCCGCTTCGCGCGCCAGTTCAGCGAGCCGATTGCGAGCCGATGCCATGGCCCGCTCGTCGATCTCGCCGACTTTGGCAATCGCTGCGGTTAGGTCGTCTTCAAGCTGCATGGTGGCGCTGCGCCAGGCTTCGAGAGCCTTGCCTTCGCCCTCGCGCAGTGACCTTCCGATTGCCGTACTCTCTTCACGCACGGCCCCAAGCCGCGACCGCAGCGAGGTCAGCGTCTCACCTTCCTGCGCGTCCAGCACTTTTCGGGCTTCATCCAGTTCTGCGGCCAAAGCGCCCGCTCGGCTGCGGATCGCAGCCAAGGCTTCGATTTCCTGGCTATCGAGCTGTGTCCGGAACTCGGCCCCACGGTCAGTCAATGCCGCAAAGCGGTTCTCGGCGATGCTATCGAGCTGCTCGGTCTGGCGGGTGAATTCAATCAGTGTCTGGTCAACCACCTCGCGCAGAGAATTGACCTGACGTTCGCTGGCTTGACCAAATTGATTGAGCTTGTTGAAGCCAGAAATCAGCTCTTCAACTTGCGAATGCGCGGTGCGACCAGCTGTGCCGATGTTGTTGGTCACATCCTTGGCCGAACTGGCGATCACCGGCAAGTGGCTGCGCAAAGACTCCATATTTTCCAGCGCAGAGGCACTAACGGTCTGGATGGCATCGATTTTGGTGCCATTGTCATGGATCAACGAAGCGAGCTTGTCTGAATGAAGCGAAAGCCGTTCGGTCGCGACCCGGCCGATCGCGTCGATATCGCGCGATTGGGCGGCGATGAATTCGCGCGCGAGGCTCAATTCGCGATTGACGGTGGTCAGCCGGGTTTCGAGCCGCGCAGCCTCGTCGCCCAGAAGCCGCGCCGTTTCTCCAAACCGCACCGCTTCGCGGCGGCTGTTGCGCATCGCGATCATCCAGACGACCGCCAGAAGCAGCATTGGCACCGACCAATCGCGCAGCCACCCGGTCCACTGTCCGATTGAGCCGCCCGCCAGCATTGCGGCCTGATTGGCCAAGAAGTACAGCGCGCTCCAACCCATGACAGCCAGCGCTGTCAGAGTGCCAAAAATGATCGCCAGCCAAGGCCGGGCCGGGCGCGTAGGCGCCTCTTCCCACCAGTCATCATCTGCCGGGCTCTCAGCGCTTTCGGCCTCAAAAGTTGCGATTGCCGGTTCGCCTTCGGGCTCGGCGGTTTCGACTGCGACGATGCGGGTTCCACGGGTCATGGGAACAGCGTTTACCATGTTGTGGCTTTGGATAAACCCCAGTTTAACTTCCTGTGGTTAGACCGATCAGATGGCATACGAACCAGGAGCCCTAGATGCGACCCTCGCCGCAGCAGCGGGAGAGGATGCTTTGCTTTTTTCCGAGTTGCGCCAAGCGTTTATTGAAAGCGTTGAGCGGCAAGCCGATTTGCTGCGGCGTTCGCGCTGCGATGCCAACTGGCAGATGAGCGCGCTGCGGCTGAAGGGTGTTGCCGCGACATTTCATGCCGAAGCCCTGATTGAACTGGCCGATGAAGCCCTCGACGGGGCGCCCGGCGATCCCAACGTCCTGCGCCGAATCCGAACTTTTCTAAGCGACTTCGCAGCAGCTTAAGCCGCGCTGCCGCGCAAGCGCTTGGCACTCTGCCGAGACTCCCCTACAAGCCGCGCTCCATCGCAAATCTGCGGAGAAAGACGCTGCGGGTCGCCGTACTGACAATGCTGGAGCCTGCGGATAGCGCGGGCGCCGCCCCGCGAGCATTTTTGCGGATTGGCGGGCTGACTGTTGCGCGGCAGCAGCTGGCCTTGGCGCTCGAGCTGAAATGCGACCGGATCATTTGCATCGCGCCGCGGCTGACAGCCGAACTGGTTGAATTGCAGCACCTTGCTGAAGCAGCCAAGTCACAATTTCATGTAGTGGCGAATGCCCGCGCGCTGGTTGGGCTGGTGACGGTGGTAGATGAAGTTTTTGCTTTGGGGGATGGATTGTTCGTCTCGATCCCAGAGGCTGCAACGCTGCTTGAAGAAGGCCAAGCGGTGCTGGTTCAGCCGGTTGAGCAGGGGCTGGCAGCGGGGTTTGAACGGATTGATTTGAATCATGCCGGCGCAGCCGCGATGCGCCTGCCCGGCCGCTTGATTGAGCGGTTGGCGGAATTGCCATCCGATTGTGACGCCACTTCTTCCTTGCAACGGATCGCCTTACAGGCCGGGGTTCGCCAAAAACCGATCCCGGCGCCGGGGCAGGGCGGCTTGTTCTGGACCATGGTTCGCACAGAAGACGAGGCTCATGCGCTGGAGCCCTTATGGGTACGTCAGCGGACCCGCGATGAAGGGACGCTCAGCCCGTCGCGCGGGATTGCGCTGCTGGCGGTGCGCAGTTTTGGACCGGCAATGCTGCATGCTGGTAGCGGCGCAATGGCGCTGGTTATCGCCGCGGCGGTCTTTGCGTTGCTCGCTTTGGGAGCAGGGTGGTTCGGTCTGCTGGCGCTTGGGCTCGGTTTGGTTGCGGTGGGTTGGTTGCTGCGTGAATGTGCAGTGCTGCTGTCGCGGATTGAAAGTGAGACTGCTGGGCCGCGCAAGGGTTTGGACAGCAAGGAACTTTACGGCTGGCTGTGCGATGCGCTGATCGTGCTGCTGGCGGCTTGGGGCACGCAAATGCACGTCGGGCAACACTTCGTGGACCGCCTGTTCCCGCCATTTATGTTGATCACTTTGCTGCGGATCTTACCGCGCCTGTTCGCACCGCGTTGGACGACCTGGTTTGGCGACCGGGCTTTGCTGGCAGTGGGGATTGGCACTGCGATTGCCTTTGGCGCGGGTTCGGCTGCAATCCACATCGCCGCAGCGGTGGCTGGAGTGGCCGGAATTCTCGCTTCATTCGGGACATCGCGGCTAACGCGACTTTAACCAAGCAAGGCTATGAGGCAGGGCATGAGTGATATTGCTGCCCAAACCCCTTCTGTCGTTCCTGTCGAGGTGACCATGCGCGAGGAATTGTCGCATGGCGATGCGATGATCGGCACGATTGCGCCAATCTTGCGCCACCTGCTGGCGAATGACGAACATTCCGTGTTCAGCGACGAGATCCTCGCAGCGCTGCGGGGCATGATGAACAACGTCGCTTGCCAGCTGCTTGACGAACAGAACGCACTTGCCGGGCTGCCAGACGAGCGCGACCATTCGCCCGCCCAGCTGGCGGCACTGGTCAACGGGTTTGTGACCCATCCGGGCTTTCTCGGCCATGTCCATGCGCTCGCGCTGGAATGGAAGCTGGCGTTGCGGATGGAGGCGCGACTGGCGCTCGATCCCGTGATTTCGCCGTTGCTGCAGGCCTTGGTTGCTTCGCCCGATCAACAGGTTGCAGCGAGCTCGATGGCGCTGCTCGCCTCGCAAGCCCGCTTTGCCCAAAACCAGCGGCGGATGCAGCTGCCATTATGCGAACTGCCCGGCGATTTGCTGCACGCGGCCCTCGTGGCACTGCGCGGACTGGCTGAAGATGATCCCGAAGCGCTGGCCCTGGCGACCCAGGCCGAGCAGGCCATTCGCAGCCGGTATGACGAAAGCCGGACTCGGCTTGGGCTGATTTCGCGGCTGGTTACCGGAATGGGCGGCGGAGCGACTGCGGCGCTTTCAGTGACTCATGCCGGGGTACCGATGTTCCTCAGCGCTTTGGCACTGGCCTCAGGGCAAGACCGCGACATGGCGGTGCTTTCCACCAACGAAGGGCAAGTTGCCCGGTTGGCGCTGGCCTTGCGCGCCTCAGGATTGCGGCCCGATTCGATCGAAGAGCAGTTCGGATCGCTCCATCCCGAAGTCACTTTGCCGGTGGGATTTGAGAATTTGGGCACTGATCACGCTGCGGCTCTGTTGGCGCGTTCCGCGACCTATCCCGGCAGCTAACCACAATGCACGCCGCCAATCCCGGTCTAGCACAAGCGCGCAGCGACGCCGATGGCCTCTTGGTCGCGGCGAGCGAACCGCTGTTGGCGTTGCAGCTGGACTGCGGCGGCGATCTGCCGGGCGCGATTGCCATTCCGGCGCTGCGCGAACTTGAAGCCAAAGCGCGCACTTTCGGCCTGAAACTGGCCCGGACCATCCGCGCCAGCAATGGCCGCGATATGATCACCGCCTGGGTCGAGATCGAACCAACACCGGATGACGGTTGTGTGATCACCGTTGGGTCATGGCAGGTCAGTCCTTTGCCGCCAGAGGACCCAGCGCTGACAAGCGAGCATCGCGCCGCGATTGACCGGTCGCTGGCCGAACTGAGCGGCCAGTTGGATGCCCAGCAATGTCTGTTGGCAGTAGAAGGCAATGGGGCCGATTTGGCCGGTACGATCGCTGCGATGCGCGGCGGGATCGGGCAGCCGTGGACCAATTTTGTGACTGTCGAGGGCGCCAGTCATCACCAGCCGATGCATTGGCGTTTGCTCGATGGGGCCACGTTGCAATTGGCCGGATCAGACCGAAGCTGGCGCGCCAGCCTGCTGCCGCGAACAGTTCCGATGGGCGATCCCAGCGGGTTTGACCTTTATCTGACTGCGGATAGCCCTTTGCCGCCCGTTGAACCGCGCGTTCAGCCCGGCGCAGTGGTTCTGCCCAGCAACGGACCCGGCTTGGTCGGCC
Organism: Novosphingobium sp.; assembly: GCA_043756025.1. Lineage (GTDB taxonomy): Bacteria > Pseudomonadota > Alphaproteobacteria > Sphingomonadales > Sphingomonadaceae > Novosphingobium. The sequence continues at coordinate 6,282 of JAYURW010000063.1, read as the reverse complement.
GCGATATAGCGCCGGTCTTACGCCAACCGATCGCCCGGATCATCGCCAATGCTGAAACAATCCGGACCCGGATGGCCGGGCCTTTGGCCGAGGAATACAGCCAGTACGCCGCCGATATCGCCGCCGCCGGACAGCACTTGCTTTCGCTGGTCGAAGATCTGGCCGATCTGGAAGTGGTCGAATCCGAAGAATTCAACACTGCGCCAGACCGGATCGATTTGGCCGATGTAGCGCGCCGCGCCGCTGGAATTTTGGCAGTGCGGGCGCAGGAAAACGGGATTTCGATTGATGCTCCCAAATTGGGTGAGCATTTGCCGGCAATCGCGGAATTCCGCCGGGTGCTGCAAATCCTGCTCAATCTGGTCGGCAATGCGATCCGCTATTCGCCTGACAAATCGCAGATCTGGATCAGGCTCGAAGATTCGGGCGCGCGGGCCCGGCTTATCGTCGCTGACCAAGGCCCCGGGCTGAGCGACGCGCAGCAAGCCAAGGTATTCGAGAAATTTGAGCGGCTCGGCCGCAGCGGTGAAGATGGCGGATCCGGCCTCGGCCTCTACATATCGCGCCGCCTGGCCCGCGCGATGGGCGGCGACCTGCTGATCGAAAGCGCCCCCGGACAAGGCGCGCGGTTTATTCTGGATGTGCCCGCCGATCTGCTGGCCCTGGCTCCAACAACCGGGTCCCCGACTGCGGCGCCTGCTGGCGATCCGAAAGCCGGGGACGCAGCCTAATTCAGCGCTGCGTTAGCGGCACGTAGTTGCGTTCCGTAGGTCCGGTGTAGAGCTGGCGCTGCCAACCGGTTTCTCTCGAGAAATCGGCCTCCAAAAACCAGTTCGCGTTCTTCCGGCGCTTAGCGCTTGCCCAGCGGCACGTAGTCGCGCTCGATCGGGCCGGTGTAGAGCTGGCGCGGACGGCCGATTTTCTGGCCGGGATCCGAAATCATTTCGTTCCACTGCGCGACCCAGCCCACGGTCCGGGCCAGCGCGAACAGCACTGTGAACATGGTGGTTGGGAAACCGATCGCCGAGAGGATTACGCCGGAATAGAAATCGACGTTGGGGAACAGCTTCTTTTCGATGAAGTAAGGATCGTTCAGCGCCATCTCTTCAAGCTGCAGGGCCACTTCGAACACCGGATCGTTGATCCCCAGCGAGCTCAGCACATCGCGGACCATGCCTTGGATCACTGTCGCGCGGGGATCGTAGTTTTTGTAGACGCGGTGGCCAAAGCCCATCAGCCGGAATGGATCGTTCTTGTCCTTGGCCCGCTCGATATAGTGCGGGATCCGGTCTGGCGTGCCGATTTCGCGCAGCATATTGAGCGCGGCTTCGTTGGCCCCGCCATGCGCTGGGCCCCACAGGCAGGCAATGCCCGCAGCGATACAGGCGAACGGATTGGCGCCCGACGAGCCGGCCAGCCGGACGGTCGAGGTCGAGGCGTTCTGCTCGTGATCGGCGTGAACGATGAAGATCTGGTCCAAGGCCTTTTCAACGATCGGATTGACCTCGTACTTTTCGGCCGGGACGCCGAAAGTCATCCGCAGGAAGTTGCCGGTGTAGCTCAGCGAGTTGTCCGGATAGACGAACGGCTGACCAACCGAATACTTGTAGGCCATCGCCGCAATCGTCGGCATCTTGGCAATCAGCCGGTGCGAGCTGATCTTGCGGTGTTCAGGATCGGCGATATCGGTCGAATCGTGATAAAACGCTGAGAGCGCACCAACCACGCCGCACATGATCGCCATCGGGTGGGCATCGCGGCGGAAACCACGGTAAAAGGTCGCGAGCTGCTCGTGCAGCATAGTGTGGCGGGTAATAGTGGTGCTGAACTTCGCCAATTCGGCTTGGCTCGGCAGCTCGCCGTTGAGCAAAAGATAGCACACTTCCATGAAGCTGGAGTGTTCGGCCAGTTGCCCAATTGGATAGCCGCGGTGCAGCAGGATGCCTTCATCACCATCGATATAGGTCAGTGCGGATTCGCAGCTGGCCGTGCTGGTAAAGCCCGGATCATAGGTGAACATCCCGGTCTGGCCGTACAGCTTGCGAATATCGACCACATCGGGCCCAACGCTGCCCGAAAGGATTGGATACTCAAAATCACCTGAACCGATGCCGAGTTTTACCTGGTTACCCACCTAGCCTACCTCCGTCAAAAACTAACCCGCTTGATCCGCGGCCTGGGCAGAAATCCGCGCCAGACTTTCATCGCGTCCAAGCAGGACCAGAACATCAAATATACCTGGGGAAGTGGTCTGTCCGGTTAGCGCGGCCCTAAGGGGTTGTGCAAGCTTTCCAAGACCGAGTCCAAGTTCTTCCGCCATTTCCTTCAGACTGGCTTCGAGCGCTTCGATTGTCCAGTCAGCGATTGCTCCGAGCCGGACATGGATCGCACCCAGCAATTTGCGGGCATCCTCGGTCAACAGCGCCGCAGCCTTTTCTTCCATCGCCAAAGGGCGCCTGGCGAACAGGAACGCGGCACCGGCGGCCAGCTCGTTCAGGTCTTTGGCGCGCACTTTCAGCACAGGCATGGCTCGCGTCAGGAGATCAAGGTCAGCCGCGCCCGCCATTCGCGGCGCCACCAGATCGGCCAACCGGGCATCGCCGGCTTCGCGCAGGTAATGCGCGTTGAGGTTGAGCAGCTTGGCCAGATCGAACCGCGACGGGCTTTTCCCGACATGGGTGATATCGAACCACTGCACAGCCTGATCGCGGCTGATGATTTCATCGTCACCGTGGCCCCAGCCGAGCCGGAGCAGGTAATTGAACAAGGCCTCGGGCAGAACGCCCATCTCATCGCGATAAGCATCGACGCCCAGCGCGCCGTGACGCTTGGACAGCTTGGCGCCGTCATGCCCGTGGATCAGCGGAACATGGCCATATTGCGGCTCCGTCCAACCCATGCCGCGGATGATAGTGAGCTGGCGAAACGCGTTGTTGAGATGATCATCGCCGCGGATCACGTGGCTGACAGCCATATCGTGATCGTCGACCACCACCGCCAACATATAGGTCGGAGTGCCATCGCCACGCAGCAGGACGAAGTCGTCAAGCTCGGCATTTTGCACGGTGACGGTGCCTTGAACCAGATCCTCGAGCACCGTTTCACCGTCACGTGGGGCCTTGATCCGAATGACATAGGGCCGGTCATTCGGCCAGCTGGCGGGCGCGGCGTCGCGCCATTCGCTTTCGATCCGGAAAGTCCGGCGCTCGGCCTGAGCGGCTTCGCGGCGGGCCTGCAATTCGTCTTGGGTCAAATAGCAGCGATAGGCATGGCCTTGCGCCAGCAACTCAGCTGCGACTTCGGCATGGCGATCAGACCGAGCGAATTGCATTGTCGCCGGTTCGTCGCCCTCAAGCCCAAGCCAGGACAGTCCGTCAAAGATCGCGTCGATAGCGCTATCAGTGGAGCGGGCGCGATCAGTGTCTTCGATCCGCAATAGATATTTGCCGCCGTGGTGGCGCGCAAACAGCCAGTTAAACAGCGCGGTACGAGCACCGCCAATGTGCAGATATCCAGTGGGCGACGGAGCAAACCGCGTTACGACGCCGCGGGTCTTTCCCGGTGCGGTCATGACGCTATCGCTTGCCATTGATCGTCCCTTCCTGTCTCTTGCCCGGCATGGCCAGAAAAGCCTTGCCGCTGGTACCTTTGGGTAGTGAAACGCCAGACGGCGCTGCACTGCAACATGGCCATTGGCGTATCCATTTGGACTTGTCCAGCGGGCTTGCGCGGGCCGAGCAATTCCTCGCCCGCGCCGGGGTAGAGCAGGGCCCGTGGGCGGTCGTTGCCTTTGCCGCCGGGATCGCTGCGTGGTTCGTTGCGGCCAACGTCTGGCAATGGCTCGGCGTGATCGCGGGCGGGCTGGGTGTGGCGCTGGCGGCACTCGCTATGTTCCGCGCCGAAGGGCGTTTCCCCTATCTGCGCAGGGCCGTGGTCGTGGTGGGTTTTGCCCTAGCTGCAGGTTGCGCCTTGGTCTGGACTAAAGCCGCCCTGATCGGGGCCGAGCCGGTGACGCGACCTATGGTCACAACGATCGAAGCGAGGGTGCTGAGCCGCGAGGAGCAGCCAGCCGAACAGCGGGTGCGGTTGCTATTGGCGACGCGCGAGCCCGGCAGCGGGCGGGCGATCAAGGTTCGGGTCAACCTTGATCTTGAGCTGGACCAGCCATCGCTGGGCGAGGGCGCCAAAGTGCAGCTGCGTGCCCGGCTTGTGCCCCCCGCGCCGCCGATGCTGCCCGGCGGGTACGACTTTGCCCGGAGCGCGTGGTTTGCCGGGATCGCCGCGACCGGAACAGTGCTGGGGCCGGTGACGGTGCTCGAACCGGGTGGAGGCGGGTCGATCAAGGCGGTTCAGCGCGATCTATCCCGGCACGTCCGCGCCAATCTGGCTGGATCGCCGGGCGCCATTGCTGCAGCCTTTGCCAGCGGGGATCGCGGCGCGATTGCCGAGGCCGACGATACGGCGATGCGCGATGCCGGATTGACGCACCTGCTGTCAGTCAGCGGCCTGCACGTCAGCGCGGTAGTCGCGGCAGGCTATGTGCTGGCGCTGCGGTTGCTGGCGCTGTTTCCCTGGCTGGCGCTGCGGATCCGGCTCCCGCTGGTGGCGGCGGGCACGGGCGCACTGGCCGGGATCGCCTATACCTTGCTGACCGGGGCCGCAGTCCCGACAATCCGGTCGTGCATCGGCGCGCTGCTGGTCTTGGCGGCGCTGGCGATCGGGCGCGAGGCGTTGTCGATGCGGATGATTGCGGTAGCGGCCTTTGTGGTGTTGCTGCTGTGGCCCGAGGCGCTGGTCGGGCCTTCGTTCCAGATGAGCTTTGCCGCGGTTATCGCGATCGTCGCGCTGCATGGCTCAGCGCCGATGCGGGCGTTCAATGCCGCGCGTGAACAGGCCTGGTGGGCCAAGGGACTGCGCCAACTGGCGGGGTTGCTGCTGACCGGAGTGGTGATCGAACTGGCGCTGATGCCGATTGGGTTGTTCCACTTTCACCGCGCCGGGGTTTATGGCGCGCTGGCCAATGTGGTGGCGATCCCGCTGACGACACTGGCGTCGATGCCGTTGATTGCGTTGGCTTTGCTGGCTGACGGGGTAGGGGCAGGAGCGCCGTTCTGGTGGCTGGCGGGCAAGTCGCTCGAGCTGCTGCTGGCGCTGGCGCACTGGACGGCGGCGATTCCGGGGGCGGTGACAATGCTGCCGTCGATGGGCCGCGGTGCGTTTGCGCTGTTTCTTGCGGGCGGGTTGTGGCTGGCGCTGTGGCAATCGCGCGTCCGGCTGTGGGGACTGGTTCCGGCCTTGTTCGGGCTGCTGATGCTAAGCCAGGTGCGTGCGCCGGACCTGCTGATTTCGGGCGATGGGCGGCACGTCGGGATCATGGGCGAGGCCCCCGGGCAGCTGCTGGTGCTGCGCGAGAGCCGCAGCGGCTATACCCGCGACAACCTGATCGAAAGCGCCGGGATGAACGGCGAAACCCGGCTGATCGAGGATTGGCCCGGGGCCCGTTGCAACCGCGATTTCTGTTCGCTTAGCCTGGAGCGCAATGGCCGCCAGTGGCAATTGCTGATCGGGCGCGGAACCGACTATGTGGCCGAGCGAGCATTGGCGGCGGCGTGTGAGCGGGCCGATATTGTGATCGCCCCACGCTATCTGCCGTACTCATGCCACCCGCGCTGGATCAAGGCCGACCGGCGGATGCTTGACCAGAGCGGCGGCTTGACGATTGACCTGACCAGAGCCGACGTGCTCAGCGTGGCCGCCGATCAGGGCCAGCACGGCTGGTGGAAACCACCCGCCAATCGCCCAAGGCTGCCTAAACCGGGCACAAACCTGTCTAACCGCGGCACCACGACGCCAAACGCGGTGTCAACGGTGCCCAAAACCGGCACCGAAAACACCAACAACGCTGTAATACCAGCGCCTTAGTGATAGCGCCGTAGCAATCCGGCCAGTTTGCCCTGAACCACCACTTCGCGCGGATCATAGATCTGGGCTTCGTAGGCGGCGTTGGCGGGATCGAGCCGGACTCGGCCGTTCTCGCGGTGCAGGTATTTCAGCGTCGCTTCTTCGCCGCGAACCAGCGCGACCACGATTTCGCCGTCGCGGGCTACATCAGTGCGGCGGATCAGCGCGTAGTCGCCGTCAAAAATCCCGGCATCAATCATCGAATCCCCCGATACTTCGAGCGCATAGTGTTCGCCTGCCCCCAGCAACGCGGCAGGCACCGGCAACATCTGGGCGGTTTCCATCGCTTCGATCGGAACACCTGCGGCAATCCGGCCGTGG
>JAYURW010000062.1:0-21853 GCA_043756025.1 Novosphingobium sp. | reverse complement strand
CGAAGTGTCGGCCGGAATGTCGGGGAGTAGCGCAGCCTGGTAGCGCATCTGCTTTGGGAGCAGAGGGTCGGAGGTTCGAATCCTCTCTCCCCGACCATCGGCCGCGGGCGGGCCATTTGCCTGTTTTCGATCGAAATGCGAAATCGCGCTACGGGGCAGTTCAATTCGTGGCGAGTAGCCAGGTCTTGGTCATCTCGACACGCCGCCCCCACAAACCTGCCCCACAGGAAGCTATTCTGGACGATTAAGATGCTGAATTATATATGATTTAGAGAGTTGGTCGGGGAGACAGGATTCGAACCTGCGACATCCTGCTCCCAAAGCAGGCGCGCTACCGGGCTGCGCCACTCCCCGACCTGGGGTATATCTTGCATATCGCGTGGTGGGCCCGGCAGGACTCGAACCCGCGACCTAGCCGTTATGAGCGGCCAGCTCTAACCAACTGAGCTACAGGCCCATGAGCGCGAATGCGGGGTCGCCCTAGCTTGGGTCGCCAGCTTAAGCAAGCTCCACTGCGTCAATCATTTCGCGAATGTTGGTTGGCTTGACCCCGCGCTGCGCCAAATAGCCAAAAGCCTGCCGAAACCAGTCATATAGCGCATCAAGATCGTCTTCGCTGCGAACATAGGGCGTGAAGCCCGGCGCCAGCGAGGGGGAATGGAACGAAAAGACCAGCACCGGCAAACCCATGTCGATTGCAATATCGATCCCGCGCAAGGCTTCTTCAATGGTCACACCCTCTGGCGTAAGCGGAATGCGTTCAAGCAACCCGATTCGCGCCAGCGCTCCGCGGAGCCGCGGCACCCGCCACATCCGGGCATAGAGCGCAGTTCCGAGTTGGCGCAGCAGGCCCCAATAGACCGTGGTCAGCGGCAGCTCCATCAGCCCGCGATTGCGGTCGATCCAATAAGGCGCGATTGGAAAATCCCGGAAATTGGGACCGCCATCGGTGGAATAGTCAAACGTCGCGCGGACCGAGGTGTCTATCGCGATCCCGCCTTCCGAAAGGATCTCTGCGGTATGGGCCCCGACGCCATAGCGCCCGGCGCGGTACATCAGCGGGGCTGCGCCAATCGCAGCCTCGATTGCATCGCGCAGATTGCGAAACTTGGCTTGCTCAACGTCTTTGGGAAGATTTCCGGCAAAGCTGTTGAAAGGACTGACGTCTTCGTCAAACGGCGGACTGACCCAAGGATGCAATTGCACGCCAACCTCGGCCTTGCCCGCTGCAACCGCCGCGCGCAAAATCTCAATGGCGGCAGGCGAGCTGATGATCGGGTAATCGACCAGATAGATCGGGCAAACGCCGTGGCCTTCACAAAATTCTTGGAACCGGGCCAGCCGGGTGACCGAATGAACAGTATAACCATCGCGGGTAATCGGCTTGGTCCAGTCGAATTCCTCTTCGGTATCGACAGTCACGACATACCGCTGACCAAATTCAGGCCTAAAGCGCACAGCATCGGCCTTGCTCGGCAAATCCGTGATCCGCTTGTTTGACAAGATCGTCAGTCCCCTGCTCGCCGGCTGCTTTAGCCCAGCGCTGCGCCTTACGCTTCTTCGGTATGGGCCACGGTGGCTGCGGTCAAGTCTGGCAGGGTCAGCCGCAGCTTGTCATCTTTGCGCTCGAGTCTGCCACCAGCGGCGCGGGCTTCGGCCCGGGCCAGCCGCAAAGCAAAGCCGACGCCGAATACTCCGGCGGAAATAACCTGCGGAACTTTGCCCGCTGCGGCCTGAAATAGCGCGTCCCCATCCGTGGCGGCCAATGCCGCAGGCAAGGCCAGATCGATCCGCGCCATGCCGCCGCGACTGCGCAGCTTCAGCTTCAGTACTTCGAGCGGGGCGCTGACCCCGGCCAATGTCGCCAGCAGCCGCCAGACAATCCGCTCAACTTCCAACCGGTCCAGCGCGACTGGTAGATGCTCGGCTTCGACTTTCAGGGTAAAGCCAGATCCGCGCGAGGCAGTGTGCGCGCTCAGCTGGGCGACTGTCACTTGCACCACTTCGGCCAGATCGGTCTCCCCGGCTTCAAGGTCCATCGCCCCCGAATCCAGCCGCGCCAGCCGTTCCAGTTCCTCAAAAGCGGACAACATCCGCGCCGCGTCTCCGGCGATCCCGGCGGCCAGAGCGCGGTATTCGTGCGGGGTTGGGCCGAACAGCTGCTGCTGGATCACTTCGGCAAAGCCCTGAATCGCGTTCACCGGCGTGCGCAGTTCGTGCAGCATCTGGCGGAGCCGGTCTGCTTCACTGTCAGTCACCGGCGGAACCAGCGGCGCGCGCTCTGCCGGGCGGCGCATCCGCCCACGATAGCCCAGATAGCGCCCGGTCAATGGATCAAACCACGGAGCCGCATCAAGCTGCCACTTGCCCGAAATTGCGGCGGCGCCAATCAGCGCCATCGCCTGTGCGGACAGCGGCTGGTGGCGGCGCATCCGCTGGGCAAAGTCATCGGATTTGGCGCAGCTGGCCAGCCGCAAACCCAGCACCATCGGCGCAGCGCCGGGATCGCTCCACACGATCCGCCCTTCGGCATCGGTCGCGAAATCAAAAGCGCGCACCTTTTGCGGAACCTGCAAGACGTGATCCTCGCCGAGCGGCAGGCGCGGTGAATCGTTGGCGGGGATCTGGTCAATCACCTGCTTTGAACGGCGATAGGCTTCGATCCGCTTGACGATTGCGCCAATGGCACCGTCGCCTTGGGCCGGGCGCGGGGGGAGGATCGTGGCACCGTCCTCAAGACCCATTTCTGGCGGCCCGGAAGCCTTAGATTGCGGTGCCGCGACCGGCTCCGCTGTTTCCGCAGGAGCCGCCGCTGTTGGCGCAGGCGGCAGGCCGCGATCGTTGATCCCCAGCCGGGTCAGCAGCCCGGTTACCGCAACCGGCAGATCGCGGCGTTGGCGCAGGGCGGGGCGGGCTGATGGCGGCAAGGCTGGAACCAGATCGAGCCACTCTTCGGAATCCAGCTGCGCGCTTTGCAGGGCTGCAGCGGCCACGGGCGGCTCACCTGCTGCCAGCGCCGCGACCAATCGCGGTGCGCGCAGCCGCAAACCGGTGTCGCGGATCGTTGTGGCGCGTTCGGCGGGCGAGATATTTCCGGCCAGCTCACCCAGCCGGTCATAGGCCGCATCGAGCTGCTCTCCGCGCGCATCGGCTGGCAAAGTGCCCAGCAGATCAATCAATTGCCGGTACTGGATACGCTGCACCGCCCCACCGGTCGCGCGAAGGCGCAGCACGGTTCCAAGGCGATCATCAAAATGCATGGGCTTCCCACTAAGCCAGACGGGTCACGCGGGCGAGGCGGTTTACCAAGTTTGTCCCCAGTCAGCGGGCCTTGTGAAAGGTGCGTTGCAAAGCGGGACAGTTGCCGCCATAAACAATAAAATTATCGCCAGCGGACATGGATTGTGCTGAATGTTGCCCCAGAGGCGCATTTTCAGGCAACAGCCGCAGCGCAGGGGTGCAAAACATGGCCAATCTCGATTCCATTGACCGCCGCTTGCTGGCCGAATTGCAAGACGAAGGCCGGGTCACCAATGTGGAATTGGCCAACCGCGTCGGGCTGACCGCGCCGCCGTGCCTGCGCCGGGTCCGCGCGCTCGAGGAACTGGGCGTTATTCGCGGCTATCACGCCGATCTCGACAGCTCGAAACTGGGCTTTGCAATCACCGTGTTCGCGATGGTCAGCCTTAAAAGCCAAGCCGAAGACTCGCTCCGCGAGTTTGAAACCGCGATGGGCGATCTGCCCGAAGTGCGCGAATGCCATATGCTCAATGGCGAGATCGACTTCATTCTCAAGATCGTCAGCAAAGACCTTCAAAGCTTTCAGGAATTCCTGACCAGCAAACTGACCCCTGCGCCCAATGTGGCGAGCGTGAAAACCAGCCTGACGATCCGCACCGCCAAGCAGCTGCCGGGTGTGCCGCTGGAGTAGGTAGGAGACAGATAGTGTTATCGAGCGTCAAAGATTGGTGGCGGACGCGACAGGCCATAAAAATTGGTAATGCGGAGGTGGAGCGTTTCAACAATGAGCTTTCCGACTGTCGACGGATACTTGTGTCAGTCGCTGATGAATCCGTTCAAAAGCTCAATGATGAGCTATCTGCTCTAAAGTCTGATCCGGACTTTGATCTCGATCTCTGCCGTGAAATTTGGCGAGATTGGCATGATGAGGGCGAAGAGCTCGTAGAGATTTCGCGTGGAGCAGTGCACCAGAGAATGAATGAGTTTTCGGATTTTGCCGAAGTTGTAGGAATTGAGTCGGAAATGACGGCAGTAATCGACAAGGCGGTTGATGAGTGTAAAGCGTACTTCTTGCTTGGTGGGGCGGACGCTTACATGAAATTTGCGACTGTTGAGAATTTGGTTCCGGACGAAGAATAAATTTAATTTCTGTTAATTTGTCTTAATTTGCCGATTGCATGGGCGTTCAGTATTTTATGATGCTGTGAAAGAATGTCGATGATTTACAGCCCATTACGTACGCTGCTGACGATCCTATTCGTTATTGGATTTTTGTTATTTGGCTGGCAGTTTTGGCAATTCCGCAGCTTCGAACGGCCCGGACCAAACACGCCTGTCACCGCTCAAACCCCATGGGGGCAAACGGTCTCGCCGTCGCTCGATACTCGGGCCGACATCGCGACCTGGAACGCGCTCAAACCGGGTCAGGTCTGGGCCGAGGGCAAGGCAGCAGGTGACGCGGTGCGGCGGGACTATGGCGCGGGGAAAATCAAACTTGGCCGAACGCCGTGGACGATGGCCGATGGGGTGTGGGCGATCGGGCCGTGGGACACCGAACAGAACATCTATCTGATCGATACCGGGCAAGGGCTGGTGCTGATTGATCCCTCGCTCGATGCGTTTCAGCCGGAGCTGCTGGCTCAAATCGCCGGGCTGGGATTCCGGCCGGAACAGGTCCGATGGGTGGTGCTGACCCATTGCCACATCGATCACGCCCAATCCTGCCACCAATGGAAAGCGCGCGGGGCCAAAGTGATCATTGGCGCAGGCGATGCGCCTGAACTCGCGGCGTGCAGCGAAGTTGTTGCAAAGGACTTTGATCCGCGCGCCAAGGGCAAGTGCTCGCCGTGCGAAGCCGATCAGCGGGTCGGCGACGGTGACGTATTGCAACTCGGCAATCTGGCGCTTCACGCCATCGCTAGCCCCGGTCACACGCCCGGATCGACCAGTTTTGCCTTTCAGCGCGGCGGCAAATGGTTGCTGCTGTCCGGTGATATCGCGCTGCACAATGGTCGCCACGCCTGGATGGGCGGAACCAAGGCCGATTGGGGACTATATCTAAGCGCGCTGGGCAAATTGGCGCGGTGGAGCGTGGATGGCCGTCCGGTGCCGTTTGATCTGCTGCTGCCGGGGCACGGCACGGTCGATCTCGATCAGGGCCAGCGTTCGGTCGAGCAAACCGAACGGGTTGTGCGCGAGATTGTCCGGCGGCGGGCGGCGGGCGAAAAGATTGGGTGGGTGGAGGCCTATCCGTGGAGCTGGGAGCATCCGGAGTAACCGGAAAGCGACCTGAAATTCACTCCAATCCGCTTATGCTGAGCTTGTCGAAGCACTGTTCTAAACTTGGTGCCGCAGCGCACCGCCGCAAGAAGGACAGTGCTTCGACAAGCTCAGCATAAGCGGAATTGAGTCTATTGGCTCAGGCGTTTTTTGTCGCCAGCCACTCTTCCAGCCACTTGATCGTGTAATCGCCGTGGATGAAATCGGGCTCGTGCATCAGCGCCTGATGCAGCGGAATGCTGGTCTTCACGCCGCCGATCACCATTTCTTCCAGCGCGCGTTTCAGCCGCATGATGCAGCCCTCGCGGGTCCGGCCTTTGACGATCAGTTTGGCGATCATCGAATCGTAGTACGGCGGGACTTTGTATCCGGCATAGAGGCCTGAATCTACCCGGACATTCATCCCGCCCGCGGCGTGATAGCTGCTGACCAGTCCGGGTGAGGGGGCGAAAGTCCACGGGTCTTCGGCGTTGATCCGGCATTCGATCGCATGGCCGGAAAATACGATGTCCTCCTGCTTGACCGACAGCGGCTTGCCGTCGGCAATGCGGATCTGTTCGCGGACCAGATCGACCCCGGTGATCGCTTCGGTGACGGGGTGTTCGACCTGCAGCCGGGTGTTCATTTCGATGAAATAGAACTCACCGTTTTCCCACAGAAATTCGATCGTGCCCGCGCCGCGATAATGCATGTCGGCCATCGCCTTGGCCACGATCCCGCCCATCCGGTCACGCTCTTCCGGGCTGATGATCGGAGAAGGGGCTTCTTCGAGCACCTTTTGGTGGCGGCGCTGGAGCGAGCAATCGCGTTCGCCCAGATGGATCGCTTCGCCATTGCCATCGCCAAAAATCTGGAATTCGATGTGGCGCGGGTTGCCGAGGTATTTCTCGATGTAAACGGTGGCATCGCCGAACGCCGCCTTGGCCTCGCTCCCGGCCTGCTGGATCAGCGTTTCCAGCTCATCCGGGCCGTTGCAGACTTTCATGCCGCGCCCGCCGCCGCCCGATGCGGCTTTGATGATCACCGGATAGCCGGCCTTTTCAGCGATGGCCTTGGCTTCGCTAATCTCACTGACCGCGCCGTCTGACCCTGGGACCAGCGGCAGGCCGAGCGCGCCCGCGGTGCGCTTGGCTTCGATCTTGTCACCCATGGTGCGGATGTGTTCGGGCTTGGGTCCGATCCAGACGATGTCGTGGCTTTCGACAATCTCGGCAAATTGGGCGTTTTCCGAGAGGAAGCCATAGCCGGGGTGGATCGCATCGGCGTGGGTAATCTCGGCCGCCGAAATGATCGCGGCGACGTTGAGGTAGCTGTCCTTCGCCGCAGGTGGCCCGATGCAGACCGCGTGATCGGCCAGCCGCACGTGCATCGCATCGGCATCGGCGGTGGAATGCACCGCGACCGTTTCGATCCCCATTTCGTGGGCGGCGCGGTGGATGCGTAGAGCGATCTCGCCGCGGTTGGCGATCAGGATGCGGGAAATACCCATGGGGTCAGGAAATCACGACCAGCGGCTGGTCATATTCGACCGGCTGCGCATTTTCGACCAAGATCGCGGTAATTGTGCCCGGCTTGTCAGCGATGATCGGGTTCATCACCTTCATCGCCTCGATAATCACCAGAGTATCACCGGCCTTGACCTGACTGCCGACCGAAATGAAGGCTGCGGCGCCCGGTTCTGGAGTCAGATAAACGGTACCAACCATCGGCGATTTGAGCGCGTTGGCGTCAACCGCAATGGCCGCCGGTTCGGGTGCGGTGGAAGCAAGCGGCATCGCCGGAGCGGCGGCTGGCGCTGCTGCCGCATAAGTCTGGATTGGCGCGGCGATGATCTGCCGGGCGACCTTGATCTTGCGGTCGCCGTCTTCGACTTCGATTTCAGTCAGGCCGGTTTCTGTCAGCAGTTCGGCCAGTTCGCGGACCAGTTTGCTGTCAATGTTCATGCCGCCCGAACGGTTGGCGCTCTTGGTCTCGCTCATGCGCGTCCTCGATGAATGTCTGATTGATCGTCTATGCGCGGGGCTGGCGCGAGAGGCAAGGGGCTAAAGCGCAGCGGCCCGTTCCAGCGCGACCTCATAGCTTTTGGCGCCCAGCCCCTTTACGCAACCAATCGCGGCCATGCCGACGTAGGAACGGTGCCGGAAAGCTTCGCGCGTTTCGGGATCGGACAGGTGCACTTCAATCACTTTCAGCTCGGTCGCTTTTATCGCATCGAGCAGCGCGATCGACGTGTGGGTATAGGCCCCGGCGTTGAGCAAAACTGCGTGGACCCCGGCTGTGCGCGCCTCGTGCAGCCAATCGACCAGCACGCCTTCATGGTTGGTCTGGCGGCATTCAACCTCGATCCCCAGAGCCCGGCCTTGAACGGTCAGCCGCGCGGCAATATCGGCCAGCGTATCCGTGCCATAAATCTCAGGCTCACGCGTGCCGAGCAGGTTGAGATTGGGACCGTTGAGGACAAGAACCTTGCGCAATGCCACGAACAATTCCCCGATGCCGGATGGAAGCAGACGGTAAGCCATAGCCGCGCAAACCACGCGGGCAAGCCGAAAGGGCTCAGGCTTTGACTTCGGGCTCGTTTGGCAGCGGTTCGTTTTCTGCGGCCACCGCTGCGTCTTCAGCATCGTCAGTGGCCTCGGCATCGGCTTCGATCACAGTTGGCTGATTGGCTTTTTCGACCTTGGCGGCGGCTATTTCGGCGCGGACTGCAGCTTTTTCAGCGCGATCAGCGGCGGCATTGATACCGGCCAACTTTTCCGCACCAGCAGTATCGCGGCCCGAACAGCCACCCAGCAGCGCAAGCGCGGCAAGAGCTGCGGCGGCAAGCATCGGGCCGGACTTGGGATAAAGGACGTTCGATCCGCGCACAGAAAACTCCCGGGCGGCGCAATGCAGCCCAACTTGAAGGGTCTATAACGCAGAAAGATTACCTGAAACTAACCAAGCCCGGCTCAGATGCGGCTAAAGTGGGTTCAGATGCGACAAAAGCAGCGCTATTTGTCGCTTCCGGCGATCTTGCCCCACTGGCGCGCCGCTGTGTAGCCTAGGTATCCGGTGCCAAACAGCGCATAAAGCGGTTCGGGCAAGCCAGACAGATAGGCGTTCATCCCGCCGGCGATTTCGCGCGCAGTGGCCGGGCTGAACGCGGCAAGGATGCCCATCGGCAGTGCCCACAGCAACAGCACATACATCACATAAAGAAAGCTTGGCCGGGCCCGGCTGGTCCAGGGATCGTGCGAGTTGGCCTCGGCGACAATCGCAGAGAGGCGGGCGTTTATTTCGGCCAGGTCTTGCGTGCCCTGCATTTGCAGTAGCTCCAGCTTGGCTTTGTCGCGCTGGGCTTTGTCAGGAATGACTTTGTCGATCAGCGCCGCAATAGGGCCGATCAGGGCTTCGAGAAGTGCCATGGAATTGCTCCGTTTTGGGTTTGGGAGCCCATTCTGTAACCAAATTGGTTCGTGTAGGAAAATGCCGGCAGGTCTGGCTAACGCTGAAGGGATGTGGAACGGGTTGGGGCTGAGCAAATGAGAGGCTAGATCATGCGGTTTATTGAGAGCGAAGTGGCCGGCGGGGTGCGGACGATCACGCTTAACCGTCCCGAAGCGCTCAACGCGATCAATGCCGCTATGCATGATGAACTGGAAGCGGCTTTCAATGCCTTTGCCGCCGCCGACGATGAACACATTTGCGTGATTACGGGCGCAGGCAGGGCCTTCTGCGCCGGGTCCGATCTGAAAGCCGCTGTGACGGAGGGACGCCGTGATTATCCGGCGCATGGCTATGCCGGACTGATCGAACGGTTCGATTGCCCCAAACCGTTCATTGCTCTGGTCGGCGGTTTGGCGATGGGCGGGGGATTTGAGCTGGCGCTGGCCTGCGACATTATCATCGCGGCGGAAAGCGCGGTGTTTGCCCTGCCCGAACCGCTGGTCGGTGCAGTGGCGCTGGGCGGGGGGCTGCACCGCTTGGCGCGGGCGGTTCCGCTCAAACAGGCAATGGGCATGATCCTCGCCTCGCGCCGGGTCAGCGCGGCTGAAGGCGAGCGGATGGGCTTTGTGACGCAGGCCGTGCCCGATGCCGATCTGGCCGCCGCGGGCCAGCGCTGGTGCGCCGATATCCTGCGCGCTTCGCCGGTTTCGGTGCGGACCTCAAAGGAGTTGGTCCGGCTTGGGCTGGGCGAAGCCGATGTCGAAGCTGCAATGCGCGAGCAGCCCGGGTGGGCGGCGTTTCAAGCCTGGCAGGCCAGCGAAGATGCCCGCGAAGGTCCGCGCGCTTTTGCCGAAAAGCGAGCGCCGAACTGGACTGGGCGTTAAGCCGCAGGCGCGCCTACCTGGCTCGCCAGTTGGCCGAAGCTCCAGTGAGTCGGCGTGACCGGCGCGTCCGCGCCGGGCAAGATTAGCGCCAGGCGCTCGGGATCGTTCCGGTTCGCCTCGACGTGGATCAGCGCACTTTCGACGACGCGGGTGCGGCTGCGCTCGGAGCGCCCGCGCACGGATCCGGCCAGATCGCCAAGCGAGAGAAACCGCTCGTCATCGGGCCGCGAGAACCACTCAGACGAAACCCGCCCGATCCGTGTCCCGCGCGACACATCGACCTTGTAGCCGCCGCTGACTTCGCGGCGTGCGTCGAGAACCTGCATATTCATGGGAAAACCTCCACGACGGGCGGCCGGGAGCCTCTCTCTCGACCCTCATCCCGTCACGGCGAAGCCCGCCAGCCTCTCACTCTAACCTGCCCATGCTTCGCGTTGCGCGAGCGACTAGCGAAATTGCCGATGGCAAGAAACCGCACCCTGAAAGGAGGCAGGGCTTGTTCACCTTGCACGTGCAGGCGGAAAAGCGGGGCTTGTCGGCTTTCATCGCCTGCGCATGAATTCATAACCGCCGGGTCAGAGTGCGTGCGGGGCATATTCATCGATCGCCGCGCCCTCAGGAGCCCGACGCTGGCGGGCCGGAAAGAGCGCGACATCAGCCCCGCTCATTATCAGGGGCGTTGTGGGGAGAATCCCCGCAGATGGGGTAGCCGGAGACGGCGCAGCGGCTCCGGCTCAGGGGAAGGCGTTCCCCTTTTTCCGAATCCACCAGATTTGGAGCGAAAAAATCTCCCCAGACTAAACCCCAGACTAAAGCTCGGAGTGAGTCTGGGAATATCGTCTAAGTATTTGAAAAAATTGGTCGGGACGAGAGGATTCGAACCTCCGACCCCCACACCCCCAGTGTGATGCGCTACCAGGCTGCGCTACGTCCCGACCGGTCCCCAGCCAAGCGCGCTGCGCACGGCGGAGAGGAGCGCGCCTTTAAGCGGGCAGGCGCGCTTTGGCAAGCAGTCAGGCGAAAGTTGTTGCTGCCTCTTGAACCGGCGCGGGCAGGCGCCATCTGTGGGAGACGGCGGGGGCGCTGCGTTGCTATCGCAAGGCATTGCTGCTAGTCGCCCGCGATACCGTTCGGTTCGTCCCGGGCACCAATTTCAGGGAAGCAAACACGAGCCATGAGCAGCCAGGTCCTCACCCTCCTTTCCGCCGCAACCGCCGGGGCCGATGCGCCTCCGGGCTGGATCCAGTTTGTACCGCTGGTCGCGATGGTCGCGATATTCTGGTTCCTGATTATCCGTCCGCAAATGAAGCGTCAGAAGGACCAACAGGCCAAAATTTCGGCGATCAAAAAAGGCGATCAGGTGCTGACCGGCGGCGGTCTGCTGGCCAAGGTCATCAAGGTTGATGATCACTATGCCGAGCTCGAGCTGGGCCCCAACATCCGTGTCAAGGCGGTCAAGTCGACTCTGGCCGATGTCGTGCCGCCGACCGGCACCGCGCCTGCCAACGATTGATCTGAAAGTCTGATTATGCTCGATTTTCCGGTCTGGAAGCGGCTCTCTTTGTGGCTGCTCACGCTGGCGGCCTGCTTGGCTGCAATGCCATCGATTTTTGCGGTGTCGGGCCTGGCGTGGCCCGCCCGGTTGATCGATCCCAAAGTCAATCTTGGCCTCGATCTGGCTGGCGGTAGCCACATCCTGCTAGAGGCCAGCGCCGACCAGATTCGCCGCCAGCGGCTGGAAACCATGGCCGAAGACGTGCGCAATCGGTTGCGTCAGGCCAAAATCGAAATTGGCGACATTTCGACCAAGGATGGCAACGTCAGCTTCATGGTCACCGATCCGGCCAAGGGTGAGGCCGCACGCGAAGTGCTGCAAACCCTGACCAGCGGTGCTTCAATGTCTGGCCAGCGCGATTGGGACCTCAAAATCGACGCGGGCAAGATCGTTCTCGCCCCAACCGCAGCCGGGATCAAGCAGGCCCAGGGCATGGCGATGGATTCCGCCACCGACGTGGTCCGCAAACGGATCGACGGCATGGGCACGCGCGAACCGACGATTATCCGCCAAGGTGAAAACCGGATCGTGGTGCAGGTTCCCGGGCTGAGCGATCCCGCCGCACTCAAGGCGCTGCTGGGGCAGACTGCCAAACTTGAATTCAAGTTGGTCGACCTGTCCGCTGATCCGACGCTGGTCGCGCAGGGCATCGCCCCGGCTGGCTCGGAATTGCTGCCTTACGCCGATCCAGCCAAGGACGGCACCGGCCGGCTGGCGGTCAAACGCTATGGCGGGGTGAAAGGCGATCAATTGACCGATGCGCAGCCGAGCAATGACTCGCAGACCAACGAACCGATTGTCCAGATCACCTTCGATCAGGCCGGCGGCGCAAAATTCGCGCGGTTGACCACCGAGAACGTCAACCGGCCGTTTGCGATCATTCTGGACGGCAAAGTGCTGTCGGCCCCCAATATACAGGAGCCGATCCTAGGCGGACAGGCGCGGATTTCAGGTAACTTTACCAGCGAAAGCGCCAAGCAACTGGCCACCTCGCTGGTGTCGGGCGCATTGCCGGTCGATCTCAAAGTGGTCGAAGAACGCTCAGTCGGGCCTGATCTTGGCGCAGATTCGATCCGCAAAGGGATGATCGCGCTTGGCGTCGGCACCATGGCTTTGATGCTGTTCATCTTCCTGACCTACGGCCGGTTCGGGCTCTACGCCAACGCCGCGTTGATCATCAATGCGCTGATGATCCTGGGCATTCTGGCCTTGATCGGCGGCACTTTGACGCTGCCGGGGATCGCCGGGTTCGTGCTGACGATCGGCGCGGCGGTTGATGCCAACGTGTTGATCAACGAACGTATCCGCGAAGAACGGGCGAGGGGCCGCAAGGTCGTCCAAGCGGTCGAGATGGGATACAAGGAAGCCAGCCGGGCGATCTTTGACGCCAACATCACCAACATCATCGCAGCCGTGCTGATGTTCCTGATTGGGTCAGGTCCGGTTCGCGGGTTTGCGATCGTTCTGATCATCGGGATCGGCACTTCGGTATTTACCGCCGTGTGGCTGACCCGGATGTGGGTGGCAGGCTATCTGCGCCGCGTCCGCCCCAACGATATCGTGCTGTAAGGGACTGCGCGCCATGAAACTTCTCAAACTCATTCCCGACAACACTGACATCAAGTTCCTGCGCTTGCGGGTACCGTTCTATGTCGTCAGCGTGATCCTGATCCTCGCCTCGTGGGGACTGATCCTGACCAAAGGGCTGAACCTGGGGGTCGATTTCATCGGCGGCCAGATGATCAGGGTGACCTATCTGCAAAGCCCAACCGCGCCAGTCGCGCAGCTGCGTGAAAGCGTGGCCAAGCTGGGCTTTGGCGAACCGATCATCCAGCAGTTCGGCAATCCCAACGAAGTCTCGATCCGGATGAAGCTGCCCGAAGGGTCGCAGCAGGATACCGCACTGGCCGACAACATGGCCAAGAAGATCACCGCCACGATCAAGGCTGAGCATCCCGATGCCCGGATTGACGGGGTGGATTCGGTTTCTGGCAAGGTTTCCGAAGAGCTGGGCAGATCTGGCGGGTTGGCTTTGCTGGCCGCAATGATCGCGATTTCGATCTACATCTGGATCCGGTTTGAGTGGCAATTCGGCGTCGGCGCGCTGTTTGCGCTGGTCCACGACGTTTCCGTTACGCTCGGGATGTTTGCACTCACCCAGATGGAATTCGATCTCAACATCGTCGCTGCAATCCTGACGTTGATCGGCTATTCGCTCAACGATACGATCGTGGTCTATGACCGAATTCGCGAGAACCTGAAAAAGTATCGGCGGATGCCGATGCCCGAACTGCTCGATTTGTCGGTCAACGAAACGCTCAGTCGGACCATCGTCACTTCGCTGTCGGTGTTGATCACGCTGCTGGCACTGCTGCTGCTCGGCCCGCCGGTGATCTTCGGCTTTACCGCCGCGATCACGCTGGGGATTTTCGTCGGCACTTACAGCTCGGTCTATATGGCCGCGCCGATCCTGATCTGGCTGAAAGTGACCTCGTCCAGCTTCGTACCGGTCGAAAGTCAGGTTGAGCGGCAGGAACGAATGGCGCGCGAAGCGACGGCTTAAGTTCCAGCCAGCCGCCGCCAGTGGGTAACCAGTGCTGCGGCATTGGCCACCCAGCTAAAGCTGGCGGCAGCTTGGCGGACGACTTCGGGATCGAGCCGCGCGGTCAGCAGGTCCTGCACGGCTGCGGCAATCGCGGCTCCATCGCGCGGGACCAACCGGCCCCAGTTGGGATCGGTAATCAGTTCCTGCGCGCCGGGGATTGGCGTGGTCACAACCGGCGTGCCGCAGGCCAGCGCCTCAACCCAGGCGTTGGCAAGGCCTTCGCTGGCGGTCGGCAGCACGAATACATCGGCAGCATTGAGCACAATCGGCAATTCGCCGTGGGGCACCGCGCCAAGGAACCGGACCCGGTCGGCCAGGCCCAGCCGTTCGGCCATGCTTTTAAGGGCCGCCTGATCGCTGCCTTTTCCGGCCAGTAGCAGGATCGCATCCGGCAGCTGCGCCAGCGCCTCAATCGCAAATTTCTGCCCCTTGCGCGGGATCAGCGCGCCGACTGTGACCAGCACCGGAACATCACGCGGCAGGTTCAGTTGGTCGCGGCACATCTTGCGGTCATAGGGCCGGAACAGGTCGGCATCGAGGCCGGTTCGGTGAAGCGTGATCTTGCTTCGGTCCATGCCCAACGCGGCCATATCATTGACGAGGCCGCCAGCCACGGCGAGCAGCCCCTGAGCCGCTACCCCAGCGGCCAGCACTTGTTTTGCGGTGGCAGGATCCTTGCCCCAATGGTGAATATCCGCCCCGCGTGCCTTGATGCTGACCGGCAGGTTCAGCGCCTTTCCGATCTGCACGGCAGCCGGGCCATCGGGATAAAAGAACTGCGCGTCGATCAGGTCGAACGGCTTATCGGCATGGAGCCGCTGCACTATTGGCAACACTGCCCGGGCCTCCGCAGCGGCGTTGAAGCGCGCGCCGATGCCGGGGATCAGCCTGAAATGCGGGCGCAGCACTTGCACTCCGCCGCGCAGTTCCACGGCCGGCAAATCACGCAGCGCAGCATAGCGCGGGTGAAGGCCGAGCGGATACGGCGGAATTCCGAGCGGGCTGACCATCACCAGATCGACATCGCCGCGTTTCATCACGGCCTGCATCTGCCGTTCGACAAATACGCCAAAGTTGGGGGTGTGATCGTTGGGGTATAGCGTGCTGAGGCTCAGCACCCGAAGTCTTCTCACAGCGGGCGGACCAGCATTTCGGCAGCGGCGATCCAGGCCGGATTATCAATCACGATCTGGCGCTGGCCGGGATCAGGCGGCAGCACTGCAACCCGGTTGTCGTCGCGGTCAATCATCCGCCCAAACGCGAACCGCCCGCCCGATCGCGGCACCAGCACATCGCGGTTGAGCAACCTGGCATAGCCATCCGGGCCGTGCTGGCGCAGCCAGACTTGATCACCGGCGCGATAGAGGCCAGCCGGGCTTTCAATCGCCAGCACCACCAGTGGTTCGTCCCCGCCCAGCTCCGACGGCAGGATCGCATCGCGCGGAGCGGGCAGGGCTTCGGCGCCGTCGGCGGTCAACCGCGCGACAAAGCGGGGCTGCGTGCCGCCATCAGATCGCAGCAGCAGTTCCGGCTCAACCCCCAGCGCGGCCGCGATCCGGTTCATCCAGACCAGCGACAACTGCCGGGTGCCGGTTTCCAACCGTCCAATCGTCTGCGCGGTGGTGGCGGGGGCGCAGCGCGCGGCAACATCGGCCAAAGTCAGCTTTTTCTCACGCCGGATATCGCGAATGCGGTTGATCATGGACTGTTCCTACTAACCAATATGGTTTTCTCTTTCCTACAGGGCATCCCTTTTGGCAAGTCGATTCGGACCGAACACAGCCGAGGGAAAAGCCATGCAGCGCCAACTGGTAGAACGCGAATTGACCAACGAAGGTCCCGGCAGCGGGCGCCCGCGCAAAGGTGGCCGCTCGGTTACGGTCAACCTTGCCGAAAGCCCGCTATGCTGGCTCCACGCCCGCGGCCATCTGACTGATGTTCAGTTCGCTGCCGGAGAATGCCTGCGCCGCGATTTTGAACGCGCGCAATTGGCTCCCAGCGTGACGATGCGGTGGGATCCGGTGCGGGTGCAAGGCGGTGGCGGCGAACCCTCGCTCAGCGCCAGCGAACGCCAGATCGCCGCGCGCCAGCGGTTTGACAGCGCGGTCAGTGCTGCTGGGCCGGGGCTGTCCGATATCCTGTGGCGGGTGGTCTGCGCCGGGGAAGGCCTGCCCGATGCCGAGCGGGCCCTGGCCTGGCCGGTCCGCAGCGGCAAACTGGTGTTGCGATTGGCGCTGGACCGGGTGGCGGGGTTTTATCGGATCGGGTGACGTGGCGCTCAGCCCTCAACTAGCTCCGCCAATTCCAGCCAGCGTTCTTCGGCCGCGTCTTTCTCGGCCCGCGCCGCATCAATCGCTTTGGTCAGTGCGGCGAACTTGGCGGGGTCGCGGGTGTAGAGTGCGGGATCGTGCAGGGCGGCTTCGTCGCGGGTGATTTGCGCGATGATTTCCTCGATCCGGCCCGGCAGCAGATCGTAATCGCGCTGGTCTTTGTAAGTGAGCTTGCCCTTTTTAGCGGGTGCTTGCGCCGCCGCTGGCGCGTCTCGATTTCGTTCGGCACGAACGGGAGCTTGAGAGGCGGTGCGCGCCTGCCGCTGCTTTTCCCAATCGGCATAGCCGCCCGCGACGATATCGACCCGGCCGCTGCCATCGAGGCCCAGCGTGATCGTCACCGTCCGGTCGAGGAAATCGCGGTCGTGGCTGACGATCAGAACGGTGCCATCATAATCCGAAATCACTTCCTGCAACAGGTCGAGCGTTTCCAGATCGAGGTCGTTGGTCGGCTCATCCAGCACCAGCAGGTTGGACAGCCGGGCAAATTCGCGGGCCAGCAGCAAGCGGCTACGCTCGCCGCCCGATAGCGTGCCGATCTTGGCTTCGACCAGTCCGGGATCGAACAAAAAGTCCTTGAGGTACCCATGGATGTGTTTGCGGACCCCGCGCACGTCGATCCAGTCGCCGCCATCGGCCAGCACATCGCGGACGGTCTTTTCGGGAGCCATCAGGCTGCGCTGCTGGTCGATCAGCACGCCTTGCAGCGTTTTGGCCAGCGTAATCGTGCCGCTGTCTGGCGCCAGTTCGCCGGTCAGCAATTTCAGCAGCGTGGTCTTGCCCGCACCGTTGGAACCGACAATCCCGATCCGGTCCCCGCGGGTGATCCGCAGGGTGAAATCCTTGATGATCGGGCGATCCCCGAACGCTTTCGCCACCTTGTCGGCCACGATGACGGCTTTGGACTTGGCATCATCGACCGCCAGCCCCAGTTTGGCGGTGCCCTGCGGTCCTAGCATCGCGGCGCGGGTGGCGCGCATTTCCCATAGCTTGGCAAGGCGGCCCTGGTTGCGTTTGCGCCGCGCGGTCACCCCGCGTTCGAGCCAGTGCGCCTCGATTTTCAGCTTGGCGTCGAGCTTGTCGGCGCTGCGGGCCTCTTCGGCATAGACCTGCTCGGTCCAAGCATCATACCCGCCAAAGCCGATGTCCTTGCGGCGCATCGAACCGCGGTCAATCCACAGCGTCGCTTTGGTCAGCCGGGTCAGGAAAGTCCGGTCATGGCTGATCACCACGAAAGCGCCTTTGTAGCGGCTCAGCCAGTCTTCCAGCCACTCGATCGCGGCAAGATCAAGGTGGTTGGTCGGCTCGTCCAGCAGCAGCAGATCGGGCTCACTGGCCAAGGCCCGGGCGAGCGCGGCGCGGCGCCGCTCTCCGCCGCTGGCGTTGTCAGCCTTGCGGCTCAGGTCAATCCCCAGTTGCCCGGCGATGGCTTCCACCTCGTGCCGGGGCGGGGGATCTTTGCCGGACAGGGCAAAGTCGAGCAGCGTATCGTAACCGGTAAAGAACGGGTCTTGCTCCAGCATCACGATCCGGGTGCCGGGCTGGACCGAACGGTTGCCTTTGTCGGCCTCAATCTCGCCAGCAATCAGCCGCAGCATGGTGGTCTTGCCCGCGCCGTTGCGGCCGATCAGAGCCAGCCGGTCGCGCGGGCCAATCGCCATATCAAGATCGCGGAACAGCCAGCCAGAGCCTTGCTGGAGGCCCAGGCTTTCCCAGGAGAGGATTGGTGCGGCGGCCATGGTCCGCGCCACCTAGGGGCACGCGCGCGCGTTGACAAGGCGCACCGAGGCGTTGAAAGCTGCCCAGATGCGCACAGTCTGGCTCAATGGCGAATTTGTCCCCGAAACCGAAGCAAAGTTGCCGATCTTTGATCGTGCCTTGCTGTTTGGACAGGGGGTCTATGAAGTGACCCCAGTGCTCGATGGGCACATTTGCAATTGGCCGCATCACGCCGCGCGGCTGGCCCGGTCGATGGCGACGGCGCGGATCGAAGACGCTACCGATTGGCCTGCGGTGCTGGCCGAACTGATCGAACACAATGGCTTGATCGAAGGCCGGGTCTATCTGCAAGTCACCGGCGGCGCCCCGGCGGACCGGGACTTCTTGGCAGCAGTGCCGCCTGCGCCGCCAAACCGCTTTGCCTTTACCCAGCAAGCACAGCTGGTGGACAATCCGGCTGCGGAAGCCGGGCTGCGGGTGATGCTTTATCCGGATTTGCGCTGGCAGGTCCGCTCGGCCAAAACCACCCAGTTGCTCTATCCCGTCATGGCCAAAGAGGCCGCCCGCGATGCCGGCTATGACGATGCCTGGCTGGTCGAAGGCGGGGTGATTACCGAGGCGACCAGCGCCAATGCCCATATCATCGATGCGCGCGGCGTGCTGGTTTCGCACCCGGTCGATCACGGCGTGCTGCCGGGCGTAACCCGGCTGTGTATGCTCGACATTGCTCGCGAAATCGGACTGGTGGTTGAGGAACGGGCGTTCACCCCAGAAGAACTGCTGGCCGCGCGCGAAGCGTTCATTTCGTCCGCCGGGGCGCTGGTTATGCCGGTGGTTGCGGTCGATGGGACGCCGATTGGCAATGGCGGGCCTGGCGTGCAGACTGCTGAACTGCGCCGCCGCTACATCGCCCGGCTGCGCGCTGCGTGATCCATTCACACCGCGTTCAAGCCCCTAAGATTAGACCGCAACTTGTCATGAAAAAGCTGCTTATCCTCGCCGCGATCGCGCTGTGCCTGCCCGTTGCACCCGGGCTGGCCGGGCCTGTCAATGAACAAGGCAAGGCCCGCAAGGACCTGCGCAGCGGCAATGTGAAATCGCTGAGCGACATCGAAAAGGCCGTCCTCCCGACGATGCCCGGCGCGCAATACCTTGGGCCAGAGTATGATCCGGTGGCGCAGGCTTACCGCCTGAAATTCATTCGCGATGGCCGCGTGATCTTCATCGATGTCGATGCCCGCAGCGGCGATGTTATCCGCAAGCTGCAATGAAGCGGCTTGCTTGACCTCAATGGGCTTTGGTCCCATTTGATCGGCGAAGATTTTTTAGGGAAATTGCGATGCGTATCCTGATCGTCGAGGACGAACCGACTCTCGGCAAGCAATTGAAGAACACTCTCGAGGCTAATGGCTATGCGGTCGATCTGTCGGTCGATGGCGAAGATGGCCATTTCATGGGCTCGACCGAGGAATACGATGCGGTGATCCTCGATCTCGGCCTGCCCGAGATTGATGGACTGACCGTGTTGGGGATGTGGCGCAAGGAAGGCCGCAAGTTTCCAGTGCTGGTGCTGACCGCGCGCGATAGCTGGTCGGACAAGGTCGCGGGCCTCGATGCCGGGGCGGACGATTACCTGGCCAAACCATTCCAAACCGAGGAACTGATCGCCCGCTTGCGCGCGCTGATCCGCCGTGCTTCGGGCAATACCAGCAGCGAATTGATTGCCGGTGACGTGCGGCTCGATACCCGTTCGGGCCGGGTCACGCTGGACGGCGAACCGGTCAAATTGACCGCGCAGGAATACAAACTGCTGTCCTATCTGCTCCACCACAAAGGCAAGGTGGTCAGCCGGACCGAGCTGATCGAGCATATCTACGATCAGGATTTCGACCGCGATTCAAACACCATCGAAGTGTTCGTGACGCGCATCCGCAAAAAACTTGGCGCCGATGTGATCACCACGATCCGCGGGCTGGGCTACAGCCTCGACGATCCAGCTGGTCCGGGTCGGGGTTAGAGACCTGCGTGGCGCCTGGCCTCTCTCTTAAGTCCCTCGCTTTGAGGGACAGGGACGCATGAGCGACGCGCCCGACCAGGTTGTCCCGCACACCGGATCGCTCTCTTCCCGGATGATGCTGATCGCTGCGGTGTGGATCGCGGTGCTGCTGCTGGGCGGCGGGTTGGCGCTCGACAAAACGCTGACCGGGCAAGTCACCCGCACTTTCGATGCGCAATTGGGCAATCTGCTCAACGGGATGATCGCCTCGGCTGAGGTCGGTCAGGATGGGGAAGTGTTCCTCAACCGGCCGCTGGGCGATCAGCGGCTGCTGGAACCCAATAGCGGGCTTTACTGGCAAATCCGCGGGCAAGGCCATGATGATTTCCCCTCGCGCTCGCTGTGGGACCGCTCGCTCGATGTCCGCGCCGGGCATACCGACAAAGCCCCGCACGCCTATGACAGCAGTCAGTTTCCCAGCGAGCAATTGCGGGTGATCGAGCGTTCGATCCAGCTGCCCGGCAGCGATACCGTGTGGTGGTTCACCGTCGCCGAAAAGCGCGCCGAGCTTGACGAGCAAATCGGCCGGGTTCGGCGCATTCTGGTCCGCAGTTTTGCGGTGTTGGGGCTGGGATTGCTGGTGATGGCCATGCTCCAGACCTGGCTGGGCCTTGGCCCGTTGCGCGGGGTGCAGCTGGCGATCCAGAAAATGCGCAGCTCTGGCGCCAACCGGGTGACCGAGCCGTTGCCCTTGGAAGTGCAGCCGCTGGTGGTGGAATTGAACGGCCTGCTGGCGCACACCGAACGCCAGGCCGAAGAGGCGCGGACTCACGCCGGAAACCTTGCCCATGCGCTCAAAACCCCGCTGACCGTGGTGATGAATGCCGCCACCGCGCGGGCGGAGGATTTGCCCGATACCGTGATCCGTGAAGCAGCCGTGATGCGCCGTCAGGTCGATCACCACCTCGCCCGCGCCCGTGCTGTCGGCCGCCGCGCGGTCGGGCAGGCCCGCGCCAGTGTTGGCGAAAGTGTGGAGGCAGTGCTGCGCGCGGTGACCGTGCTGTATGACAAGGCCCGGTTCGATCTAGACGGAAACCGCACGGCGCTGGTCGCGATCGAGCGGCAAGACCTCGATGAAATCCTTGGCAACCTGATCGAGAACGCAGCCAAATATGGCGGCGGTTCGGTGTTCGTTACGCTCGACCCGACCGCAGAGCCTGATTGGTGCGAGGTCTGGGTTGAGGACGATGGCTTGGGCATTCCTGAGGAAGAACGCACCCGGATATTCGATCGCGGCGCGCGGCTCGATACCGGCAAACCCGGCACCGGACTGGGCCTGGCGATTGTGCGCGATGTCGCGGAAATCTATGGCGGCGGCGTGACGCTGGACGAAAGCGAAGATCTGGGCGGGCTGCTGGTAAAGCTGCGACTGCCGCGGGTGAGGGGAAAGCGAACATGACCAGGCTGAAATCCGCGCTGGCTTGTGCCGCACTGGCCGCGCTGCCTGCTTGCAACATGGTCGTGTCCGACCAGCCGTGGTTCGATACGGCGTCTGGACCGCAGTTAAAGGACGGGCTGTGGGCCAATCTCGACGGGCCCTCGTGCATGGTCGAAATCGGCACGCCGCTGACCAAGTGGCCCGAATGCGCCTCGCCATTGATGATC
Organism: Novosphingobium sp.; assembly: GCA_043756025.1. Lineage (GTDB taxonomy): Bacteria > Pseudomonadota > Alphaproteobacteria > Sphingomonadales > Sphingomonadaceae > Novosphingobium. Next base: position 150 of record JAYURW010000062.1, on the reverse strand, counting down.
CGGGGTAATACCTACTCTGGCCCGGCAGCAGGCAACGATCCGGCGGGTGCCGCGATGCGGAATGATTCCAGCAAGTGGCAGACGCTGGAGCACGTGTTGATCGATGGCGACCCGCAGGTCGATCAAATATTTGTTGATTTTTCGAAGACC
>JAYURW010000061.1:0-22021 GCA_043756025.1 Novosphingobium sp. | reverse complement strand
AGCCGCTGCGGCGATCAGGTCGCGAACGCGATGATGGACGAGATTCGCGCCGAGCCGGTCGATCCGGAAACCGGGCGACTCAAGCCGATCAACTCGATTTACATGATGTCGCATTCGGGCGCGCGTGGTTCGCCAACGCAGATGAAGCAGCTCGCCGGGATGCGCGGTCTGATGGCCAAGCCTTCGGGCGAAATCATCGAGACCCCAATCATCTCGAACTTCAAGGAAGGTCTGACCGTTCTTGAATATTTCAACTCCACGCACGGCGCCCGCAAGGGTCTGGCCGATACTGCACTCAAGACCGCAAACTCGGGTTACCTGACCCGCCGACTGGTCGACGTGTCGCAGGACTGCGTGGTGGTGATCGAGGATTGCGGCACCGAGCGCGCGCTGGAAATGCGCTCGATCGTGCAGGGCGGCGCGGTGATCGCCTCGCTCGGCGAGCGTATCCTGGGCCGGACTTTGGCCGAGGATATCGTCGACAAGGACGGCGCGCTGGTGATGCCCAAGGGCACGCTGCTCGATGAAGCTGCGACCGCCAAGGTCGAAGCGACCGGTCTGCAGGCCGCACGGATCCGCTCACCGCTGATCTGCGAAGCCGAACAGGGCGTTTGCGCGACTTGCTATGGCCGTGATCTGGCCCGCGGAACCCCGGTCAACATCGGCGAAGCGGTGGGCGTTATCGCCGCCCAGTCGATCGGCGAGCCCGGCACCCAGCTGACGATGCGGACCTTCCACATCGGCGGCGCGGCACAGGTCAACGAACAGTCACACCTCGAATCGATCTGTGACGGCTCGGTGATCTATCGCGACATCATGACCATCGTCGACAAGCGCGGCCGCCAGCTGAGCCTGGCGCGCAGCGGCGAAGTCGTGGTGCTCGATGTCGATGGCCGCGAACGCGCGATTCACCGCGTGCCTTACGGGACCCATCTGCTGCTCAAGGATGGCACCAGCGTCATCGAAGGCCAGCGGCTGGCCGAATGGGATCCGTTCACCACCCCGGTGATCACCGATCAGTCGGGCGTGGTCAAATATCAGGATCTGCTCGACGGGCGGACCATGACCGAAGCGACCGACGAAGCCACCGGCATGACCAGCCGCCTGGTGACCGAGAACCGCTCGACCAACCGTGCCAAGAAGGAAGACCTGCGGCCGCGCCTGACCCTGCTCGATGCCGATTCGGGTGAAGCTGCGCGCTATATGATGGCGCCCGGCACCACGCTGTCGGTCGAAGATGGCCAGACGGTCGAAGCGGGCGACATCCTCGCCCGCGCCAGCCGCGAAGCCGCCAAGACCCGCGACATCACCGGCGGTCTGCCGCGGGTGGCCGAGCTGTTCGAAGCGCGCAAGCCAAAGGACAATTCGATCATCGCCAAGATTGCCGGACGGGTTGAATTCGTTCGCGATTACAAGGCCAAGCGCAAGATTGCGATTGTCCCGGAAGAAGGCGATCCGGTGGAATACCTGATCCCCAAGAGCCGCGCGATCGACGTGCAAGAGGGTGACTGGGTCAAAAAGGGCGACAACCTGATTTCCGGTTCGCCCGATCCGCACGACATTCTGGAAGTGCTCGGGGTTGAGGCGCTCGCCGAATACCTCGTCGCGGAAATCCAGGAAGTGTACCGTTTGCAGGGCGTGAAAATCAACGACAAGCACATCGAGGTGATCGTTCGCCAGATGCTGCAGAAGGTTGAAATCACCGATGGCGGCGACACTACCTTGCTGGCTGCCGAACAGGTCGACCGTGAAGAGATGGACGAGATCAACGCCAAACTTGCTCCCGGCCAAAAGCCGGCCGAAGGTAAGCCGGTGTTGCTTGGCATCACCAAAGCCTCGCTCCAAACCCGTTCGTTCATCTCGGCCGCTTCGTTCCAGGAAACCACCCGCGTGCTGACGCAGGCGGCAGTTGAAGGAAAGAAGGACAACCTGATCGGGCTGAAGGAAAACGTGATCGTTGGCCGTCTGATCCCAGCAGGTACCGGGGCCGGCATGAACCGCTTGCGCGTGGCGGCATCCAGCCGCGACGCCGCACTGCGCGCTTCGTACCGCAAGCTGCAAGAGAGCTTGATCGCTCCGGCCAGCGCCGCTGAAGAGCACGCTGCCGAACTGGCCCAGGGTCCTGAAGCCGCAATCGGCGATGATCCGTTGGCCGCAGTTGAGGGCGAGACCCACGGCCTTGACGCCGATGCGGGCGAATACCTGAACCCCGAAGCGGCTGACGGCGACGCGTAACACGCCTGAAGCTGCCCAAACCGGGCACCAACAAACAGCCCCGCCGGAGCGATCCGGCGGGGCTTTTTGGTGCGCGCCTTACAATCGGGTGGCGGCGGCCCGACCTTGGCACCTCATCCCGGCACTGCTACACGCGGTGGACGAGCGGTTTCCGCTTGGGGCAATCCTGATGTCCCGCTCCAACATATTGGAAGAACGTATGGCAAAATCACAAGCCAAATCGACCCGCGAAGTGCGCAAGCCCAAAGCCGCTAAAGTCAAAACCAACGTCTCCAAGCCCAGCGAAAAGCCCGGCGTGGTCCGCGGTTTGGACAATCTGAAGAACAAGTAGGAACAGATCAGGCGTAGGCCATCTGCTCCAGCGCCCCGAAACAAGCCAGCGCCCCCGCATCGCCGAATGGGGCCAACTGGCTCATGAACACGCCGCCCACTCCTGCTGACGGGTCGATCCAGTAGTACGAGTTGAAGATCCCAGCCCAGGCGAGGCTGCCGGGGCTGCGGCCATTGGGGCCTTTTCCCGGGTTGATCAAAAAGCCCAATCCCCAGCCGGTGTGCTGATCGGGGAACGTATCATAGGGCTGGGCCAGCGCGGGCATCGCGCTGCCCATGGCCCCGGCGCGCAGCGGGGCAACTTGGTTGCGGGCCATTTCGGCAACGGTTTCAGGCTTCAGCAGCCGGTTTCCATCAAGCTCACCGCCACGCAGCATCATCTGGACGAACCGGGCATAGTCTGGCGCCGTTCCGACCAGGCCCCCGCCCCCGGCGTCATACTCGCCCCCGCCCAAAAAAGTGGGCTCAACTTTGAAGCCGCCGTCCGGCAGGCGCGAGTGGACCCGCGCGCCAGCGGCGGGCAGTGCGGCGCGAAACCCGGTTTGGGTCATGCCCAGCGGCGCGAACACTTCGCGCGTCAGGTAATCCCCCAGCCGCTCGCCAGTAACTGCCTCTACCACCAGACCAACATAGTCGGTTGAGACGCTGTATTCCCAGCGCTCGCCCGGGTCGAACATCAGCGGCATCCGCAGCGACGCCAGCGATCCGGGCGCGGGCATGCCAACGGCGGCAAAATATTGCAGCACTTCGGGGTGGATGAAGAAGTAGCCGAAGCCCGAAGTGTGAGTGAGCAGGTGACGCAGCGTCAGCGGGCGCATGGCAGCGCGCAATTGCGGCTGACCGGCGGCGTCAAAGCCGGTTAGCACCTGCGGATCGGCCAGCTCTGGCAGCACAGCGCCAATCGGCGCATCAAGGCTGAGCCGCCCAGCCTCAACCAGTTGCATCGCCGCGACCGAAACCAGCGCCTTGGTCATCGAGGCGATCTGGCACGGCGTGTCTTCGGTCATGGCCGCGCCGGTGCTGGCATCGGCCTGCCCCAGCGCCTGGGCAAAGTGGGTGCCATCGCGGCCGACAATCATGCCCACAGCGCCGGGCAGCTGGGCGGAGGCAAAAGCCTGGGCGAACGGGGTTTGGTCGATCATCCGCATTGGCTAACGCGATCCTTGGCCTTAGGGAAGGGGGATGGTCGAAACGCTTTCCATCACTCTCGCTCAGCTCAACCAATCGGTTGGCGACATTCCCGGCAATGCTGCTGCCATGCTGGCCGCGCGCACGCGGGCCGGAGCGGCTGGAGCAGACCTGATCGTCTTTCCCGAGATGCAGCTGATCGGCTATCCGCCCGAAGATCTGGTGCTGAAACCGGCTCTGATCGAGCGGGCTGCGGCAGAGCTTGAGAAACTCGCCAAGGCGACGGCTACAACCGGCCCGGCGATGCTGGTCGGATCGGTGTTTGTGGTCGACGGTAACCTGCATAACGGCGTGGCGTTGCTCGATCAGGGCAAAGTCGCGGCAATCCGGCTCAAGCACGAACTGCCCAATTACGGCACTTTTGACGAGATGCGGCTGTTCCAGCCCGGCCCCCTGCCCGAACCCGTGGTGTTCAAAGGGGTGATGATCGGCCTGCCGATTTGCGAAGATATCTGGCACCCCGACGTCTGCCGCCACCTCGCTGATTTCGGCGCTGAACTGCTGATCTGCATCAACGGCAGTCCGTATGAGATCGACAAGGACACGCTGCGGATCGATGGCGTGGCCAAGCGCCGCGCGGTCGATACCGGCCTGCCTTTGGCCTACCTCAACCGGGTCGGCGGGCAGGATGAACTGGTCTTCGACGGCGCAAGTTTTGTCGTCAACGGCGATGGCGGGTTGGCGGTGCAGCTGACCGATTGGGAAGAGCAGGAAGTTACCACCCGCTGGACTCGCACGGCCAATGGCTGGCGCTGTGATCAGGGCGAGCTGGCCAAATTGGCCGACCATCCCGAGGATATCTACTGCGCCATGGTTCTCGCGCTGCGCGATTATGTCGATCGCAACCGCTTCCCCGGCGTGGTTCTGGGCCTGTCGGGCGGGATCGACAGCGCGATCTGCGCCGCAATTGCCGCCGATGCGCTGGGGCCAGAGCGGGTCTGGTGCGTGATGTTGCCAAGCCGGTTCACCGGGCAATTGAGCCTCGATCTGGCGACCGAATGCGCGGCGATGATCGGTTGCCGCTATGACACAGTCCCGATTTCCCCGGCGGTCGATGCTTTCGACACGATGCTGGCGGGCAGCTTTGCCGATGCCCAAGTCGATATCACCGAAGAGAACGTCCAGAGCCGGATCCGCGGCGTGACCTTGATGGCGCTGTCCAACAAATTCGGGCCGATGCTGCTGACCACCGGCAACAAGAGCGAGATGAGCGTCGGCTATGCCACGATCTATGGCGATATGGCGGGGGGCTATAACCCGCTGAAAGACGCCTACAAAATGACGGTATTTGCGATTAGCAAGTGGCGCAACGCCAACAAACCGAAGATCGGCCTTGGTCCGGATGGCCCGGTAATGCCCGAAGGGATCATCACCCGCCCGCCCTCTGCCGAACTGCGCCCCGACCAGCAGGATTCGGATTCGCTGCCGCCCTATCCGGTGCTCGACGGGATCCTGCTCGGGCTGGTCGAGCATGAAAAAAGCGTCGATCAATTGGTCGCCGACGGGTTCGAGCGCGATACCGTGGTGCGGATCGAACGCCTGCTTAACATTGCCGAATACAAACGCCGTCAAGCGCCGCCGGGGGTCAAATTGGGCACGCGCAACTTTGGCCGGGATCGGCGCTATCCGATCACCCATGCGTTTCGCAGCGCGTGACACCACTGGCTGCGGGGGCTAACGGCGCGTCATGACTATCACCACCCGTTTCGCCCCTAGCCCCACCGGCACGCTGCACGTCGGCAATGTCCGCGCGGCGCTGCATAACTGGCTGCTGGCCAAGCAGGCTGGCGGGCGGTTCCTGCTGCGGATCGACGATACCGATCAAGAGCGCAGCCGGGAGGAATACGTCGCCGCGATCAAGGCCGATCTCGAATGGCTCGGCCTGCATTGGGACGGCGAGGAACGGCAATCGGCCCGGTTTGATCTGTACGAGGCGGAGTTTCAGAAACTGATCGCGGGTGCCCGGGTCTATCGCTGTTATGAAACCGCGCAGGAATTGGACCTCAAGCGCAAGGTGCTGCTCGGGCGCGGCCTGCCACCGATCTATGACCGCGCAGGTTTGAGCCTAAGCGAGGCTGACCATGCGGCCAAAGCTGCGGCGGGTGAAACCCCGCACTGGCGTTTTCTGCTGGATCAGTCCGCCCCGATCGTCTGGACAGATGGCATTCGCGGGGTCCAGCTGTTTGACCCGGCCAAGATGAGCGATCCGGTCGTCCGGCGCGGCGATGGATCGTGGCTTTATCTGCTGCCCAGCGTGATCGACGACATTGCGATGGGCATCACCGATGTGTTGCGCGGCGAAGACCACGTGTCGAACACCGCCAGCCAGATCCAGATGTTCGAAGCGCTGGGGGCACGTCCTCCGCGCTTTGCCCATGAGGCATTGCTGGTCGGCTCTGAGGGCAAGCTATCCAAGCGGCTCGGCTCGCTCGGCATGGCGGCGCTGCGCGATGAAGGGATCGAACCGGAGGCGCTGATCGCGCTGCTGGCGCGGCTGGGCACGTCCGATCCGGTTGATCCTGCGCTGGACAGCGCGGCATTGGCGCAGAACTTTACGCTGGACCACTTTGGCCGCGCGCCGGCGCGGTTTGACGAGGCAGACCTTCACCGGGTCAACGCCGGGGTGGTCCACCGCCTGCCTTATCCCCGCGTGGCGCATCTGCTGCCCAGCGGAATGGGCGAGGCAGCGTGGGAGGCGATCCGGCCCAATCTGGAGCATATCGGCGAAGCGGCAGACTGGTGGTCGGTGGTAACCGGGCCGATTGCTGCGCCGCCATTTGAAGCCGACGATCAAGCCTTTCTGGCGCAGGCCGCCGAAGTGCTGGCCAGCACCGGCGCCGATTGGCCCGCGCTGACCGCCGCGCTGAAAGAGCTGACCGGACGCAAAGGCAAAGCCCTGTTCATGCCGCTGCGCCAGGCGCTGACAGGGCGCGACCACGGCCCCGACATGGCTTCGCTGCTGCCGCTGATTGGGAGCGAGACGGCGCTGGCGCGGTTGAAAGCAGCCGCGCACTAATCTTGCGTGCTGCATTGCAACAAAGCCGTTGCCATTGCGTCAAAGGATCGTTAGGGGCGCCGGTCATGTCCAAGGTGCCGACCATGACCATTACCACCAAACCGACCGCCATAGCGGGAACGGTTGCGGCGGTGCTGGTTTAAGGCACCCGAACAACCCACCCCGCACGAGCAGGCGGGGCTTTCCATTTCGGATCATCACACCCCCCGCACTGCTCTCCCCTACCCAAAGGAGTAGCATCATGGCTCATCATTTCGCCGCCGGACAACACCTCAACGTCGGCATTGTCGGCGCAACCGGGCTGGTCGGCAGCATGATCCGCGCCATTCTGGCTGAGCGGAACTTTCCCATCGCCAGTCTGCGGTTGTTCGCCTCGGCCCGTTCGGCCGGCAAAGTGCTGGACGGGATCACCGTGGAAGATGCGGCAAGTGCAAACTACGCCGGGCTTGACGTAGTGCTGTTCTCAGCCGGGGGATCGACTGCCAAGACGCTGGCCCCGATTGTGGCTGCAGCGGGGGCAATCGTGATCGACAATTCATCGGCCTGGCGGGCCGATCCCGATGTGCCGCTGGTGGTGTCCGAAGTGAACCCTGAGGCGCTGGCCGCCCTGCCCAAGCGGATCATCGCCAATCCCAATTGCACCACCATGGCGGCGATGCCGGTGCTGCGTCCGCTCCACGCTGAGGCGGGGCTCAAGCGGTTGACGATCTCGACGTATCAGGCGGTTTCAGGCGGCGGCCTTGAAGGGATCGAATTGCTCGGCCGGCAGCTCGATCATGTTGGCGGCGCAGCGCGCGAACTGGCTGCGGGCGGCCACGATGACCTGCTGCCCACACCTGAAAAGTGGACCGTGCCGATCGCCCACAACGTGATCCCGCTGAACTATGTCGTGTCCGAAGACGGCTATACCGAAGAAGAGCTCAAGCTGCGCGACGAAAGCCGCAAAATTCTGAACCTGCCCGATCTGCCGGTATCGGGTACCTGCGTCCGGGTGCCGGTGTTCACCGGGCATTCGCTGTCGATCAATGCCGAATTTGAACGCCCGATCAGTGTCGCGCGCGCGCTGGAAATCCTGTCTGGCGCGCCCGGCGTGGTGGTCTGCGAAGTGCCCAACCCGCTGGAAGCCACTGGGCAAGACCCGGTTTTCGTCGGCCGGGTCCGCCGCGATCCGACGGTCGCTTACGGCCTCGCGCTGTTCGTGGTCGGCGACAATTTGCGTAAAGGCGCCGCGCTCAATGCCGTGCAAATTGCCGAAGCGTTGATTGGGTAATCGAACGCGGCCTCACGTTGCCACCACGCCAACCGTCTCCTCAGCCGCCTCCAGCAGCTTCTTCTCAACCGCTTTCAGTCGCGCGCCCGCGTCAACCTTTTCGCCGAGCAGATCGGTGACGTAAAAGTTATCAACCGCGCGTTCGCCGTAAGTGGCGATATGGGCGGAATGGACCATCAGCTTGGCTTCGAACAGCGCCCGGGCAAGACGGCTGAGCAGCGCCGGACGGTCGCGCGCGTTAACCTCTATCACGGTGAAGCGGTTGGACGCGGCATTGTCGAACTCAACCCCGGGCCGGACATCAAAGGCATCGGCGCGAGGCCGGGCGCTGGGGCGGGCGGCGAGCTGCGGGACCAGCTTGATTTTGCCGCCCAGCGCCTCGGCAATTGTGGTTTCGATCCGGGCGAGCTGGTTTGCTTCTGAAAACGGCCGCCCCAACGGGTCCTGGACGAGGAAATTGTCGACCGCCATGCCGCCCCGGGTGGTGTGGATTCGGGCGTCGATGATGTTGCCGCCAGCCAGATGGATTCCCCCGGCGATCCGGTAGAACAGCCCGGGATGATCAGCGGCGATGACCGTGACCAGCGTCGCCCCGCGCGCGGCATAGTATTCGGTATGGACATCGAGCGTTGCGCCTCTGGCTCGGTCCAGCTGGATCAGGTTCATCGCGATGATATCGTCCGGCTCGGCGATCCAATAGGCGTCATTGAGCTGCTTGGCGTATTTGCCAACCAGCTTGCTTGTGGGGCCTAGCCGTTCGGCCACGACGCGCTGCTTGGCCTCAATCCGCTGAGCCCGCCCGCGCTGGACATGGCCCAGCCGCAGCCGCTCTTCGGTCGCTTCATACAGCTCGTGGATCAACTGGCGCTTCCAGCTGTTCCAGACCCCCGGTCCGACCGCCCGGATATCGACAATAGTCAGCATCGCCAGCAGCCGCAGCCGTTCAATCGCCTGAACCTGCGTCACGAAATCGGTGATCGTCTTCCAGTCGGCCAGATCGCGTTTGAACGCGACCGCGCTCATCAGCAGATGGTTGCGGACCAGCCAGGCGACCAGGTGGCTTTCTTCTTCGGACAGACCGAGCCGCGGGCATAGCTTCAGAGCGACTTCGGCGCCCAGTTGCGAGTGATCGCCGCGCCGCCCTTTGGCGATATCGTGGAGCAGGATCGAGACGTACAGCGCCCGGCGGCCGACCACCTTATGGATGATCGCACTGGCCAGCGGGTGATCGGCCTTCATCTCACCCTTTTCGATCCGCGCCATCAGGCCGATTGCGCGGATGGTGTGTTCGTCGACGGTGTAATGGTGGTACATATCGAACTGCATCTGGGCGTTGACCCGGCCAAAATCGGGCACAAACCGGCCGAACACCCCGGCCTCATTAAACCAGCGCAGCGCCACTTCGGGATCGTTGCGACTGGTCAGCAGGTCCATGAACGCAGCATTGGCCGCCGGATCATCGCGCACCGCATCGACCAGCCGGGCATCGCGTACCGCCAGCCGCATCGCATCGGGGTGCAGTTCCAGCCCCTGGCTATCGGCCACTACGAAAATTTCGATCAGCCGGACCGGATCCTGGGCAAACCAATCGTCCGATGGCACGCCGACCCGCCCGCCAAACACCGGATAGCCTTTGACCATTCGCCGCCGCGCGCGGAACCCTGCCAGCAGCCCGCGTGGTTGCTTCTTCGCGAACTGATCGTCCAGCTGGGCCAGGAACAGCCCGGTCAGGTGGCCGACGCGCTTGGCCTGCAAAAAGAAGTACTGCATGAACCGTTCAACCGCGCTTTTGCCGGGCCGTTCGGCAAACTGCATCCGCGCCGCCACTTCGCGCTGGATATCAAACGTCAGCCGGTCCTCGGCCCGCCCAGTAATCGTGTGGAGGTGACAGCGCACCGCCCAGAAAAAGTCCTCAGCCTTGCGAAAGGTGCGGTATTCCGCCGCCGAGAGCAGCCCGGCATCGACCAGCTGAGCCACGCTGCCGACGTGATGGATATATTTGCCGATCCAGTACAGCGTGTGCAGATCGCGCAAGCCGCCTTTGCCCTCTTTGACATTGGGCTCGACGACATAGCGGCTATCGCCCAGCCGCTTGTGCCGGTCGTTGCGTTCGGCCAGCTTTTCGGTGACGAACTGGCGCTCGGTCCCGGCCACCACATCGGCCCAGAACCGGCTCTGCGCTTCATCGAACAGCGCCTGATCGCCCCAGACATAACGCCCTTCGAGCAGCGCCGTGCGGATCGTCAGATCGGCTTTGGCCATCCGCACCATTTCATCGAGACTGCGGCTCGATTGCCCGACTTTCAGCCCCAGATCCCACAGGAAATAGAGCGTCGCTTCGATCACCTGTTCGCACCAGGGGGTTTGTTTGAGCGGAGTGATGAACGCGATATCAACATCGGAATGCGGGGCCATTTCGCCCCGGCCATAGCCGCCGACCGCCATGATCGTCAGCCGTTCGCCCGACGAGCGGTTGCCCGAGGGATAAACCGCGAGGACCACGTGATCGTGAATCACCCTGACCAGTTGATCGACCAAAAAGGCCTGCGCCTCGGCACAAAGACAGCCAGCCGATGGTTTTTCCAGCAGCCGCCGGGCAATCTCTGCGCGCCCGCCGGCCAAGGCTTCGCGCAGCAGCTCGACCACTTTAGGCCGGGCCTTGGCCGCTCCGATGGCCTCGGCCAACCCGCCAATCGCCTCGCTCAGCACGCGGCGATCAATCACCGCGCGCTGATTGACGATCCGGCTGGGGGTTACGCTGTGGATTTCTGCTCGGCTTGCCATACGGCCAAGTTACGGGCTTTCAGCGCGCGCTTGTCAACCGCCTGCGCAGGCAGCGTCAGTCTTTTGCCGATTTCTCCAGCAGCTTCTGGCCTGTCCCGTCCAGCACCGACCGCTTGGTGCCATCATGAACCGCGCTGACTTTCGCACCGCGATCCAATTTGTAGAACGCCGACAGATAGGCCCAGTCAAACTCGGTCAGCCCCTCAGGCGGCTCGGCCCCGGCGGCGAACAAGTGGAGAATTGAAGACATGGTCCCGCCCGGAACTTCGGCAAAATCCTGCACCGGGGCGAGTATGCGGAAGGTGGCATAGTCGGCCAGTTGCTGAACGGTCTTTCCGTTGGCCCGATCGCGATCAAAGATTACGATAGTGCCGTTGATGTCATTGCGGACGGGGGAAACGAGGCGCCCACCGGAATATTGGGCGTTGTAGCCAACTTCAACGCGTTCGCCGGTAAGCGGATTTATGTAAAGAATGATTGGGATCGGCCGACCATCGACACCGCGGATTTCAGTGGCGTGCTAAACTTGCGCGGCACCGCTACCGCCAAAAATTCGGTCAATTTCAAACGATTTCAATGTATCGAAGAATAGGGGCTCGTCTTTGCGCAAACGATCAACTGCATCGCGGCTGTTAAGGAAAAAACCGATCCAGACATTGGCCTGGCAGCCCGCACCACCAACAGGCCGACCGAGTGTTTTCGCATTCTGACGGATCCGTTCGGCGATCAGTTCCCCATAGGCTGGATCAATTCCGATCAGCTTCACACAAATCGGCGCATAGCGCCGGGCCAACGGGAACTCGTCCGATGGACGCAAAGTTATGGCTACTGCTTGATCTGCCGCGATCTCTGCCTGTTCGGCCCGGTTGCCGACAACAACGATTGATCCACCGTCCGTGGCGCTGTCGTGTTTGGCCTCTTGAGCAGTGGCTATGCCGCCCAAGGCTGCGAGGACAAAACCCAAAAAGGCAGTTACTGTCCGCCTTGCCATTCTTGATCCTTCGCAATGCTATGAGACGTTTTGTGTAATCGAGCTACTCGAAAACAAAAATTTCGGCACAATGCGCAATTCATTTGCACAATGCTATGTGGCCCCTCCCCGATGGGGAGGGGCAGTGTTAGCCATATCGACGTTCTATCAAGGGTTTTCGCTCACTTCGTCTGGACAAGGCATCTGAATTAGCAATGGGTATTGCGGCAATTGTATACTTGACAAAGCAGGATTGAAATTGCTACATAATGGGCATGGACATTCTAGCGCCCCGCTTCACCTGCGAAACAGCAGCCCGCGAACACCTTGAGAGCCTTAATTGGCCCGATGGTCCGTTCTGCCCGCATTGCGGTTCGTTGAATGCTACTCGACTGCAAGGGAGCCATCACCGCCCCGGACTGGTCCAGTGCAACGATTGCCGCCAGCAGTTTACCGTTACGGTCGGAACCGTGTTTGAACGATCCAAGGTGCCTCTCAACAAGTGGTTGCTAGCCAACCATCTGCTGTGCGCCTCTAAGAAGGGTATCAGCGGCCATCAGGTCGCCCGTATGCTCGGCGTCACCTACAAGACCGCTTGGTTTATGATGCACCGCATTCGTGAAGCCATGACGCCTGCCGATCCTGCCCCCCTTGGCGGTGGCGATCAGGCCGTTGTCGAAGCCGATGAAACCTATGTCGGCGGCAAAGCCCGTAACCGCGCCACCCGTAAGCCTGCCCCTAAGAAAGCCGTTGTCGCCCTTGTCGAGCGCGATGGTGAAGTCCGCTCGTTCCACGTTGCCAACGTCAACGCTAAGACCCTGCGCCCCCTGATCGTTACCAACGTTCACCGCAGCGCCCACCTTATGACCGATGAAAGCCCGGTCTATACCCGACTTGGCCGCAAATTTTAGCGGTCACAGCAGCGTCAACCACAGCGCCAGCGAATACGTCACCACGGGCGGCTTTAAGCACTCCAATACGGTCGAAAACTTCTTCTCGATCTTTAAGCGCGGCGTGATCGGCACCTACCATCACCTTAGCGAAGCGCACCTTGGCCGCTACACCGCAGAGTTCGACTTCCGCTACAACACCCGCAAGCTGAACGACCATGAACGCTCTGATCTGGCCTTGCAGGGCATCACTGGCAAGCGCCTCACCTATCGGCGGTCTGACAAACTCGCCGCCTAAGCACTACAAGGTGCCGCGCGAGGTTGGAGAGCGCAGAAAGAGGTGGACGGACCCCTGAACAATAGGGGAACGAGATTCGACCAAATCCTGATTTTGTGGTATAACAATCGTTAAGGGCCGCCCTTTCGAGCGGCCCCCGATTCGAGTTCGGCATTCACCCGTGGAAAGGCCGCCGGACCCAAAATTGTGGAGCGTGGCGCTCCGGTCTTGAGAACTCCGAAATGCCACGATTCCTGCCGTTTTGCAAGGTCTTTCCGCTACTACGGAACACTGCAATGGCTTACTTTTCTGTTTCATACCAGCTTAACAACCAAAAGGACTACAAACCCCTTTGGGACGAAATGGGCCGCCTTGGGGCCCATAAAGCTATGCGCGATTACTACCTGCTCGATGTAAATATCAGCACCGCACACAGGCTTCGGGAACATCTCCGAACTTTTATCGACAGTGATGATATGATTTTTATCACCGAACTAGCAACCAAGCCCAGCGCGTTGCGCTGCTATCAAGGAACTAGCGACTGGATTGAAGCCCGCTTCTAAGTGGGATCGCGCGGGGTGCGGTCTGGGCGGCCAAACCACACCCCGTCAATCCAGATTGTCAGCCCGAGGAATCTTGCGATTGCGCCCGTCACCCTTTTCCGTAGCATCAGCGCGCGCCTTCCCTTTGTGCGGCTTTGGCGGGGTTTGCAGCATCCGCTTTAGAACCTCGTTTTCTCTCTCTTGATCGGTGTCAGTCATTTCCATGCCCATTATCACGCCATCCGAAGAATCCATTTTGTTTCATATGGCCATCGGTCACGCAGTCGCGCAATGGGCACACGTTGAAAATGGCTTATACAATGTTGCCACTACAGCCTTCGGCGGCGATTCCCCAAGCCTGGGCCCAGCGTTTCACGCTATCGAAAATCTCAGAACCAAAATAGCCTTCGTGGGAGAGGCCGTTTCACATTCCGCAGCATTCACCGACCTGCAACCAGAGTGGGCAAAGGTGCGCGACCTTGTCTCCAGTCTCGCGTCGTCCAAGAGAAACAAAATCGCCCACTGTAGGACGATTGGGTATCCCGCCGCAGAAGAGGGCAGGCGATACGCAATCGTGCCCATCTCCTACAAAGTCTCAAAATTCAAAAACAAGAAGGCGGGGCCTCCAAGCGGATCAATGTGCGTTAGCGATATCGATCAAGCTGCAAGGCAGTTTGCGATGGCAGCCAATCTACTATTTGACCTGAAAGCTCGGGCGGAAGGCCTCCCAGAGCCGTATGGAGAACTCTCTCGGCAAGAGCCGCCACGCCAAACGCTGGCTCAGCTAGCGCGCCAGATGCGCGCAATGCTTCCGCAGCCAGACTAATCATAGCGGGCGTTATCTCAACGCTGGAAAGAGCACCGGCCTGTCGCATTTGAAATGGTTCCGAGTCCTTGCTTTGTCAAGTATACAATTGCCGGTATTGCCCGCCGGAACTGACGTAACACTTGTCACCAATCCGAATATAGCCCGTTGCATTAGCCGCGCCTGGAAGGGCAGCGATCATTAGCAACGACGCAGTTACTGCCGCAAGTTTCTTAGCATTTATCATGTGCGCACTCCATTACTAGTGCGCACTCCATTGCTAGTGCATTCGTTGCAGAAAATGCAGTTCCGAAAATATTGTAATCTGCGTCATTGTCAATCGAGTTTTATACGAGAAACTTATATTCGCAATCCGCCGCCTGACAATTCAGCTAACTTTACTTTGTTCGGCTTGCCATACGGCCAAGTAACGGGCTTTCAGCGCGCGCTTGTCAACCTTCTCGGTGCCCAGCCGGGGCAGGCTTTCGGTTTCTTCCCACAGCCGCACTGGCACCTTGAACGGAGCGATATGCGCTTTGAGAAAGGCCATCAGATCAGCTTCAGACAGGCTGCGGCCTTCTTCGACCTGATAGACGCCGGTGGGTAGTTCACCGAATTTTTCGTCGGGCATCCCGAATACGCTGGCTTCGGCCACATCGGGGTGGGCATAGATCGCCTCTTCGACTTCGATGCAGGTGATGTTTTCGCCGCCGCGGATGATGATGTCCTTCTTGCGGTCGACGATAAACAAATAGCCGTCGGCATCGAGATAGCCGAGATCGCCGGTGCGGAACCAGCCATCGGCGGTGATCGCTTCGGCAGTGGCCTGCGGATTTTCCCAGTAGCCGCCAAAATTGGCAATGGTACGGATTGCGACTTCGCCGGTGATATTTGCGCCGAGCACCGCCCCGGCATCGTCCAGCATAGCGACTTCGACCAGAGGCTTGGTCGCGGAGCCAGTCGATCCGGGTTTGGCCAGATAGTTTTCATTGAGGTTGCCGCAACCGACCGCGTTGGTTTCCGTGAGGCCATAGCCCAGCAACGGGAAAGCGTGCGGCAGGGCCTCCTTGATCCGGCGGACATGATCGACCGGGCGCGGCGCCCCGCCAGCAGCAAAGGCGGTGCAACTGGTCATATCATAGTGTTCGCGGTTCGGGTGGGTGGCGATTTCAAAGCTCATCAGCGGAACGCCAACGAAATAGGTGACCTTCTCGGCCTCGATCAACCGCATGGCCTCTTCTGCGTCCCATTTGGGCATCATCACCAATTTGCGCCCGATCACGAACGACTGGAGCATGAGTGGAACCTCCGCTGTAACGTGAAACAGCGGGACATTGACGAGGCTGCAGGGCTGCAAGGTCGGTGCCTCGCCCTTTTCGGTCATCATGGTCAAAATCGACAGGGTTTGGGCAACGTAGGAAAACACCGCCTGGGTGACCGCACGGTGATCCGACCAGGCGCCTTTCGATTGGCCGGTCGAGCCCGAGGTGTAAAGGATCGTGGCGAGATCATCGCCGGTCAGCGCAGGTAACGGCGTTTCCGCCCCGCCGCCGTTCGCTAGCAAAGCGGCCAGTCCTTGTTCCCAGCCGTAATCGTGATCGAAGACCACTATTGCGGTAGCCAGATCAAGTTCGGCGATCCGGGCGGCGCGTTGTTTATCAGCCAGCACGATCTTGCAGCCGGTCAGCTTGATCCCGGCGGCCATTTCCTCGCCGCTCCACCAGCCATTGAGCAAGCTGGCGCAGCCACCCGCCATCAGTACGGCCATATAGGCGATGACCCAGTTGGCCGAATTGCGCGCGGCAATCCCGACCCGGTCGCCCGGCTGAACCCCATGCCCGGCAACCAGCCCGCCAGCGACTGCGCGCGCGGCGGCATAGGTCTGGGCAAAGCTCAGGCGGAGATCGCCATCGACCAGAAATTCAGCGTCGCCGTGCTGCGCGCAGTAGGTCTCGAACAGCACTGGCAAAGTCGGCGGGGCGTTTTTGAGCATCGGCAGTTGGCGGCCAAATCGCTCAATCGGAACGGTTTCGAGCATCGCACCGGGCGCAGTCAGGCGGGTGACAACATCATTGATCGCGGTATCGAGTTCGGTGGGCATTACGCATCCTTTTCCCAAGGCCTGCGGACCGCGCCCTTTTTCACGCCCCCCAGTCCCCAATGTTTTGTGCGGCTGCCGGGTTTGTTTCCCGGCTCCGCTTGTGCCACAAGCAAGGGCGAAGCGGATCGGTTCCGCCCGGCCATGCCGGCAGTACCGAATCATCTAAGGGGTTATGCACTTGCTGTCACTATCGCTCGCCACGCTCGCCGCAGCGGCTGGCAATGCGCCGATCCACTTCGAAGATCTGGGTCTGAAGCACTACCTGTTCCAGATCCCAACCAGTTGGGGCACATTTGAACTGCGCTGGTACAGCTTGGCCTATCTCGCAGGAATTCTGCTGGCCTATTGGCACACCAACAAGGCGATCAAGACCCCCGGCGCACCGCTGGCACAGCGCCATATCGATGATCTGTTCTTTTACTGCACGCTCGGCGTGATCCTCGGCGGGCGGCTCGGCTATGCTACGTTCTACACCGGCGGCGATACCGGTCTGCCCAGTCTGTGGGCCCATCCGGGCGAACTGCTGCAACTGTGGAATGGCGGCATGAGTTTCCACGGCGGCTTAGTCGGCGTAGTGGTCGCGATGGCCTGGGTCTGCTGGCGCGGCAATCTTTCAATCGTGCGGGTCGGCGATTACATCGCGGTCGCAGTGCCGTTCGGGATGCTGTTCGGCCGCCTCGCTAATTTCGTTAATGGCGAGCTGTGGGGCCGCGCAGCCGGTCCTGACGTGCCTTGGGCGATTATTTTCAAAGGCGGCGGCGAAATCGCCCGGCACCCTAGCCAGATCTATCAGGCGTTGCTCGAAGGGCTGCTGTTGGCGCTGATCCTGGTCCCACTGTTCTGGAAAACCCGGGCGCGCTATCGCCCCGGCTTGCTGGTCGGCATTTTTACGCTCGGCATGGGGCTGGCCCGGTTTACGGCCGAATACTTCCGCGAGCCGGACGACCAGCTGCAGGAATTCGCCCGCCAGACCGGGCTGTCGATGGGCCAGTGGTTATCACTGCCGCTGGTCGCGGTTGGCCTGTTCTTCTTAATCCGGGCGCTGCGGCGGCCTGAGCTCAACAGCGGGGCAGCTGCGCCGCAATGACCGAGCAGGCCCCGGCTGACCCGCTGGCCACCATCTTTCGGCGGCTGATCGCCAATACCGGGCCGATCAGCCTGATGCACTATATGGGCGAAAGTAACGCCCGCTATTATGGCTCGAAAGACCCGCTGGGCAGCGCCGGAGATTTCGTCACCGCGCCCGAAATCAGCCAGATGTTTGGCGAGCTGGTCGGGCTGTGGCTGGCCGATATGTGGATCAACGCCGGGCGCGAAGAGCCAGTGCATTACGTTGAACTGGGGCCAGGCCGCGGCACCATGGCGCTAGACGCGCTGCGGGTCGCCAAGCGCTATGGGCTTGAGCCTTCGGTTCACTTTGTTGAAACGTCGACCGAATTGAAAGACGTCCAGTTGGCCAGCCTGCCGGGTGCGCAATGGCACCATGATCTGTCGACCGTGCCGCCCTATGGCCCGATCCTGCTGGTCGCCAACGAGTTCCTCGATGCCCTGCCGGTGCGGCAACTGGTGATGACCCCGGATGGTTGGCGCGAGCGGATGGTAGTGCCAGAAGGCGACCGGTTTGTCTGCGTGGCCGGGAGCCAGCCGATGGACGCGGCCGTGCCCGAAGCGCGGCGTACGGCGAAAGTCGGCACGATCATCGAAACCTGCCCCGGTGCGGCAGCAACGATCTATGAAGTCGCCGGGCGGCTCAACGATCAGGGCGGCGCCGCGCTGTTCATCGATTATGGCCACGATGCGGTTCGCGACGGTTCAACTTTGCAGGCGTTGCGCGATCACCATAAAGTCGACCCCTTCGTTGGTCCTGGCGAGGCCGATCTGACTGCCCATGTCGATTTTGCCACGCTCGCCCCGATTGCCCAATCTCGCGGCTGCAAATGGCTCGGCACAGTCCCGCAGGGCCGCTGGTTGCGCAATCTGGGGATCGACGCCCGGGCCGGGACGCTGGCCGAACGCGCGCCAGAGCACGCCGCGGCAATCGAAGCGGCGAAAGAGCGACTGGTCGGCGAGGGGCAGATGGGGCTGTTGTTCAAAGTGATGGGGCTGGCCTGCCCAGCCTGGCCCGGCGGGGCTGGGTTTTAGGAGCCGCGCAATAATTTCCAATGCAACCGGTTTGCGCTGGCCCGCGCGCTTGCTATGCCGATGCCGCAAGAGGAGCCACCATGCGCGCGACCCCCGATTTCGATTTTGCCCTGCCCGAATCTGCGATGATGATCCGCGAGGCTGCGGGGCGTTTTGCCGATGAAAAGATCGCGCCCTTGGCCGCAAAGATCGATGCCGAGGACTGGTTCCCGCGCGACGAATTGTGGGCCGCGATGGGCGAACTGGGCCTGCACGGGATCACCGTGGAAGAAGAATGGGGCGGGCTTGGCCTTGGTTACCTCGACCATGTTATCGCGGTAGAGGAAGTCAGCCGGGCTTCGGCTTCGCTCGGCCTCAGCTATGGCGCGCATTCCAACCTGTGCGTCAACCAGATCCGGCGCTGGGGCACTGACGAGCAGAAGGCCAAATACCTGCCCGGGCTGATCAGCGGGCAACACGTCGGTAGCCTCGCGATGTCCGAGGCCGGGGCCGGTTCGGACGTGGTTTCGATGAAGCTGAAGGCCGGAGCGGTACAAGGCGGCTATGTCCTCAACGGTACCAAATTCTGGATCACCAACGCCACTTATGCCGATACGCTGGTGGTCTATGCCAAGACCGGAGAAGGGTCGCGCGGGATCACCGCTTTCCTGATCGAGAAGGGCGACGAAGGCTTCAGCATCGGCCAGAAAATCGACAAGATGGGCATGCGCGGCAGCCCCACTGCCGAGCTGGTGTTCAGCGATTGCTTCATTCCCGAAGATCGGATCATGGGGCCGCTGCACGGCGGCGTCGGCGTGCTGATGTCAGGCCTCGATTATGAACGCGTGGTCTTGGCCGGGCTGCAACTTGGGATCATGCAAGCCTGCCTTGATACCGTCATCCCTTACCTGCGGGAACGCAAACAATTTGGCAAACCGATTGGCGCGTTCCAGCTGATGCAGGCCAAAGTCGCCGATATGTATGTCGCGCTGCAATCGGCCCGGGCCTACACCTATGCCGTCGCCAAAAACTGCGATGCCGGGCTGACCACCCGATTCGATGCGGCCGGCGCGATCCTGCTGGCGAGCGAAAACGCTTTCCGCGTTTCGGGCGAGGCGGTGCAGGCGCTGGGCGGGGCGGGCTATACCAAGGACTGGCCGGTTGAACGTTATCTGCGCGACGCCAAACTGCTCGACATCGGCGCCGGAACCAATGAAATCCGCCGGATGCTGATCGGGCGAGAGCTGATCGGGGCGGCTTAGGCCAGGGCAGAAAATCAGGGGCAAGAGCTTATGGCGAAATCGAGTGCAGCCAAAATTACCGATCATCCGCTCGAGCGGCTGGTGTTCTTTTCGGACGCCGTGTTTGCAATCGCAATCACGCTGCTGGTAATCGAAATCCACGTGCCGCGTTTGAGCGGCGGCTCCAATGCCGAGGCCTGGAGTGCATTGCTGCACCTGTTGCCCTCGTTCTTTGGCTTCGTGCTGAGCTTTTTGGTGATTGGGCGGTTCTGGATCGGGCATCACAATGCCTTCACGATGATTGACCACTATGACGGACGGCTGGCCTGGCCCAACCTGTTGCTGCTGATGTGCATCGCGCTGATGCCGTTTGCCTCGGCCTTCATGTCGGCCAATCTGGGCCAGTTCGTGCCGACGCTGTTCTATAACATGACCCTGCTCGTCACGGCCCTGCTCAGCCGCTGGGTGGTAGGGATCGCAACGGGACCTGAACTGCTGCGCGCCAATGCTGATCCAGCGGTTCCGGCGCTGCTGTGCAACCGCGGGATGGGCGTGGTCCTCGGCGCGGCGACAGCCGTAGCAGCGACATTCGTCTCCGCCCAGTTCAGCCAGATTGCCCTCATATCAATTCCGCTGTGGCAGCTGCTGCTCAACAAGCGCGGGCAAGTTTCAACAGCGACCGGCAAGGCGAAGGAAACCGCATGAGCGCCCCTGTCCTCCCCACCACTCTCAACCCAGACGATCCGCAGGCGCTGACCCGCGCAGCACATAACCGTGCGCTTGCGGCGGAACTGCGCACCAAAGTGGCCGAAGCGGCGCTGGGCGGAAACGAAAAGTCGCGCGAACGGCATACCGCGCGCGGCAAGCTGCTGCCAAGGGAGCGGGTCGAACGGCTGCTCGATCCGGGCTCGCCTTTGCTCGAAATCGGGCAATTGGCGGCGAACGGCGTTTATGAGGATGACATTCCCGGCGCCGGGATCATCACCGCAATTGGGCGGGTTTCGGGCCGCCAATGTATGATTGTGGCCAACGATGCGACGGTCAAAGGCGGTACTTATTACCCGCTGACGGTCAAAAAGCATCTGCGCGCGCAGGAAATTGCCGAGGCCAATCACTTGCCGTGCATTTACCTCGTCGACAGCGGCGGGGCCAATCTGCCGCACCAGAGCGAAGTCTTTCCAGACCGCGATCACTTTGGCCGGATCTTCTTCAATCAAGCGCAAATGAGCGCTAAAGGCATACCGCAGATCGCCTGTGTGATGGGCAGCTGCACCGCTGGCGGCGCCTATGTTCCGGCGATGAGCGACGAGAGCGTGATCGTGCGCGAACAAGGCACGATCTTTCTGGCCGGGCCGCCACTGGTCAAGGCCGCAACCGGCGAGGAAATCAGCGCCGAGGAGCTGGGCGGCGGCGATCTGCACGCACGCAAATCGGGCGTGGTCGATCATCTGGCCGAGAATGACGAGCACGCGCTGACGATCGTTCGCGATATCATCAGCCACCTTGGCCCGCGCCACGAACATGGCCTGCCGCTGAAAGACCCGCGCCCACCGAAGTACGACGCCGAGGAACTTTACGCAGTAGTGCCCGACGATGTCCGCGCGCCTTATGATGTTCACGAAGTCATCGCGCGGCTGGTGGATGGCAGCGAGTTTCACGAGTTCAAGGCGCTCTACGGCTCCACGCTGGTCTGCGGATTCGCGCATATCTGGGGGATGCCGGTGGCGATTTTGGCCAACAACGGCGTGCTGTTTTCCGAAAGCGCGGTCAAAGGCGCGCACTTCATTGAACTGGCCTGCCAGCGCAAGATCCCGCTGCTGTTCCTGCAGAACATCAGCGGCTTCATGGTCGGCGGCAAGTATGAGGCCGAAGGCATCGCCAAGCACGGCGCCAAGCTGGTCACCGCGGTGGCCACCGCCAGCGTGCCCAAGCTGACCGTGCTGATCGGCGGCAGCTTTGGCGCAGGCAACTACGGCATGTGCGGCCGGGCTTACTCACCGCGCTTCCTATTCAGCTGGCCTAACGCGCGGATATCGGTGATGGGCGGGGAACAGGCGGCGTCGGTCTTGGCGACTGTCCACCGCGATGCGGAGACTTGGACGCCCGAGCAAGCCGAAGCGTTCAAGGCCCCGATCCGGGCGAAGTATGAGGATGAGGGCAACCCCTATTACGCCACCGCGCGGCTGTGGGATGACGGGGTGATTGATCCGGCGCAGACTAGGGATGTGCTTGGGCTGGCCTTGGCGGCGGC
>JAYURW010000060.1:0-51603 GCA_043756025.1 Novosphingobium sp. | reverse complement strand
TGGCCGGGATTGGCCTGCCGGTGCCGCCGGGCTTCACCATCACCACCGAAGTCTGCGTCGATTATCTCGCGGGCAAGGCTGATCTTGGCGCGCTGCTGGCGGGCGAGATTGCCAAGGCTCTGACGCATATCGAAACCGCTGTGGGCAAGAAATTCGGCGACCCAGCCGATCCGCTGCTCGTTTCGGTCCGCTCGGGCGCGCGGGTTTCGATGCCGGGGATGATGGACACCGTGCTCAATCTGGGCCTCAATGACGCCACGGTGCAGGGCCTTGCGGCGTCATCGGGCGATGCCCGGTTCGCCTGGGACAGCTACCGACGGTTCATCCAGATGTATTCCGATGTAGTGCTGGGGATTGACCACCACTTGTTCGAAGACGCGCTGGAAATAGCCAAGGAAGACATGGGCTACTACGCCGATGTTGAGATGCAGGCTGAAGATTGGCAAAAGCTGGTCGCGGAATATGCCGAGATCGTTCAGGCCGAATTGGGTCGTGTTTTCCCGCAGGACCCGCACGAGCAATTGTGGGGCGCAATCCGCGCGGTGTTCGATAGCTGGGATTCGGACCGGGCCAAGGTTTACCGCCGCCTCAACGACATTTCGGGGGACTGGGGCACGGCCGTCAACGTGCAGGCGATGGTGTTTGGCAATATGGGCGACACCAGCGCCACCGGAGTCGCCTTTACCCGCGATCCGGCGACCGGCGAGAAGGCCTATTACGGCGAATGGCTGGTCAATGCCCAGGGCGAAGACGTGGTCGCCGGGATCCGCACGCCGCAGTATCTGACCAAAGCCAGCCGGGAACGCGCCGGGGCGAAGCAGTCGTCGATGGAAGAGGCGATGCCCGCCGCCTATGGCGAGCTGGCCGCCGTGTTCGAACTGCTCGAACAGCATTACCGCGATATGCAGGACATCGAATTCACGGTAGAACGCGGGCAGCTGTGGATGCTCCAGACCCGTTCGGGCAAACGCACCGCCAAAGCCGCGCTCAAGATGGCGGTCGATATGACCCATGAGGGCCTGATTGACGAAAAAACCGCGATTTGCCGGGTCGATCCGATGGCGCTCGATCAATTGCTCCACCCGACGCTCGATCCCGCTGCGGTGCGTGATGTGCTGACCACCGGGCTGCCCGCCAGCCCCGGCGCAGCATCAGGCGCGATTGTGCTAGATTCCGATTTGGCGCAAAATTTGGCCGAGCGCGGCGAGGCGGTGATCCTGGTGCGGGTCGAAACCAGCCCCGAAGATATCCACGGAATGCACGCCGCCAAGGGGATACTGACGGCGCGCGGCGGCATGACGTCACACGCCGCCGTGGTGGCGCGCGGAATGGGGCGGCCGTGCGTTTCGGGTGCTTCGGCGGTGTCGATTGATAACGCCAAACGGACGCTGCGGATTGGCGGACGCGAGTTGAAAGAGGGCGATCTGATTACACTTGACGGCACCACGGGGCAGGTGATGGCCGGCCACGTGCCGACGATCGAACCCGAACTGGTCGGCGATTTCGGCGTACTGATGAGCTGGGCCGATCGGCACCGCCGGATGAAAGTCCGCACCAACGCCGAAACCCCGGCTGATTGCCGTATCGCGCGGCAGTTTGGTGCAGAGGGCGTCGGGCTGTGCCGGACCGAGCATATGTTCTTTGACGCGGGCCGCATTGCTGCCGTGCGGCAGATGATCCTGGCCGAGGATGAGGCCGGACGCCGCACCGCGCTGGCCAAGCTGCTGCCCGAACAGCGTGCTGATTTTGCGGGCATTTTTGAGGAGATGGTGGGCCTGCCGGTGACGATCCGCCTGCTCGATCCGCCGCTTCACGAATTCTTGCCGCACGCCGACGCCGAATTTGCCGAGCTGTCCGACACCATCGGGATTGGCGTCGATACGCTGAAGCGCCGCGCCGCCGAATTGCACGAATTCAACCCGATGCTGGGGCACCGCGGTTGTCGGCTTGGGATCACATTCCCCGAAATCTATGAAATGCAGGTCCGGGCGATTTTTGAAGCAGCGTGTGACGTCGCGGCGGCCAGCGGCCAAGCACCGGTGCCCGAAGTGATGATCCCGCTGGTCGCGACTGCCAAGGAACTGGCGATCCTGAAGGCGCTGGTTGACCGGACCGCAGCGGCGGTGTTTGCCGAAAAGGGCCGCGTGCTGACCTATCTGGTCGGGACAATGATCGAACTGCCGCGGGCCGCGCTGATGGCGGGTGAAATTGCTGAGGAAGGCGCGTTCTTCTCGTTCGGGACCAACGATTTAACCCAGACAACTTTGGGCGTTTCGAGGGACGATGCCGGCAAGTTTCTGGGCGAATACGTCCGCCAGGGCATTTTCCCGCGCGATCCGTTCGTATCGCTCGACATCGAAGGCGTCGGGCAATTGGTCGAACTCGCTGCGCAACGCGGGCGCGCGACCCGGCCCGATATCAAGCTGGGCATTTGCGGCGAGCACGGCGGCGATCCGGCGAGCATTGCGTTCTGCGAGAAGGTCGGCTTGGACTATGTCAGCGCCAGTCCATACCGGGTGCCAATCGCGCGATTGGCGGCAGCGCAAGCGGCTTTGGGTTAATCCTCCCCAGTACAGGGAGGGGGACCACCGAAGGTGGTGGAGGGGTACGGGCGGTGGTCGCAACCCTTCAGTGTCTCAATTACCGCGCGTACCCCTCCACCATGCTGTGCAAGGTCCCCCTCCCCCGAGGGAGAGGATCAGGCCCGCCAGCCGCTGAGCGTCAAAATCTCGAACTGTTCGACAGTTCCGCTGCCAAAGTATTGTTTGGCAATGGATAACTGTGATCGAGTCAGCACCGGCCCGCGGTCCGCCAGGCAGTTGCTCAGCCCTTGCGCGCGCAGGTCGGCGATCAGGCTGGCAAGGCTGGAAAAGCGGACCTCGACGCTGCGGCTATCAACCACCGGGTTGGCCCAGCCCACCCGCTGAAGCAGCTGCCCACCGGCGCGGACATCGACTGCTGGGTGGAGCCGCGGGGCCGGGCGGTCACCATCGGCCTCGAGCATGGCCGAGCGCAGGTTAGGCAGGCATCCGGCGCCCATAAGGCTGGCTAAGGCCAGCCCGCCGGGGGCCAGTGCGTGGCGGATATGGACCAGCGCGCCGGGCAGATCGTTGACGGTATCGAGCGTGCCAAGGCTGGCGATCAGATCGAATCCGGTCTGGGGGTAGGGCGCTTCTTCGGCGAACCCATCGGCCGGTTCAGCCTCAGTCACCGCCACGCCCTGCGCCTGCAAGGCCGCCGCCAGAGCGCCGGTCCAGTCCCCCACCACCAGCGCGGTGGCGGGCTGGTGGCGCAAAAACGATAGCCGTTCGAGCACGTCCTCGGCCATATCCTCGAGCAAATAGCGCGCCGCGCCGGGGCGCCGTTGCAAGGCGATAGCCCGGCGCCGCGCGGCAAGGCGGCGTGCCGGGGCAAAGATCTGCGGGGGCTGGGTCGGGCTCACGCCACAGCCCTGCCTTGCGTTGCGGCAAGGCGCAAGCGATACGAGCGCAATGCAGCTGCACCCGCTTCTGGTCCCGATTGCCGATCTGATCTTTCCGCCGCGCTGTCCGCTGTGCGGCGAGGCGCTGGCGGCGCAATCCGGGTTGTGCGCTGCTTGCTGGGGCGAACTGGCGATCCCCGGTGAACCCTGCTGCCCCAGCTGCCAGCGCCCGCTGGGTAATGGAGTTTCCACCGGAGCGATCTGCGCGCCGTGCCTGGCCGACCCGCCGCGCCACGATGGGATTGCAGCGGGGACCCTGTACAACGATGCCTCGCGCAAGCTGATCCTGGCGCTGAAGCATGGGAGCCGGATCGCGCTCGCGCCGCTGCTCGGCCGGTTGATGCTGGGGCAATTGCCCGAGGTGGTTGGGCCGGGTTGGCTGGTGGTGCCGGTGCCGCTGCACCGCTGGCGGCTGTGGCGGCGCGGGTTCAATCAGGCGGCGCTGCTCGGCGGGGAACTGGCCAAAGCGCGCGGGAGCACGCTGCTGGTCGACGGATTGGTTCGGCGCAAACGAACCCCTACACTGGGCGGGCTAGGCCGGACGGCGCGGGCGCGGGCGTTGTCTGGCGCGATAGCGATCAATCCGCGGCGGCTCGGTGCGATCAAGGGTGCGCAGGTGCTGCTGGTTGACGATGTGCTGACCAGTGGAGCGACAAGCAATGCCTGCGTAGCTGCGCTGAAGCGGGCCGGCGCGAAAACTGTGGTGGTGGCGTGCTTTGCGCGGGTGATGGATGAAGCGCTCGATCTGGTCTGAGCTGGAAACGAAAACGCCCGGAACCGAAGCTCCGGGCGATCTCGTGACGAAACTTAAAGGGCTTCTGCTTACGCAGTTCGACAAATCCCCCTCGATTTGCCTCGCCCAATCCCTCATGCAGCGGGTGGTCCCTGAACCTGAGCCATCTGCCTTCTGCAACTTGCATATGTCCTCAACTACCCCGGAATTGAAAGCGCCAACCGGCCGCGCCCGAGTTTTTGCTCGACAGATGTGGTTATCTTGCAACAAGGCGAAAGCATGAATGAGCACGACCAAAACGCGCGGGAAACCGGCACAGACTTTCTTCCGAAGTTCGATGCTCAGGGGTTGCTGACGGCTGTTGCTGTCGATGCGGCAACGCACGAAGTTTTGATGGTTGCGTTCATGGATGCAGAGGCGCTTGAAATGACGCGTAAAACTGGTCTGGCGCATTTTCATTCGCGCTCTCGCGGGCGGCTGTGGATGAAAGGCGAGAGCTCTGGCAATGTCCTGCGGGTTCAGGAAATCCGGGTTGATTGCGATCAGGATGCGCTGGTCCTGCTGGTTTTGCCTCAGGGACCGGCCTGTCATACCGGTCAGTCGAGCTGTTTCTATCGCAAGCTCGATGGAACGGAACTGGCGCGCTTGCCTGATTGACGCTTACGTAAAGGTAAGTTAGATCGGCGGTTATGGAACAGCTTGGCAATCGCCCTGCCGCACATGACGGTGCTCACATCGATACGCCCGACGCGCTGGAACGGGATCGTTACTCAATATCAGATTTGACCAACGAGTTCGCGGTCACGGCGCGGGCGTTGCGGTTTTACGAAGACGAGGGTCTGATCGAACCGGCCCGGATCGGGCTGTCCCGGGTCTATTCTCAGCGTGACCGGGCCCGATTGGCGTGGATCCTGCGGGCCAAAAACGTCGGGTTCAGCCTGACTGAAATCAAGGAAATGATCGACCTTTACGACCTTGGCGATGGCCGGGTAGAGCAGCGCCGGGTGACAGTCCAACGCTGCCGTGAAAAGGTTGAACGGCTCGCCCAGCAGCGCGCAGATCTGGACGCTGCGATTGCCGAGCTGACCAACTTCGTCACTCTGGTTGAAAATATCGACCTGTCCGCCCGCAAGGGCTGAAACCAAAACTTTCCCAAAGGACTGACTATGCCGACTTATCAGGCGCCCACCCGCGACTCGCGTTTTCTTATCAACGAAGTTTTCCAGCTGGAAAGCTACGGCAATCTGCCCGGTTTCGAAGACGCCAGCGCCGAAATGATCGATGCGGTGATTGAGGAATGCGGCCGGTTCAATGCCGAAGTTCTCGCGCCGCTCAACCTTTCTGGCGATCAGCAGGGCTGCACCCGCCACGCCGATGGATCGGTGACCACGCCAGACGGGTTCAAGGCGGCCTATGCCCGTTTCCGCGATGCGGGTTGGGGTACGCTGTCCGCACCAAAGGAGTGGGGCGGGCAGGGCTTGC
This sequence comes from Novosphingobium sp., assembly GCA_043756025.1. Taxonomy (GTDB): domain Bacteria; phylum Pseudomonadota; class Alphaproteobacteria; order Sphingomonadales; family Sphingomonadaceae; genus Novosphingobium. The sequence goes on along the minus strand of JAYURW010000060.1, from coordinate 45,907 downwards.
CGCACGTGCTGGGCTTTATGTCCGAAGAGTATCTCGCCTCGGCCAATCAGTCGTTCATGATGTATCCGGGGCTAACGGCGGGCGCGGTCAATGCGGTGCTGGCAAAGGGCAGCCCGGAGCAGCAGGCGCTGTATCTGCCCAAGATGATCTCTGGCGAATGGCTCGGCACGATGAACCTGACCGAGCCGCATTGCGGCACCGATCTGGGCCTGATCCGAACCCGCGCGGTGCCCAGCATTGATGGATCGTACAGCATCACCGGGACCAAGATTTTCATCTCGGCCGGTGAGCATGATCTGACCGACAATATCATCCATCTGGTGCTGGCCAAGACGCCCGATGCGCCAGAAAGTTCAAAAGGCATTTCGCTATTCATCGTGCCCAAAGTGCTGGTGAACGCCGATGGATCGCTGGGCGAACGCAATGCGGTTTCGTGCGGCAGCCTCGAACACAAGATGGGGATCAAGGCCAACGCCACCTGCGTGATGAATTATGATGGCGCGCAGGGCTGGATGGTCGGCGAGGAAAACAAGGGCCTCTCCGCGATGTTCATCATGATGAACGCGGCGCGGCTTGGCGTTGGAGTGCAGGGCCTTGCCCAGGCCGAAGTCGCCTATCAAAACGCGGTCAAGTACGCCGGGGATCGCCGTCAGGGCCGCGCGCTGACCGGGGCGGCTGATCCTGCCGAAAAGGCCGACACCCTGTTCGTCCATGCCGATGTGCGGCGGATGCTGATGGACGCGAAAGCCTTTACCGAAGGAATGCGCGCGTTCTGTACTTGGGGGGCATTGCAGGTTGACCTCAGCCATAAGGCCGCGACCGAAGAAGAGCGCCAGATGGCCGACGATCTGATCAGCCTGCTGACCCCGGTGCTGAAGGGCTATGGCACCGACAAAGGCTTTGAAACCTGCGTCGATATGCAACAGGTGTTCGGCGGCCACGGCTATATCGAGGAATGGGGGATGAGCCAGTTTGTCCGCGATGCCCGGATCGCTCAGATTTATGAAGGCACCAACGGCATTCAGGCGATGGACCTGGTCGGGCGCAAGCTGGCCCAGAACGGCGGCCGCGCGGTGCAGGCGTTCTTTGCGCTGGTCGATGCCGAATGTGCAGCAGCGAAATCCAAGCCGGAGTTGGCAGCGCTCGCCGGGCAGGTCGAAGCCGCCAATGCCGAATTGAAAGCCGCGACCATGTGGCTGATGCAAAACGGCATGATGAACCCCAACAACGCCGGGGCCGGGGCGCATCATTATATGCACATCATGGGGATCGTCAGCTTAGGCCTGATGTGGCTGAAAATGGCTGAAGTGGCGCTGGAGAAGTTGGCCGATGGGGGTGAGGACAAGGCGTTTTACGAAGCCAAGTTGGTGACAGCGCGCTATTTTGGCGAACGGTTCACTCCCGATGCGACGTCGCTACGGACCAAGCTGGCGGCAGGCTGCGAGGCAATGATGGCGCTGCCGGCGGAGGCGTTTGCGCGGGGGTAACTAAGCCAGAACCTCGTCCAGCATTAACATCATCGCCGCCCAGCTGTGCCGATCGGCACTGGCGTTGTAGGCAATCGCGCCGGTCATCGGTGAGGGGTTGGGGTTGGTGAAACCGTGCGGCACTCCGGCATAGCTGTGGAAATGCCAATCGGCCTGCACCGCGTCCATCTCCTCCCAGAAGGACATAACATGGCTGCGCGGGACCAAAGAATCGGCGTCGCCGTGGCAGACCAGAATGCGCGGGCGGATTGGTTTGGCGGCGGGCTGGGTGGTTTCCAGAATGCCGTGGAAGCTCGCCACCATCGCCAGATCGGCATCGGCCCGGGCCAATTCGAGCACGGCTTGGCCGCCCATGCAGAAACCAATCGCGGCTTGCCGGAGGCCGGGGGCTAGGCTTTCCAATGCGGTGAGTGCTGCGAACAGCCGCGTGCGGTAAACCGGGTCCGCGCGGGTTTGCTCGGCGGCGGCGCTGGCCTCCTTGAAGTCCGGCGGCAGGTGGCCATAAAAATCCGCGACGAAGGCCAGATAGCCCGCCTCGGCCAAGGACAAGGCTTTGGCCTCAACAAACGGCGTGATGTTCATGATCGTCGGGAACACCGCGATTGCTGCGCGCGGCTTGCCCACTGGACGCGCCAACCAACCGGTTAGCCGGGTGCCGCGGTCGGCATAGGCAATGGGTTCGAGCACGCCTACTCCGGCAGGAAGTCCGGCACCGAGAGATAGCGTTCGCCGGTATCATAGTTGAAGCCCAGCACCCGCGATCCGGCCGGCAATTCCTTCAGCTTTTGCGCAATCGCCGCCAGCGTCGCGCCCGAACTGATCCCGACCAGCATCCCTTCTTTGGTGGCGGAAAGCCGGGCCATTTCCTTGGCATCGGCTGGATCAACCTGAATCGCACCGTCAATCGCCTGAGTGTGAAGATTGGCTGGAATAAACCCGGCGCCAATCCCCTGAATTGGGTGAGGGGCAGGCTGGCCGCCGGAAATCACCGGGGAAAGCGTTGGCTCGACCGCATAGGCCTTCATCGCAGGCCACTTGGCTTTCAGATATTCCGCGCAGCCGGTCAGGTGCCCGCCGGTACCGACCCCGGTGATCAGCGCATCAATTGGTCTGTCCTTGAAGTCCTCGTAAATTTCCACCGCCGTGGTGCGGGCGTGGACCGCGATGTTCGCTGGGTTTTCAAACTGCTGCGGCATCCATGCGCCGGGCGTGGCCGCGACCAGTTCATGCGCGCGTTCAATCGCGCCTTTCATGCCCTTTTCACGCGGGGTCAGATCAAACGTCGCGCCATAGGCCAGCATTAGCCGGCGGCGTTCGATCGACATCGATTCGGGCATCACCAGCACCAGCGGATAGCCCTTGACCGCCGCCGCCATGGCGAGGCCGATCCCGGTATTGCCGCTGGTCGGTTCAACAATCGTGCCGCCCGGCTGCAGGCTGCCATCAGCTTCGGCGGCTTCGATCATCGCCAGGCCGATCCGGTCCTTGATCGAGCCGCCGGGATTGGCCCGCTCGGCCTTGATCCAAACTTCGTGATCCGGGAACAACCGGGCCATGCGGATGTGCGGGGTGTTGCCAATCGTGGCGAGGATGCTGTCAGCCTTCATGGAACAGGTTCCTTTTGTCGGTATTGCGGAGCGAAGGTCTTCGCCCGCTTAAGTTCGGGAAAGATCACCGCCCAGATTATGGTGACCAGAATAGCCCCTGCGCCGCCGAGCGCAACCGCTACGACGGGCCCCAGTAACGCAGCGGCCAGCCCTGATTGCATCTCACCCAGTTCGTTCGAGGCGGAGATGGCCAGACCAGAGATCGACGAAACCCGGCCGCGCATTTCGTCTGGGGTATTAAGTTGAACGAGGGTGTTGCGGATGAACACGGACACCGAATCCGCTGCGCCAAGCAGTGCCAGCATAGCCAAGGACAGCGGAAAACTTTCGGACAGGCCAAAAATCAGCGTGGTCAGCCCAAAGGCGGCCACCGACCACAGCATCTTTACCCCAACATTGCGGACAATCGGGCGGATCCCAAGGTAAATGGCAACGATCATCGCCCCTGCAGCAGGAGCGGCGCGGAGCAAGCCGAGCCCTTCTGATCCGACATGGAGCACGTCATAGGCGAACACCGGCAGCATCGCTGTCGCGCCGCCCAGCAGTACCGCAAACAGATCGAGCGTGACGCAACCGAGCAAAAATCGCTCATGCCAGACAAATTTGGCGCCATCGGCCATCAATTTAAGCGGCGGCTCTTTCGCGGCGGCTGGCGGCGCCCGGTGACGGATTGCGAGCAGGCATAGCGCCCCAAGCGCGAGCATGGCCGATGCAAACCAGAACGGCAGGGCCGGATTGGCGGCCAGCATGAAACCGCCTGCGGCCGGCCCAATCACCGCCGCTGATTGCCAGGCGATGGAACTGGTCGCAATCGCTTTCGGCAGCAAATCAGCTGGAACCACATTGGGAGTGATCGCGCTGATCGCCGGGCCGATGAACACCCGCGCCGCGCCGTAACAGGCGGCTAGCGAGAACAGCAGCGGCAGCGAGACGAAGTTCCAGGTGTTGGCCGCAGCCAGTGCCAGTCCGATCAGCAAATCAACAAAGGTTGCAATCGCGCCAAGGTGGCGGCGATCCATCCGGTCGGCCAGCACGCCGGCTATCGGGGTCAGCAGCAAAAACGGGATGAATTGCGCCAGGCCGAGCAGGCCTAGCAGAAAGGCCGAGCGCGCTTCGCTCAGCCCATGTACTTCGCGCGCGATCTGATAGACCTGCGCGCCGATCACCACCACCATTGCCGATGTCGCTGCGGTCGAAATGAACCGGGCCAGCCAGATCAGGCGGTAGTCGCGAACTTGCAGGGGATGGGTTGGCGCGCTCACCCCGCAGCCATGGCAGCGCCCCCGGTGCTTGCCAAGCGATCAGATGCTTGTCGGCGAGAAACCGCTGCTTTAGCGGCTGCGGCGCAGTCGTGGGTTGGGCTGGATTATGTCGATCATCCGCATGAAGTCTTCGACCCGAATAATCCGCTCAAACTGGAAACCAGTGCGACCATCGGCAGTCCAGATCAGATGGGCCTCGATCCGGCCAACCTCTGGTAGGCGGATCGTTACGCGTTCGCCGCGTTGCATATCGAGATCACCCGAAACCATGAAGCCATGGGCCGAGATGTTAATGACGTGCATATGCACATCACCGAGGCGTCGGTGTTCACCGATAACCTTGTGATCAACCGGATGCCGCGCCGCTCGGCGAAGGTCCGTTACCGTCAATTGTGCTCCTGCGCCCATGCTTTTCGCACGCCTCCTGGAATCGTTTTCAGCGAGCACCGTTATCCGGGAGAAAGACAAAGATTGGGTAAATCCGGCAGAAACTTGCCGGTAACTTGCCGGTAACTGGCCGGTCAGGCTGGCCGCAGGATCCCGTGCTTCTTCTTGCCCGATGAAATGCGAACCTCATTTTGTGCTGATATATGAAGCGCTTCATCGCTGACTGCGGCCCCATCAATCCGCGCACCACCACCGGCAATCAGCCGTTTGGCTTCGCCCTTGCTGGCGGCAAAACCGATCCCGACCAGGGCATCCAGGATCCCGATTCCCTCGGCCGGGACAATAAATACCGGTAATTCTGCGCCGAGTCCGCCGCCCGCAAAGGTCGCCGATGCGGTGGATTCGGCAGCCAACGCAGCGTCGTCACCGCGGCACAGCCGGGTAACTTCATTGGCCAGAACGACTTTGGCCGCGTTGATCTCGCTGCCCTCTAGCGCTTCGAGCCGGGCAATTTCATCGAGCGGCAGGTCGGTGAACAGCCGCAGAAATTTGCCGACATCGCGGTCATCGCTGTTACGCCAGTATTGCCAGAAGTCATAGGCTGGTAGCGCATCTTCATTAAGCCAGACCGCGCCCGCCGCAGTCTTGCCCATCTTGGAGCCGTCAGCGGTGGTCAGCAGCGGGGTGGTGACGCCAAACAGCTCGCGCGATTCCATCCGCCGGGTCAGTTCGATCCCGTTGATGATATTGCCCCACTGGTCTGACCCGCCCATTTGCAGACGGCAGCCATGGCGCAGTGCCAGTTCGCGGAAATCATAAGCTTGCAGGATCATGTAGTTGAATTCGAGGAATGTCAGCGGCTGTTCGCGGTCAAGCCGCAGCTTCACCGAATCAAAGCTGAGCATCCGGTTGATCGTGAAATGCGGTCCCACTTCGCGCAGCAGTTCGACATAACCCAGCGCGCTCAGCCAATCGTCATTGTTGACCATCACCGCATCGGTTGGCCCGTTGCCAAAGGTCAACAGCCGCTCAAACACAGTACGGATCGACGCGATATTGGCGTTGATCTTTTCGGATGTCAGCAACTGGCGGCTTTCATCCTTGCCCGAAGGATCACCGATTTTGGTCGTCCCGCCGCCCATTACCACGATCGGCTTGTGCCCGGCCTGCTGCAACCGGCGCAGCAGCATGATCTGGACCAGACTGCCGACATGGAGCGATGGCGCAGTGGCATCGAACCCGATATAGCCCGGCACAATCTGCTTCGCAGCGAGGGCATCAAGCCCCTCGGCATCGGTGGTCTGGTGGATATAGCCACGCTCATCGAGCAGGCGGAGCAGGGTTGAGTTGTAAGTCATAGTGGGGCGGCGGTTAGCACGCCCCGTTATCCAATCAAACCCGTCCATGCTGAGCTTGTCGAAGCACTGTCCTTCTTTTAGCGTGGGGCGATGAGCTTCTGGACATATATGTTGCATTGCCGGGGTGGCTATTTCTACGTCGGGCACACCGATGATATCGATAGGCGGATCGGAGAGCACAAATCGGGCTTGATTCCTGGTTTCACTGCCAATCACCAGCCAGTCGAACTGGTGTGGTCTGATCAGTTCTCCAATCGTGAGGATGCCAAAGCAGCTGAACGAAAGCTCAAGGGCTGGTCGCGGGCCAAGAAGTTGGCACTCATCCGCGGGGATTGGGATCGGATATCGGACTTAGCCAAAAAGAAGGACAGTGCTTCGACAAGCTCAGCATGGACGGGGGAGGGAGGGACTCTCATCTCCAAAACCGTCCCTCCTGAGCTTGTCGAAGGATTGTCCTTTTCTTTGCGACCTCACCCCATGACGCCATGCAATGCGGTAGATTCTATTGTCGTGGAAATGTCTATTCCAGGACCGGATTGGGTAGAGCTGAATTTTCGAGTCTCAGGACAGATTGATCGGGTGATTTTACCGACCGGCGGTCAGGGTCTGCGTATTGACGGATTATGGGAGCACACGTGCTTCGAAATGTTTAGTCGGAACAAGGAATATGAAGCCTACGAAGAACTCAATTTCTCACCTTCATCCGATTGGGCACACTACGATTTTCTCTCCTACAGAAGTGATATGTGGAATGGGCAGCTGGTGCTCGAACCCAAGATTTCATTTGTACTTCGCGCTTCGGAGTTCTGCCTGTCCGCGCAGGCGGCTCTAGCGGAAGGCAGTGGTCCGTGGCGAGTTGGTTTCTCCGCCGTGATCGAAGAGCTGGACGGCACCAAAAGCTACTGGGCGCTGGCCCATCCCCCAGGCCAGCCCGATTTCCACCACCCCACTTGCTTTGCCGCGACGGTTCCGGCACCTGAAAATCCATGAAATTTGGCATCGACCGCCTGCTGGCGGACCCTAGTTTACAGCGCCACCTAGACGGCAAGCGCGTCGCGCTGTTGGCACATCCGGCCAGCGTGACCGAGGACCTGACCCATTCGCTCGACGCGCTGATCGCAGCTGGAGTGAATGTAACCTCTGCCTTTGGCCCGCAGCACGGGCTGAAAGGTGACAAGCAAGACAACATGGTGGAAACCGGCGATGAGGTTGATCCCGCCACCGGCATTCCCGTGTTCAGTCTTTACGGTGAGGTCCGCCGCCCCAGCGGGCAGATGATGAGCACGGCCGACGTTTTTCTGTTTGATCTGCAAGACCTCGGCTGCCGGATCTACACCTTTGTCACCACGCTGCTCTATCTGCTCGAGGCCGCATCAGGCACCGGCAAAGAAGTTTGGGTTCTTGACCGGCCCAATCCCGCCGGTCGCCCGGTTGAAGGAACGCTACTGGTGCTGGGGCAGGAGAGCTTTGTTGGCGCCGGGCCAATGCCGATGCGCCACGGGCTGACCATGGGCGAAATGGGCCAGTGGTTCATTGCTGAAAACGATCTCGACGTGCGCTACCGCGTGATCACGATGGAAGGGTGGGAGCCAGAAGGCCCTGGCTTTGGCTGGCCCAAAAGCCGGGTCTGGATCAATCCCAGTCCCAATGCCGCCAACGTCAACATGGCCCGCGCCTATGCCGGGACAGTGATGCTCGAAGGCGCGACGCTGAGCGAAGGGCGGGGTACGACCCGCCCCTTGGAGTTGCTGTTCGGCGCGCCTGATCTGGATGCAAAGGCAGTGCTGGCCGAAATGCGCCGTTTTGCGCCCGAGTGGTTGGCGGGCTGCGCGCTCCGGGAATGCTGGTTCACCCCGACTTTTCACAAGCACGCCGGGCAGTTGTGTAACGGACTGATGATCCATGCCGAAGGACGCTTTTACGATCACGCTGCGTTCCGTCCTTGGCGCTTGCAGGCACTGGCTTTCAAAGCGATCCGGCGGCTTTATCCGGACTACGATCTGTGGCGCGATTTTCCCTATGAGTATGAATTCGAACGGTTGGCGATTGACGTGATCAATGGCGGCCCAGCCTTGCGCGAGTGGGTTGATAACGCGGCCGCCACGCCTGCGGACCTTGAGGCTTTGGCCGGCGCTGATGAAGCGGCTTGGCGCGCGGCGGCGCGGCCCTTTTTGCTGTACTGATATGGCAATCGACCGGCCCGATCCTGAAATCAGCGAGACTGAGGCGGACGCCCGGATGGCGGCGCAGCGCAGCGATATTCTGGCGACATTGGCCAAGGCCGATCACCGCATGCTGGCCCGCGATTTTCGCGCTTCGGCGGCGTTCTATGGCGCGGTCGGCCGGTTGGCGGGGAGCGGCGTTGCCATTGATCGCGCCGAGCTGTTGCGCGCCCGCGATGCGGCGGTTTGGCTCGACAACCAATTTGGCGTGCACTTGCGCGAAGGGCTGGAGCGGGCCGGGCTGAGCGAAGCGCAGCGCCACCCCCGGTTCCGCAAAGCGCTTGAAATCATGCAGGGCCGCCGACCCCGCGATCCGGTTTCCACGCCGTTCCCGCAGTTGCCCAGCACCTATTTCCATCCGGATTTGCCGCTGATCCCATATGCCGATCCGGCGGATTATTCTTGGCGAGAGGGAGTTGAGGCGGCCACCCCGGCGATACTGGCCGAAGCGCAGACCTTGCTGGAGGCGCACGGCACTTTCAAACCCTATCTACAGCAGACCAGCGAGCGGCCGCAGGGCGATGTCCACGGGCTGCTGGAAAACCCGGACTGGTCAACCCATTACCTGACCGACATGGGTCAGCCGATTGCCGACCGGGTCGCACGCTGCCCGGTTAGCTATCACACGTTGAACGATCATGCCCCACTTTGCCGGATCGGTGCGCGGGCGCCGTCGATCATGTTTTCACTGCTGCGGCCGCATTCGAAAATTCCCGCGCACACCGGCATGGTCAACTGCCGATTTGTCTGCCACCTTCCGCTGATTGTCCCGCCCGGTTGCGGCTTTCGGGTCGGCGCCGAAACACGCGAATGGCGGGTGGGTGAACTGCTGGTGTTTGATGATTCGGTTGAACACGAGGCTTGGAACAACAGCGACGAAAACCGGTTGGTGCTGATATTCGATATCTGGCGCCCAGAATTGAGCTTTGAAGAACGCCACCAGATCGAGACTCTGTTCGCGGTGGTTGATTCGTATTGAAAACAGAACGCAAGGGAGCGGATATGAGCGGCAAAGTTGACGATATCGCCAAGTTGGACAAGCCGACCCGGGTGATGCTGCTAACCCTGCTGGTGGTTTACGTTCTCAACTTCCTCGACCGCCAAATTCTCAACATCCTCGCCGAACCGATCAAGCGTGACCTGGGGCTCAGCGATACCCAACTCGGTTTGCTCGCCGGCCCTGCATTTGCCGTTCTTTATGCCGTGCTCGGAATTCCCATCGCGCGATATGCTGATCGTGGCAGCACCAACCGCTCAACGCTGATCTCGGTTTCGCTCGTTGTGTGGTCGGGCATGACTGCGCTTTGCGGCTTTGCCCAGAATTTTTGGCAGATGGCACTGGCGCGTATCGGCGTCGGGGTGGGCGAGGCAGGCTGCACCCCCGCTGCGCACAGCTTGATCAGCGACACGGTCGCCCCTGAAAAACGTGCATCGGCCATTGCCTTTTATGGCATGGGCGTGCCGATTGGCACCCTGCTGGGCCTGCTCATTGGCGGCGTGGTCAACGATATTTGGGGCTGGCGCGTAGCACTGATGCTGGTCGGCGCGCCGGGCATCCTGCTCGCCCTGCTGCTCCCGATATTGCTGCGGGAGCCGCGCCGGTTGGGTTTGATGAAGGGTGAAGCCAGCCCGTCAGGCCAGGCGCAGATTCCGGTGCTCGCAGCGATCAGCGAAGTTTTGACCTCTCGCGCCTATGTTCTGCTGCTCGTCGCCGCCTCGTTCGCGGCCTTCTTGAGCTATGGCAAGGGGCTTTGGACGCTGTCCTTGTTCATCCGCAGCCATGGCATGACAACCACCGAAGTTGGCATCATCGGCTCGGTCACCCTAGGCGTCGCAGGCGTGTTCGGCACTTGGCTGGGTGGATGGGCGGCTGACAGGTTTGGTGCACTCAACCGCCGCCACATCCTTACGCTCCCCGCGATCGGCATGGCGGTTGCCGCGCCGATTCAGTTCTTGGGCTATGGTGCCTCGATCTGGTGGGTGGCGGGGCTGCTGATCCTCGTACCGACCATTCTCAACGCAGCCTACTATGGCCCGACCTATGCCTGCGTGCAGGGGTTGGTCCGCAAGGAACTGCGCGCCGTTGCCGCCTCGGGTGTGCTGTTCGGCCAGAATCTCATAGGTCTCGGCCTAGGTCCGCTCATTTTCGGCGCCCTGTCGGACAGGCTGCAACCCATGGCGGGCACGGAAAGCGTTCGCTGGGTGCTGTTCGGCGCGGCGTGGCTCGGTTTTATCCCGGCATTTTTCTTCTGGCGCGCCAGCCTGCGGCTCAACGAGGAGCTGGACAAGAAGGGTTAGTGCAGCAGGCCCGCATTCCCGATCAGATAGCTGGTCATCGACATCGCGCCATCGATGGTATCGTTGAACACGCCAACTTCATCGCCGGGTAGCCGCGCGCCGACGGTGTAGAGCAGTGGCAGGTAATGTTCGGCGCTGTTGATCGCCAAGGCTGCGGCCTGATCGTCAGCGGCAAAGGTCGTCAGCGCAGCGTGATCGTTTGCAATCACTGCGCGGTTGATCCGGTTCTGAAATTCCACCGCCCAATCTGGCTGCGTCCCGCGGGTCCGGCCATATTCGCGCAGGTTGTGAACCACATTGCCGCTGGCGATCAGCAGCACGCCTTCATCGCGCAACGTGGCGAGCCTGTCGGCCAGGCCCAGATGCTGGGCCGGGCCTAGTGAACGGTTGAGACTTAGCTGGATCATCGGAATATCGGCAGCGGGATACATCGGTTGCACTACCCCCCACGATCCGTGGTCGAAGCCCCAGCTATCATCGCGGCGGGCTTGGTCCTCGCGCAGCAAACCAGCCACGCGCGCAACCAGCGCGGGTGAACCGGGCGCCGGGTATTGCACCGCGAACAGCTCGTCCGGAAATCCGCCGAAATCATGGATCGTGCGCGGGGCAGCGCCATCAGTGAGGTGGGCCGCACCTGACGTTTCCCAATGCGCCGAAACCACGAGGATCGCCTCGGGCCGAGGAAGCACCTGCCCAAGCCGTTGCCATGAGCGGCGTTCAGGCACATCGGAAATGATGTTCATCGGCGAACCGTGGCCAAGGAACAGCGTGGGCATGCGGGGGCTGGTCATAGCCCATAATTGGGCCCGTTTGCGCCCGGATCAAGCCAAGCAAATCTTGCAGCGGCTCAATGCTTCTTGCGGGTCAGTTCGCGCATCGCATCGTCAAGCCCGCCCAGCGTCAGCGGGAACATCGATCCGCCGACCAGTTCCTTGATCATCTTGGTCGATTGCGAATAGGACCACTGCTTTTCGGGCACCGGATTAATCCAGACGGTCGCCGGATAAACGTGGGCGACGCGCTTCAGCCACTCGGTCCCGGCTTCCTCGTTGAAATGCTCAACCGAGCCGCCCGGATGGGTGATCTCATACGGGCTCATCGCCGCATCGCCAACGAACACCGCTTTGTAGTCATGTCCGTATTTGTGGAGGATATCCCAGGTGTTGGTCCGGTCGCTCCAACGGCGCTTGTTGTCCTTCCACACACCTTCATACAGGCAGTTGTGAAAGTAGAAGAATTCGAGGTTCTTGAACTCGGTGGTGGCGGCGCTGAACAGCTCTTCGACCAGTTTGATGAACGGGTCCATTGATCCGCCGACATCGAGAAACAGCAGCAGTTTGACCGCATTGTGCCGCTCTGGCCGCATCTTGATATCAAGCCAGCCCTGGCGCGCGGTGCCCTCAATGGTTGCATCCAGATCCAGCTCGTCGGCATTGCCTTCGCGGGCAAAGCGGCGCAGGCGGCGCAGCGCAATCTTGATATTGCGGGTGCCCAGCTCGCGGGTATTGTCGAGGTTCGCGAACTCGCGTTTCTCCCAAACCTTCAGCGCGCGTTTGTGCTTGCTCTCGCCACCAATCCGGACCCCTTCGGGGTTATAGCCGCCGTTGCCGAACGGTGAAGTGCCGCCGGTGCCAACCCACTTGCTACCGCCTTCGTGGCGCTTCTGCTGTTCCTCGATCCGCTTTTTCAGCGTCTCCATGATTTCGTCCCACGACCCCAGCTTTTCGATCGCCGCCATTTCCTCTGGCGTCAGGAATTTTTCAGCGATGGCCTTCAGCCAGTCTTCGGGAATATCGATCGGGTTCTGGCCGTAATTGGTCAGAATGCCTTTGAATACCTTGTTGAAGACCTGATCGAACCGGTCGAGCAGCCCTTCATCCTTCACGAAGATCGCGCGCGACAGGTAATAAAACTGTTCGGGCGTCTGTTCGATCACATCTTTTTCGAGCGCCTCCAGCAGCACCAGGTGCTCCTTGAAGGACGCCTTGATTCCGGCAACGCGCAGCTCGTCGATGAAGTTGAAAAACATGGGGCTAACCCGCGATCAATTTTGCCGCCGGGCCATGAAGGCCAGCTTTTCAAACAGCATCACGTCCTGCTCGTTCTTGAGCAGCGCGCCATGGAGCGGCGGGATCGCTTTGGTCGGATCCTTTTGCTGGAGCACGTCGAGCGGCATATCTTCGTTGAGCAACAGCTTGAGCCAGTCGAGCAATTCGCTGGTGCTGGGCTTTTTCTTCAACCCCGGAACGTCACGCACTTCGTAAAAGATGTCCATTGCCTTGCTGACCAGAATCTTCTGGATGCCAGGGAAGTGGACGTCGATAATCGCCTGCATTGTGTCGCGGTCAGGGAACTTGATATAGTGGAAGAAGCAGCGGCGCAGGAATGCGTCGGGCAGCTCCTTTTCGTTGTTTGAAGTGATGACGACGATCGGGCGGTCCTTGGCTTCAACCCGCTCGCGTGTTTCATACACGTCAAAGCTCATCCGATCGAGTTCCTGCAACAGGTCGTTCGGAAACTCGATATCAGCCTTGTCAATTTCATCGATCAGCAACACCGGCAACTGCGGCGCGGTGAACGCTTCCCACAGCTTGCCGCGTTTGATGTAGTTCGAAATGTCATGGACCCGCTCATCACCCAGCTGGCCATCGCGCAGCCGCGCGACTGCATCGTATTCGTAAAGGCCTTGCTGGGCCTTGGTGGTGCTCTTGATGTTCCATTCGATCAGCGGCGCGTTAAGAGCCTTCGAAATTTCGTGCGCCAGCACGGTTTTGCCGGTTCCCGGCTCGCCCTTGACCAGCAAGGGCCGGCGCAGCAGCACGGCGGCGTTGACCGCAACCTTGAGATCATCGGTCGCGACATAATTGCTGGTGCCTTCGAAGCGCATGAAAATTCCCTGTTCGTTTAATCGTCCGGTTAAGCCGAATACGGGAGCAGGTTGCGCCTGACAAGCGCGAAAGCGGGGAAGGTCAGTTGAACAGTTCAATGCTGCAGCGAATGGCGGACGCCGCGACAGTGAAGCGCGGCGTCCGCTTTTCCCCGTGCCTCATCGGAACAGCTCATGCTGCCTCGTTGCGCGACCCAAAGGGCTCGGATGAAGATCAAGCTAGACGCAATCCCCCCACGAGAATATAAAGCTTTTGGGAATTGGAGTGAAGGGCCCGTGACAGCCGTCGCAGAAGAAGTGCTGTTCGACTTGCTTTCGCCTTCAGCCCGCGCGTGGTTGGCGGAACATGGGCAGCGTAGGTTTTATGAAGCTGGCGCCGTGATCCACAGCCGCGGCGATCTGGAACTGGCCATGGGCATTGTCATTTCGGGGCAGGTCAAGCTGTATCAACTGCGCGCGAACGGTGCTCACACATTTGTCAGCCTGATCCAGCCGGGCGCGCAATATGGCGATATTGTGCTGTTTCGCGGCAGAATGCGGATTCACGACGCCATGGCAATCGGGCCGACGGTAGTCGATCATTACAGCCGCGACGCTTTTGCAAAAATACTCGACAACACAGATGTCGTAAACGCGCTTTACAAGATCACCGCGCTCCGGCTTGGCGCAGCTATGGCTATGAGCGACGACCTGCGGAGTTTGCCACGCGCAGTCCATCTCGCCAAAATACTGCTGAACCAATGGCGCCATCGCGGCGACGCAGATTCGATTATCTGTGTCCAAGAAGACCTAGCCGGGATGGTCGGGGTTACCACCATGACCCTGTCCAAAAGTTTGGCTCTGCTGCGCGACGAAGGGCTGATTGAAACCGGTTATCGCAAGATCCGCGTGGTCGATGCCGAAGCCCTGCGAGGCTGGCTGCGCCAAAGACTGAGCGACTAGATCAGTTTCCCGAAGTGGTGAAATGCAATGTCATGCTGCCACCCGAAGCCAACGCAATCGCGAACACCGGCGTGCCATCGCGCTTCACCCATGGGGCATCGGATTCGGTGATTTTCCAGTTGCCATAGACCGGCGTTTTCAGTTCAAAATTGACCGCCTGCGGACTGGCGTTGGAAATCTCGACTTCGACCCAGTGGCGATTACCGTCGCGCCGCAGCGTCCGGCGGACGACTGTAACGTCGGGCGACATACCAGCGAACAGCTCAATCTTCTCGTCCTCAGCCGTATCGCGCAGAACCGGTTCGGAAATCCGCATCACCAGCCCGAATTGCTCTTGCTGGATCACGAAGGCACCCGATGGCAGCGGCAGCCCGAGGTTGCTCTGCTTGTCGTTTTTGGTCCGCAGCAACACCTGAACTCCCGGCTTCTCCTCACCCGAACCATAGTTGGCCGCCGAAATGGTGGCGGTGTGGATCCGCTCAAACGGCACGCCGCGCTGTTCGACCAGCCGGGTCTGCTTCATCTGCATTGCCGCCACGGTGGTGCGCTGCGGGACCCGGTAGAGCTTTAGGTCGCCTAGCTGTTCGGGCGGGGGCGGGGGCGGGGGCGGCGGCGCAGCCATCATTACTGGGGGGGGTGGCGGCGGCATCGCATTGCCTTTGCGGCGCTGAGCCGTCACGACGATCTCTTCGGAATCCGCCAATTTATCGGACTCGCTCGTCTGGTAAGGCCGCACCAATTCATAAGGCCGCTCGGACTTGCGCGGCACCTGATGGGTCCGCTGCGCTGGCCAGCACCGCGCCAGCACTTGCGGCTGATTGTTGAAGTACCGGGCAACATAAGACCGGTTGAGCCCGCCTGCGACGATCTGGGTCCGGGCATTGTTCAGCGAAACTGTGTTGCCATTGGCCAGTGTGATCCACCCGCCGATATCCATCGTCTTGCCATCAGGATTGATCTGCGCGGTATAGTTCGCACTCCAGTCAAACCCTTCAGCGATATAGGTCAGCGTGACTGTGGCGGTGATCGCTTTGGGGCTGTTGGTCAAAACCGACAGGGTCGGCCGGGCGGATAGGCCGCCTGCGCCGCTGGAATAACGAAAGGTTTCGGGCGAGCCAGAACAGCGCAGATTCTCGATCCCGGCCGCTGTCTTGAACACCACACCCTGGTCGCTGGCCGAGAGGATTTCGGCGGTGACCAGCACCGATTTGCCGGTCCGCGGATCGGTGCGCTTCAACGTCACCAGCTTGCCCCGCGCAGCACGGACCAGCGAGGAAGGGTTGAGCAGGGCCGCATCACGGTTCTTTTCCAGCACGCCGCCGGGCAGGCCTGAGACAATCGCGCTTTCCGGCAGGATACCGTCGACCACGCCTTCAAAACGGAGCCGGCTGCGGCCAGCTGGAATCCGCACGGTGCGGGTTTCCATAATCACGGCAAAGCCGCCCAGTCCATCAAGCCGGATCGAGCCGCCATTGCGATACGGCGCCCGGTAGATCGTCACCGAAACGTCGCTGGGCGCCGATGCGGCTACGTCCTGCCCCTGCTGCGCCTGCGCAGGAAACGCGGCGGACAAAGCAAGGAGCAGGGCGGCCAACCAGCGCATTGCCGAGGCCTTAGTAACGGCTGTCGAAAGTGGCGGTCAGGTCAGTTTTACCATTTGCCGGAACCGTTACGCTCCAGACTACCGAATCCGCATCGCGGCGCTCGCTTTTCTGGCTTTCGGTGCTGATCCGGACATCGCCCCACAGGCCCGACTGAATCACCCGCACAGTCACCGGCTTAGGCAGGGCGTTGGTCAGGGTATAGCGCATCGCGGTTTTCCAGCGCCGCTCGTTGATCCGGGTCCGGCTTTCGACCACCGGCTGAACTTTCACATCAAACGCCTGACCGGTGCTGATCGAAAGCTTTGATCCCATCGGGGTGTGGCCAATCGCATTTTCGCCAATGAACTGCGCCTGCCCGCGCGCATCCTTGATGTAAAACCGGACGATCCCGGCAGGCAGCTGATCGCCAAGCCCGCCTTTGGCCGAGTTGCTGAACTGGTAGACCGTCGCGGCGCTGATCGGGCTGTCCGACGTTTGCATCCAGCCGAACCGGATTTCATAGCCGTGCTGGGCCGGGGCACCATGCACGTCGAGGAAACTGACTTGCTTGGTCTGCAAATTGGAAACCGTGGTCCGTTCGCCCAGTGGGTAAAGGTAATAGTCGCCGAGCCGTTCGCGGGTGCCGCTTTCGGTCCCGGCCTCAACCATGCTTTGGCCATCATCGCCGCGCGGAGGCTGGCGATAATTACCGCTGCTCTGGCCCAACATTTGCGGCGTGCCAGCGACCAGCACGGTCTTGGCATTCTCATAAGTGGTGCCCGAATTGTTGGTCAGCGTAACCCAGCCCTGAACGTCAATCGTCCCGGTCTTGTCGTCGTAAAGCGCGACATAATCGGCCCGCCAGCCGAGGCCAGGGGTGAGATAGCGCAGCGATGCTTCGCGGGTGCCGGGATTGCCTTGCAGGGTGATCGACAGGGTTGGGTCGGCCCGCATGTTGGGCGGAACTTTGTCAAAAATCACTCGCACTGGCAGGCCATCATCGCGCAGCACTTCGATCCGGTTGCCAATCTGGAGCACGACCCCGCCGTTGGCCGCCAGCACCACTGCCTGCTCGCGCGTTTCCGCGCCCGTCGCCGGATTGGTGCGGACCAACGTAATCGTCTGCCCCACAGCATTTTCCATGATTTTGGCTGGGGAAAGCAGATCGTAATCGAAATTCTGCTCGATGATCCGCATATCCGTCGCTGCCAGACTGGCGGTTTCGGGGCGGATCTGGGCCGAAACGTTCTTGAACTCGACCTTCTGGACTTTGCCATCAAAAGTGATCTGGCGGGTGTCCTGCACCAGCGCCTGATTATCGGCATAGATCGTGATGTCGACGCCGGTTTCAGCAGAAGCAGCCGTCGCGAGTGCGAGGAGCGAGATGGCAGCAAAGAATGGCAGACGCGGCATGACAGATTCTCCCCAAGCGGTCATGTGATAATGTAACACGAAGCGCTGTCAACCTCCATGGATTGGGCATCGCAACATGAACGCATGATTACTCCGGCGATCAATACCACCGGCCGCATGGTCTTACGACTGATCGCAGCAGAACAGCTAAACACGAGCTGCTTGCAAAACGTGCGCTTTCAGGCGATTAGGCAGCTGGGTATGCGCGTACCTGATTGTTCGAAAGGGTTGTCCCGATGAAGTTTTACCTCCGTACTGGCGCGGGTCTGTTGGCCGCCGCCTCGCTTGTTGCCGCTCCGATACAGGCTTCGGCCCAGACGACGAATTACGATCCCGTACTGTATGACCTGCTGCTCGATTGCGTGGCCTTGCAGGTTCTGTTTGCGCAGGCTGCTGACACGGATGCCGACAAGAAAGGCGCCTCGAACAAGGCAGTGGGTTATCTCTCTGCCGCAAACGCCCTGTCTGGCACCGAAATTAAGGAACTCGCCCCGGTGATGCAGCCGCGCCGCACCAAAATCCTGGCCTCGCTCGACAAGAAGGATGGCTCGGCCGAACGGCTGGTTAAGTCCTGCGCTGCGATCTATCTGGTTGGCACCAACGCCAATTCGATGGCCAAGTAACAGCCGCAATCCGGTTGAAAGATTATGGGGCGCTGCCGCAAGGCGGCGCCCCATTTTCATGCGTCAATCAAATCCCGATCAACATCGCCAGCGCGGTTCTGGATGAACATGAAGCGTTGCGCGGGATCTTTGCCCATCAGCCGGTCAACCAGGTCTTTAACCGCCGCGCGGCCCTCGTATTCGGGGGGCAGAGTGATCCGCAGCAGTCCGCGGGTGGCGGGGGACATGGTGGTTTCGCGCAGCTGTCCGGGGTTCATTTCGCCAAGGCCCTTGAACCGCCCGACATCAACTTTCCGGCCTTTGAACTGGGTTGCTTCCAGCTCGGCCCGGTGGGCATCGTCGCGGGCATAGGCGCTCTCTTTACCTGCAGTCAGCCGGTAGAGCGGCGGCTGGGCCAGATAGAGGTGCCCGCGCCGGACCACTTCGGGCATTTCCTGAAAGAAGAAGGTCATCAGCAGCGTGGCGATATGGGCGCCGTCCACGTCGGCGTCGGTCATGATGATGATCCGGTCGTAGCGCAGATTGTCGGCGTTGCAGTCCTTGCGCATCCCGCAGCCCAGCGCGAGGCCAAGGTCGGCGATTTCGTTGTTGGCGCGGATCTTGTCGAGCGTGGCGCTGGCGACATTGAGAATTTTACCGCGGATCGGCAGGATTGCCTGCGTTTTCCGGTCGCGAGCTTGCTTGGCGCTGCCGCCAGCCGAATCGCCTTCGACGATGAACAGCTCTGTATCGGCATCGCCTTCACCGGTGCAATCGGTCAGCTTGCCGGGCAGGCGCAGCTTGCGGGCGTTGGTTGCGGTCTTGCGTTTAACCTCGCGCTCGGCCTTGCGCCGCAGCCGCTCATCCATCCGCTCCATGACACTGCCGAGCAGGGCTTTGCCGCGTTCCATATTGTCCGACAGGAAATGGTCAAAGTGATCGCGCACCGCATTTTCAACCATCCGGGCGGCTTCCGGGCTGGTCAGGCGGTCTTTGGTCTGGCTCTGAAATTGCGGCTCGCGGATGAACACCGAAAGCATCACTTCGCTGCCCGTGACGATATCCTCTGGCGCGATGTCCTTGGATTTCTTCTGCCCGATCAATTCGCCAAAGGCACGGATACCCTTGCTCAGTGCCGCCCGCAGACCCGCTTCGTGCGTGCCGCCATCGGGGGTTGGGATAGTGTTGCAGTAATAGCTGTACGATCCGTCCGACCACAACGGCCAGGCGATCGCCCATTCTACCCGGCCCTGTTCCTCGCCCGGAAAGTCTTGTGACCCAGAAAAAAACTGCGTGGTGACGCATTCGCGTGCGCCGATCTGTTCGCGCAAATGATCAGCCAGCCCGCCGGGGAACTGGAACACTGCTTCAGCCGGAACGTCTTCGCTGACCAGCGCAGCGGCGCATTTCCAGCGGATTTCAACCCCGGCAAACAGGTAAGCTTTGGACCGGGCCAGCCTGAACAGCCGCGCCGGTTTGAACTTTGCTTCGTCGCCAAAAATCTCAGTATCCGGCACAAATGTTACCGACGTACCGCGCCGGTTGGGCGTTGGGCCAAGGTGTTGCAGCGGGCCGAGCGGGCCCCCGCGTGAGAATTCCTGCGCGTAGAGCTCTTTGCCGCGCGCCACTTCGATCCGGGTCAGGCTGGACAGCGCATTGACCACCGAAACGCCAACCCCGTGAAGTCCGCCGCTGGTGGCATAGGCCTTGCCCGAGAATTTACCGCCCGAATGTAGCGTCGTCAGGATCACTTCAAGCGCGGATTTGCCGGGATACTTGGGATGCTCATCCACCGGGATGCCGCGGCCGTTATCAGTGATGGTCAGGCGGTTGCCTTCTTCGAGGACAACCTCGATCCGGTTGGCGTGGCCCGCAACCGCTTCGTCCATCGCATTGTCGAGCACTTCGGCGGCGAGATGGTGGAACGCGCGTTCATCGGTGCCGCCGATGTACATCCCCGGACGGCGCCGGACCGGCTCCAGCCCCTCGAGCACTTCAATCGCGCTGCCATCATAGGAATCGCCCGTGCTGGCGGGCAGCTTGTCAAACAGATCATCGGCCATGGGCAGGGCTATAGGCGCTTGGGATTCCGCCGTGCAAGCGGTCTGCCCCGGTTTTCGTCAGTCCACGAATTTCTCTGGCGCTGGGCTGACCACTGTGATCCCGCCAGCCCGAGTTTCCCGCACTTCCAGCGCGCGGTCGACCAGGCCATTGGCGCTGAACCGGAATGGACCATCGAGCCCCAGAAACCCGCCGGTATCAATCAGCTTGGGATAGGGAAAGGGCGCTCCGGCGCGCCAATCGCGGGCGATCCGGACGGTAAGCAGCACCGAATCGTAACCCAGCGTGGCCATCCGGAAAGGGGCCGCTCCGAACCGGGACTGATAGCTGGCCGCGAACTGGCGGAAGCGGCCGTCAGAAATCGCCGCAAACCAGGCCCCGCGCAGGGTTGGCGTGGTGCTGACCAAGGCCTCGCCGCTCCACATATCGGTGCCCAGAATGCGGGGGTTGGCCGCACCAGCTGCCTTGAGCCGGGGCGCAATCATCGCGGCATAGCGCGGGGTATCGGCGATCAGAACCGCCTGATAGCCGCCCTTGGCCTTGAGCCGGGCGGCGGCGCTCAGCGCGGAACTGTTGCCGCGGTCATAGCTGTCACTGGCCACCAGCGTTCCGCCCGATGCCCGCACGGCTTGGGCGTAGGCCGCGTTGACCCGGTTGCCGTAATCGCCTTTGGGGGCCAGCACGGCAAAGCGGGTTATCCCTTTGCTGGCGGCAAAAGTGACCACGCGTTGGACCGAGTTTTCCATCCGGCTGCCCAGCACAAAAACATCGCGCGCGGCGACCGAGCCATCATTGCCAAAGGTAATCAACGGGACTCTGGCGGCGCGGGCGATTGCCGCAACCGGCGCGACATCGCTGGTGGAGAGCGGTCCGAGGATTAGCTTGTTGCCGTCCTTCAGCGCCTGATTGGCAGCAACTGCGGCACCCTGTGCAGTATCATAAGTGGTGATACGGAGGTTCTTCGCGTCGGTATCGAGCAGCGCCATTGTGGTCGCATTGGCCACCGACTGCCCCATGCCCGCGTTCGGCCCGGTGAGCGGCACCAACAGCGCGATCCGGTGGCGGGCCTGATCCTTGGGCAGGGCATCGCTGGGCAACTGTTCGGGCGGCGGAAGGTTTTCCGCTCCATTGGGGATGACCTTGCACCCGGCTAACAATGCCGCGCCTGCCAGCAGAACCACCGCGCGGCGGCTCATCATTGCTTTGATCATCGCTTGTCGCTCCCGTACCGGCAGTCCATGGTAGCCCGATGGATCAACCGCTTGCTTCCGGCCTGTACATTGTCGCCACCCCGATTGGCAATCTGGGTGACCTTTCACGCCGGGCCGTCACGGTACTAAGTGCCGTGGCTGCGGTAGCCTGTGAAGATACCCGCGTTACCGGCAAGCTGATGCACCACCTGGGAACCAAGACCAAGCTGATCCGCTATGACGATCACGCCAGCGAGGCGACCCGCGATCACATTCTTGCTTTGGCCGCGCAGCAGCCGGTGGCGCTGGTCAGCGATGCTGGAACGCCGCTGATTTCCGACCCCGGTTATCAGCTGGTCAAAGCGGCGCGGGAGCGCGGGATAGCGGTTACGTCGATTCCAGGTCCCAGCGCGGCAATCGTCGCGCTGACTCTGGCGGGTCTACCCAGCGACCGGTTCCTGTTCGCTGGATTTCTGCCGAACAAAGCCAAGGCGCGTGGCGATACTCTGGCCGAACTGGCCGCAATTAAGGCGACGCTGGTGTTTTACGAAACCGCGCCGCGCCTGACCGCTGCCTTGGCCGCAATTGCCGAGGTACTGCCGGGCCGCGAAGTCGCGGTTGCGCGGGAGCTGACCAAACTATTTGAGGAATGCCGCAACGGCACGCCTGAAGCGCTGATCGCGCATTACAGCGCGCACCCACCCAAGGGCGAAATCGTGCTGGTCATCGCGCCGCCCGGCGAAGTGCAAACCAGCGCCGCTGAGGCTGATGCGCTGTTGATCGAAGCACTCCGCACGCAGAAAACCAGCCAGGCCGCCGCCGAGGTTGCCCGCGCCACTGGGCTGGACCGCAAGGAGCTGTACGCCCGGGCGATGGAGTTGAAGTGAGCAGCCGGGCCGAGCGCGAGGCCAAAGGACGGCGCGGCGAGGCGCTGGCGGCTTGGTATCTGCGGCTGAAGGGCTGGCGGATCATGGCTCAGCGGGTGAAGACGCCGCGCGGTGAAATCGATCTGATTGCGCGGCGGGGCAAAGTGGTTGCCTTTGTCGAGGTCAAATGGCGCGCTTCTGCTGCCGATCTGGATTTTGCGATTGATGAATACCGGCTGCGGCGGGTCGCTTCGGCGGCCGAGGCGGTGGCGCACCGTTATGCCAAAGCAGGCGATGTGCAGCGGATCGACGTGCTGCTCCTTGCGCCGGGGCACTTCCCGCGCCACATGGCGAATGTCTGGCAACACTAGTCCACCAGAACCGTCCGTGCTGAGCTTGTCGAAGCATCGTACTTTCTCTGCGCGCCCTCGCAGAAAGGCAGGACGGCCCTTCGACAAGCTCAGGGTAGACGGGAATTTTTTGTGACCCTTCGTGTAGCCGTCCAGATGGACCCGCTGGAAAGCATCAACATTGCCGGGGATTCCAGCTTTGCCCTGATCGAAACCGCCCAGGCGCGCGGGTATTCGGTGTTTGAATATGGCGTGCAGTCGCTCGCCCATGAATCGGGCAGACTGACCGCATGGGCCGCGCCGGTGACGGTGCAGCGCGCGCACGGCGATCATTTCACCCGCGCAGGCTTCCGCAGTATCGATCTGGTAAAAGATGTCGACGTGGTGCTGATGCGGCAGGATCCGCCGTTTGACCTCAGCTACATCACTGCGACCCATTTGCTGGAGCGGCTGGAAGGCCAGACGCTGGTCGTCAACGACCCGGCCAGCGTCCGCAATGCTCCGGAAAAGGTCTTCGTGCTCGACTATGCGCGGTTCATGCCGCCGACGCTTATTGCGCGGCGGATCGAGGATGTCCGCGCGTTCCATGCCCGTCATCCCGGCGATCTGGTGATGAAGCCGCTGCACGGAAACGGCGGTAAAGCGGTGGTACGGATCCCCGCCGATGGCTCGAACCTGAGTGCGCTGATCGAACTGTTCGATAACGCCTGGGTTGAACCGCATATGTTCCAGCCATTCCTTTCTGAAATCAGCGAAGGCGACAAGCGGATCGTGCTGATCGATGGCGAGATTGCGGGCGCAATCAACCGCCGGCCCGGCGCGGGCGAATTCCGCTCAAACCTCGCCCAAGGCGGCTCAGCCGAAGCCACCACTCTGACCGCACGTGAAGAAGAAATCTGCGCTGTTATGGGCCCAGAGTTGAAAGCGCGGGGGCTGGTGTTTGTCGGGATCGATGTAATCGGCGGCAAGTGGCTGACCGAGATAAACGTCACTTCGCCAACCGGGATCATGGCAATCGACAAGTTCAACGGCACCAATACTCCGGCGCGGATCTGGGATGCGATCGAGACGCGGCTGCACGCAGCCAAGCGGTGAACGAATTCATCCTAAGCCTGATCGAACAAGGCGGCTACCTCGGCATTTTTGCGCTGATGATAATCGAGAACGTGTTCCCGCCGATCCCCAGCGAGGTCATCATGGGGCTGGGCGGGGTAGCGGTCGCGCGCGGGACGATGAGTTTCTGGCCGCTGCTAGCGGTCGGGACGGCGGGATCGACGCTTGGCAACTATGTCTGGTTCCTCGCGGGCGACAAATGGGGATATCGCCGCCTGCAACCGTTCGTTGATCGCTGGGGCCGCTGGTTGACACTGGAATGGTCCGACATCGAACGCGCGACGGCATTTTTCCAGCGGCATGGCCAATGGATCGTGTTCGGACTGCGGTTCTCACCCTTCCTGCGGACGATGATTTCGCTACCCGCAGGCCTGACTCATATGAGCCACTGGCGGTTTCTGGCCTTCACTTTCGCCGGGGCGGCGGTGTGGAATGCGGCGCTGATCAAGGGCGGGCAGTTTCTAGCCCAGTTCCTTGAAGGATCGGGCGTGGTGCTGGATGTGATCGTGTTTGGCGGGCTGGGACTGGGCCTCGCTGCCTATCTCTGGCGCGTCCTGACCTGGAAACCGCGCGGCTAGCACGCCTCCCTCGGATGGGCATTGCGGTAAGCATCCAGCAATACCGCCGCATCGACCTTTGTATAGATCTGGGTTGAGCCCAGACTGGCATGGCCAAGCAATTCCTGCAGCGAACGCAAATCCGCCCCGGCGCTGAGCAAATGCGTTGCGAACGAATGGCGCAGGGCGTGGGGCGTAGCGCTCGGCGGCAAGCCAAGCGCGGTCCGGGCGTGAGCCACTGCTTTTTGCACCACGCCTTGGGAGAGCGGGCCACCTTTGGCTCCGCGAAACAGCGCGCCGTTCTTGCTCAGGGGCCAGGGGCATTTGGTGGCGTAATCGGCCACGGCATCACGAACCAACGGCAGGATCGGCACCACGCGCTGTTTGCCGCCTTTACCAGTGACCATCAACGTCTCGCCCAGTGGCAGGGCCCCGCCGTTCAGCGACAGCGCCTCGGCGATCCGCATCCCGGCACCATACAGCAGCAACAGCACCGCCCGGTCGCGTGCGCCGATCCACGGTTCTGCGGCATTCTCATCAACCGCATGGGCAAGCCCGACTGCCTCATCCGGCGTCACCGGGCGCGGCAGGCCTTTCTTGACTCGCGGCCCGCGCATCCGGGGCGGGGAGGGATCGAGCATCCCGGACTGCGCGCGGGCAAAGGCGATGAATTGCTTGAGCGCCGACAATTCTCGCGCGGCGCTGGCGTTGCTCAGTCCCTCGGCGCGGCGATGGGCGAGTTGTTGGCGCAGCGCGGCGGCATCAAGCCGGGCGAGGGCAGGCCAGTTCGGTTCCCCCAAGGCATCGAGCAACCGCGCCGCCGTCGCGCTATAGGCCCGCACCGTATGCGGGCTGCGGCGACGACCATCGGTCAGGTGACAGGTCCAAGCCTCGAGGACGTCAGCGCGGGTCACGCGCTCACCAATCCTTCAGCCACCAGTTCCCCCAGTAGGCCATCGAGCAACGGCATCCCGGCATCGGTTACGCCGACCAGCCCATGGTCCTGCCAAACCAGACCCTTGCTGGTGTAAAAATCGGCCTTGGCCTGATTGACCAGATCCGCAGCGCGAAACCCAAAGCGCTGCGCCAAGTCCGCCAGGTCCACGCCCTCGCGCAACCGCAGCCCCATCAGCAGCGCTTCGCTGGCCTGCTCGTTGGACGATAGCACCCGCTCTTCTGACAGCCCGTCGCCTTTAGCCGCAACGGCTGCCAGCCAATTCTCCGGTTTTTTGTGCCGCACCGTCGCCATGCCGCCGCGCCGTCCATGCGCCCCGGGGCCAATCCCGGCATAGTCGTGATAGCGCCAATAGGTCAGGTTATGGCGGCTTTCTTCGCCGGGGCGGGCGTGGTTGCTGATCTCGTAGGCCGGCAGTCCAGCAGCGCCGGTCATCGTCCGGGTTAGTTCAAACAGATCGGCAGCGGCATCGTTTTCGAGCGGCGTAAACTCATTTTGCCGGACCATGGTCGCAAACTTTGTGCCCGGCTCGATCGTCAGTTGGTAAAGCGAGAGGTGGCCGGTGCCAAATCCGAGAGCGCGGGCCAGCTCTGCCTCCCACTGCTCAGCCGATTGGCCGGGCAGCGCATAAATCAGGTCAAACGACACGCGGGCGAAATGCTGTTGTGCAACCTCAAGCGCCTTGAGCCCCTCGGTGGCATTGTGAAGCCGTCCGAGGAACTGCAGCGCCGCATCGTCCAGCGATTGCAGCCCAAGCGAAACGCGGTTGATTCCGGCACTGGCCAAAGCAGCATAATTGGCGGCTTCGACGGATGAGGGGTTACCCTCCAGCGTAATCTCGATCCCCTCGGCAAAGCCCCACAGGCGTTCGGCCTCCACCAGCAGCCGCTCCACCAATGCAGGCGGCATCAGGCTGGGAGTGCCGCCGCCAAAGAAAATGGAATCAAGCGCTTCGCCGCCCGCAACACTGTGTTCGTGTCGCATTTCAGCAAGCAGCGCGGCCTGCCATGCGGCATGGTCAACGCTGTCGCGAACATGGCTGTTGAAGTCGCAATAGGGACACTTTGCGAGGCAGAACGGCCAATGGATATAGAGCGCGCGGGCCATGCCGCCTTCAGGCTAGCTTAACCGCGCAATGTCAAGGAAGACCAATGAAGATCACCCGTTTGCTGCTCGCCCTGCTGTTCGCCCTGGCCTTGCCGGCACAGGCGCAGGCCCCCGGCTCGTTCGACGCGCGCCTGCTTTCGGCTCACAACTCTGAACGGGCCCGGATGGGGATTGCGCCGCTGAATTGGAGCCCGTTGCTGGCCGCGCAGGCCTCGGTCTGGGCCAAAGAGTTGGCTGCGCGCGGGGTGTTTGAACACGCCAAGGAACGGTCCGGCGCAGGCGAAAACCTATGGGCAGGGACCAGCGGCTATTACGCGCCCGAAGCGATGATCGGCTCTTTCATCAACGAAAAGCAGTACTTTCGTCCCGGTGTGTTTCCGGCGGTTTCGGCCAGCGGGCAATGGCAGGATGTCGGGCACTATACCCAGCTGATCTGGCCAGCCACGACCCAGCTGGGCTGCGC
This sequence comes from Novosphingobium sp., assembly GCA_043756025.1. GTDB lineage: Bacteria > Pseudomonadota > Alphaproteobacteria > Sphingomonadales > Sphingomonadaceae > Novosphingobium. The sequence goes on along the minus strand of JAYURW010000060.1, from coordinate 19,197 downwards.
CATGGCGACAGGCGGCGGGCGCGACATTTTGGTGTGCCGGTACTTCCCAGCGGGGAATATGCGCGGGGCGCGAGTTCCCTGATTAGCCCCCAAATTGCTCCGCCACCAACAGCGCGAACGCCGCAGCACGGTGGCTGACCTTGTGCTTTTCAGCCGGGTCAATCTCGGCAAAGGTCTGCGCGCTGCCGTGTGGCACGAACACCGGATCATAACCAAAGCCCAGTGCCCCACGCGGCGGCCAAGTCAGGCTGCCTTCGACTTTGCCCTCATAAACCGCGCTTTCTCCATCGGGCCAAGCCAGCGCCAGAACGCAGGAAAAGTGCCCGGAGCGGTCCACATCGGGCCCAATCTCACACAGCAAGCCTTCAACCTTGCCCATCGCCAAATACCAATCGCGCCCAGCCGGACCTTCGAACCACTGCCGCTCGGCCCAGTCGGCGGTGTAAACCCCCGGCCGGCCGCTGAGCGCATTCACGCACAGCCCGGAGTCATCAGCCAAGGCCGGCAGGCCCGAGCTTTCCGAAGCAGCGCGGGCCTTTATCAGGGCGTTCTCGATGAAGGTTTTACCGTTCTCCGCTGGCTCAGGCAGCCCCAGCGCTCCCGCTGAAATACAGGTCAGCCCATAAGGCGCTAGCAGCGCAGAGATTTCCTTGAGCTTGCCCGCGTTGTGGGTCGCAATCACCAGCGTTTCTGAGCCTAGGTGGCGGGTCATTTCCCCACTGCCGCCCCTTGTGCCGCAAAGATCCCGTCGCAGCCAATCCGGGCGAGGCGGAGCAAGCGCAGCAGGGCTTCTTCGTCATAGGTCGCGCCTTCGGCGGTGGCCTGAACCTCGGCGATCTGGCCGCCTTCGATCAGCACGAAGTTGGCATCGGCATCGGCGTTGCTGTCTTCATCGTAATCAAGGTCGAGCACCGGATTGCCTTTGAAGATCCCGCAGCTGACTGCCGCGACCTTGCGGGTCAGCGGGTCTTCGGTGATTGCGCCCGCCGCCAGCAGTTTGTCGACCGCGATCCGCAGCGCCACCCATGCCCCCGAAATGGCCGCAGTCCGCGTACCGCCATCGGCCTGAATGACATCGCAATCGAGCGTGATCTGCCGTTCGCCGAGCTTTTTGAGGTCGGTCACCGCGCGCAAGGATCGACCGATCAGTCGCTGGATTTCCTGCGTCCGCCCGCTTTGCTTGCCCTTGGCGGCTTCACGCGATCCGCGGGTGTGCGTGGCGCGGGGCAGCATGGAGTATTCTGCCGTAACCCAGCCTTCGCCTTTGCCGCGCAGCCATGGCGGCAGGCGTTCTTCAACGCTGGCGGTGCAAATCACTTTGGTATGGCCAAAACTGACCAGCACCGAACCTTCGGCGTGCTTGGTGTAATGAGGCTCAAAGCCAAGTACGCGCATCTCGTCGGGTGCGCGGCCGGAAGGTCGCATGGTATTCTCCAATAAACGCCCAAAACCGTCTGTCCTGAGCCTGTCGAAGGACTGTCCTTACTGACTGAGCGGGAGAAAGAAAGGGCAGTACTTCGGCAAGCGCGGCATAGACGGTTTTTAGAACGGACGAACTGTGGTTAGAGGGAAGCAATGGCCAGCCTCCCGATCACCGAACTGAGCACCCGCACCCGTGAGATTTTCCGGCTCGTGGTGGAAGGCTATCTGGCGTCTGGGCAGGCAATCGGATCAAAAGTACTGGCAGGCTCTGGCTCACTGAACCTCTCGCCCGCCTCAATCCGTTCAGTGCTGCACGAACTGGAAGGGCTGGGCCTGCTGGCCGCGCCGCACACCAGCGCTGGGCGGCTGCCGACCGAGCAGGGCCTGCGGCTGTTCGTTGACGGGATGATGCAGGTGGCCGAGCCGACCCCGCAAGAACGCGCCGCGATTGAGCGAGAAGTCAGTCAGCCCGGCCCGATTGAGGCGGCGCTGGCGGCGGCTAGTGCGGTGCTGTCTGACCTTTCGGCCTGCGCCGGCGTGGTGATGGTCCCACGGCGCGAGCCGCTGCTGGCGCAACTGCAACTGGTGCCGCTGTCGAGCGAACAGGCGCTGGCGGTGCTGGTCGGCGCTGATGGCGGGATTGAGAACCGGGTGTTTGCGCTGCCACCCGGGCTGCCGCCGGGCGCGCTGGAACAGGCTTCGAATTTCATCTCGGCGCATCTGGGCGGGCGGACGCTGGCGCAGGCAGTGGCGGCGATTGAAGCGGATGTCGCCTCGGGCAAATCGGCGCTCGACAGTGCCAGCCGCGATCTGGTGACGCGCGGACTGGCGGTGTGGAGCGAGGATACGCTCCGCCGTCCGGTGCTGATCGTGCGCGGTGCCGCCAACCTACTCGATGAAACCGCGCTGGGCGATCTCGAGCGGGTCCGGCAATTGCTCGACGATCTGGAAAACAAGCAGTCGGTGGCCGAGTTGCTTGATTCAGCGCGGTTGGCCGAAGCGACGCGTATTTTCATCGGGGCGGAGAACCGGCTGTTCGCGCTTTCCGGCTCCTCCGTGATCGCTTCGCCCTACCGCGATCGCGAGGGAAGAGTGGTTGGCGTGGTCGGCGTAATCGGCCCGACCCGGTTGAATTATGCCCGGCTAGTCCCCATGGTGGATTTCACGGCCCAATCATTGGGCAAATTGATCGGATAGACAGGTTTTTACTGACATGAGCGACGATACAAATCCGCAGGCAGACCCCGCGGTCGCAGCTGAACTGGCCGGTGTGCCCGAAGAACTTCTGGAACAGGAAACCGACACCCTTGGCGATGCGCTGACCCGGCTGCGCGAAGACCTCGACGCGGCCAAACAGGACGTGCTTTACGCCAAGGCTGAAACGCAGAACGTCCGCCGCCGGATGGAAAAGGACATCGCGGATAGCCGCGCCTATGCCGCAACCGGTTTTGCCCGCGATATGCTGAGCGTGGCAGATAACCTTTCCCGCGCCTTGGACGCGATTCCTCAGGAACTGCGCGAAGACGAAAAGATGAACGCACTGGTCGCTGGGATTGAAGCGACCTCGCGGGAGCTGGACAAGGTGTTCAGCCTCAACGGCATCACCCGCATCGCAGCCGTCGGAATGCCGCTTGATCCCAATCAGCATCAGGCCATGCTCGAAGTGCCTAGCGCCGATGCCGAACCGGGAACCGTGCTGCAGGAATTGCAGGCCGGCTATATGATCAAAGAGCGCCTGCTGCGCCCGGCGATGGTGGCGGTGGCCAAGAAGGGCGATTGATCGAGCGCGCGCTCGGCTGTTGTCCTCGCCGGGTGCATTCGTTGGCTGTGCTTGTCTAAATAATGTAAATCAGCAGGTACCGGGCCACCAGCGCGGCGAGGATTGCGGCTGACCAGCGCCGCTCGGCAGTGAACATCGCTGCTGCCATCAACCCCAGCAGCACTGCCGTCATGGCCAGCGAAAGCGGATTGGTCGCCATCGGCAACAGCGCTGGGTGTGCCATCAGAAAGACCCATTGGAGGGCAACCATCGCCATCAGCATGGCAAAGATCGTCCGGCGCACTTGCCAGTAATGCGCGTCTAGATCGCGAAAAGCTTCGGGATCGCTGGGGAAGACCAAGCGCGCAGCGAGGAAATAGGCGCTGGAGAAGCTGACTACGCCCAACATCGATATCCGCGTTACGGTGACCAGATCGCGGACCGCCCACGCGAACATCCAGAACGACAGCAGATCGAGGATTACAAACACGGCCAGCAAGGGGGTCAGCCAACCGAACGACAGTCCAGCGCCAGCCCGGCCTTGATGAAGTTTTACTTCCAAAGCGCGGCCAAGGCCGGTCAGCAGTTCGACCAGCGACAACCCCATCACCAGTGAGAACAGCACGAACAGAAACTCAAACTCGCTCATCGCGCGCCCTCAAACTTGACCAACTCATCATAGGCCCGTTTGCCCTCAACCCCTGGCACTTTCGCGCCATTGCGCAGCAGGAAGGCATGGCAGACGATTTCGGCTTGTTGCTCGATACCATAACGTTCGAGCGGCCAACCCGGCTTGAGGCTGTAATCATAGCGGCGCGAAAACGGGCGGCACAGGATCAGGTACCACAGGCCGCGGCGCTGAACCTGCCAGACATGGACCATTTCGTGAATGAAGTGCCCCTGCAACTGCAGGTTCGCCGCGCTGAAATCGTCGCAATAGCTGGCCGATTGAGGATGAAAGTAGATGTGGCCGAGCGGTGCCATGGTCACCCGGCGCGGCTGGAGCGGGAACCAGCGCTGGCGCCGGATTGTCACCCGTTCGCACGCGATCGCCGAGCCGAATACCGAGCGGACCAACGCCACTTCGCCGGAGGTCAGCGGGCGCGATCCACCGGCCGGGCAGGTGAGAGCAGGCTCGCTCAGTGGCCTTCGCCATGCGCGGCAGCGCCGCCGATCGCTTCGATCTTGAGCGGCGCTGAAATCTTGTCTCCATCGGTGAAAGTGATGGTCATTTCGGTGGTGTCACCAGCCTTGAGCTTGCCATCAACTTCAAACGCCATCACGTGCATCGCGCCGCGCTCAAACTTCATTGCGATTTTGGGTTCAGCGTCGAGCCGGTCAAGTGGCTTCATTTCAGCACTCATCGTTTGGTGCGTCTCGGTTTTGCCCACGCCATCAATCGCAATCGCAGCGATCGAGATCGTGTTCGGGCTCTGGTTGTCGAGTACAAAATAAGCCGCGCCGGGATTGCCGGACACCACCGGCAACGCGAAAGTGCCGCCGGTTACCGAAACGCCATCCTTGGCTTCGGGCGCGCTCGTCGCCGCAGGCTGGGCTTCCTTGGCCTGCTGACCGCAAGCGCTGAGCGCAATAAGGCTAAACGAAACGGCCAAGGGCAGGGTAAAGCGGCGGGCGTCGATCACGAAAAGGTCCTTTCGGCTGCAGAGCTATTTCAGCGCAGCGCTAATCGCCCGTTGCCCTTGTGCCAAGCAAAACCACACCTATATCGCCCTTTGTAGAGCTGCCGACCGGCCTTGCCGCAACCGCGGGGGGCCAAAGACGCAGCGTCAAATAACTGACCTAAGGATGGGGTTAAAATGGCTAAAGTTATCGGTATCGACCTTGGTACGACCAACAGCTGCGTTTCCGTGATGGATGGCGGCAAGCCCAAGGTTATCGAAAATTCCGAAGGCGCACGCACCACGCCTTCGATCGTCGCATTCACCAAGGATGGTGAGCGATTGATTGGTCAGCCGGCCAAGCGCCAGGCCGTGACCAACGGTGACAATACGATTTTCGCGGTGAAGCGCCTGATCGGCCGCCGCTTTGACGATCCGGTGACCAAGAAGGACACCGAATTGGTCCCCTATACCATCGTCAAGGGCAAGAACGGCGACGCCTGGGTCAAGGCCGGCGGCGAAGATTATTCGCCCAGCCAGGTCAGCGCGTTCATCCTGCAGAAGATGAAGGAAACCGCTGAGGCCTATCTTGGCGAAACCGTGACGCAGGCGGTAATCACCGTCCCGGCCTATTTCAACGACGCGCAGCGTCAGGCGACCAAAGACGCCGGCCAGATTGCGGGCCTTGAAGTGCTGCGGATCATCAACGAACCGACTGCGGCGGCGCTGGCTTACGGCCTCGACAAAAACGACGGCAAAACCATCGCGGTTTATGACCTTGGCGGCGGCACCTTTGACGTTTCGATCCTCGAGATTGGCGATGGCGTGTTCGAAGTGAAGTCGACCAACGGCGACACCTTCTTGGGCGGCGAAGATTTTGACAATGTCGTCGTCGAATACCTCGCCGAGCAGTTCAAGAAAAAGGAGGGCATGGACCTCCGGACTGACAAGCTTGCGCTGCAACGGCTGAAGGAAGCTGCGGAAAAGGCCAAGATCGAACTGTCGAGCACCGCGACGACCGAAATCAACCTGCCGTTCATCACCGCCCGGATGGAAGGCGGCGCCACTACGCCGCTGCATCTGGTCGAAACGATCACCCGCGCTGACCTCGAAAAGATGGTCGCGGGCCTGATCGAGCGCACCAAAGAGCCGATGAAAAAGGCGCTGGCCGATGCGGGCCTCAAGGCTGCGGACATCGACGATGTCGTGCTGGTTGGCGGGATGACCCGGATGCCGCGCGTGCGTGAAGTGGTGAAGGAATTTTTCGGCAAGGAACCGCACACCGGGGTCAACCCTGATGAAGTCGTTGCGATGGGCGCTGCCATTCAGGCTGGCGTGCTGCAGGGCGACGTCAAGGATGTGCTGCTACTCGACGTGACCCCGCTTTCGCTGGGCATCGAAACGCTGGGCGGCGTGTTCACCCGGATGATTGATCGGAACACCACGATCCCGACCAAGAAGAGCCAGGTCTATTCGACTGCCGAGGACAATCAGCAGGCGGTGACGATCCGGGTGTTCCAGGGCGAGCGCGAAATGGCCGCCGACAACAAGATGCTGGGCCAGTTCGATCTGGTTGGCATTCCGGCGGCCCGCCGCGGGGTTCCGCAGATCGAAGTCACTTTTGACATCGACGCCAACGGGATCGTCAATGTCCACGCCAAGGACAAGGGCACCGGCAAGGAGCAGCAGATCAAGATCCAGGCTTCGGGCGGTCTGTCCGATGCCGACATCGATCAGATGGTCAAAGACGCCGAAAAGTTTGCCGACGAAGACAAAAAACGGCGCGCTGAAGCCGAGGCGAAAAACAACGCCGATAGCCTGGTCCACGCCACCGAACAGCAACTGGCCGAACATGGCGACAAGCTTGACGCCGATCTCAAATCGGAAATCGAAGCCGCCATCGCCGAGGCCAAGACCGCAATCGAAAGCGGCGACGCCGATGAAATGACCGCTAAAACTCAGGCGCTCACCGAAAAGGCCATGAAAATGGGCCAGGTGATCTACGAAAAGGAACAGGCCGACCAGGCTTCACCGGGTGCTGCGGCTGCGGCCGAAAGCGCCGAAGACGTGGTCGATGCCGAGTTCTCCGAAGTCGACGAGAACAAGGGTTAAGCAGGCATTGGATCGGGCTTGCCGCCGCTGCGCATAGCACGGCGGCAGGTCTGCTTTCTGGGGGGCGACCATGTCTGTCGAAACCGACTATTACGAACTGCTCGAGATTGAGCGCGGCGCAAACGATGCCGTGATCAAATCGTCTTACCGCAAGCTGGCGATGCGCTGGCATCCGGACAAAAATCCTGGCGATGATGCGGCGGAAGCCCGGTTCAAAGCGATCAGCGAAGCCTATGATTGCCTGAAAGACCCGCAGAAACGCGCCGCCTATGACCGGTTCGGCCACGACGCTTTCAAGCAGGGTATGAGCGGCGGCGGCGGCGGTGGATCGGGCGCTGGCTTTTCCGATATCGGCGACATCTTTGAGACGATCTTCGGTTCAGCCTTCGGTGGCGGTGGGCGTCAGCAAGCCCGGCGCGGCGCCGATCTGCGTTATGATCTGGAAATCAGTCTCGACGATGCCTTCCACGGCAAGCAGGCCGAGATCGAAATCGAAGTATCGACCAAATGCGATCCCTGCGCCGGTTCGGGCGCAGAGCCCGGCACCGGCACCCGCCGCTGCAATCTGTGCGGCGGGCATGGTCAGGTGCGCGCGCAGCAGGGCTTCTTCATGGTCGAGCGGACCTGCCCAACCTGCCATGGCCGCGGCGAAGTGATCGAAAAACCGTGCCGGTCTTGCCGGGGCGAGGGCCGGGTTGATACGCCGCAAAAGCTCGACGTCACGATCCCCCCCGGCGTCGACACCGGCACCCGGATCCGGCTTGCCGGCAAAGGCGAGGCCGGGCCGTTCGGCTCCCCGGCCGGCGATCTGTACATTTTCATCCACATCCGCCGCCACGGGGTATTTGAGCGCGAGGGAACCACGTTGGTCACCCGTGTGCCGATCACGTTCACCACGGCTGCGCTGGGCGGTGAAATCGAGATTCCGGGGCTTGATGGCAAGCACATCAAGATTGAAATCCCGGCCGGAATTCAATCGGCCAAGCAGCTGCGCAAACGCGGCGAGGGAATGCCGGTGCTGCAGGGGCGCGGGCGCGGAGATCTGGTGATCGAGATCATGGTGGAAACCCCAACCAAGCTTTCCAGCCGCCAAAAGGAACTGCTGCGCGAATTGCAGGAAACCGAGACGGGGGACGAAACGCCGCAGTCAAAGGGCTTCTTTGACCGGATCAAGGATGCGTTCGGGGCTTAGCTGAGCGGCCCCTCCGTCAGTTCCTTTGGAACTGCCACCTCCCCATCGCGAGTCGATGGGGATATCCAACAACACATTGGTTTCTCCCCATCGATCCTGAGCGTGTCGAAGGACGATGGGGAGGTGGCATTCGCGCAGCGATGACGGAGGGGTAGCTCCCTATCCCCCCAACACCTCCGCCCGCACCCCCGGCACCAGTCCGGGATCGGCTTGCAATCGCGGCTCTTCCTCATCCAGCACCGCCAGAAACGCCTCGCGCTTCAACGCCGCAAGTTCCACCGAATCGACGATCATTCCGGCGGGCAGGGCCGAGGCGATCAGGTCGATCATCCGTTCGGCCCCATGCAGGCGGCCCCACAGGTAGTCATTCTCACGGTAGGCCCGGCTGAAAAACGCGCCGAAGTTATAGAATTCGGTGCCTTTCAGCACTTCGCTGGCGCCGCCGCCACGGATCGAATTGCAATCGTCGGGCGAAATTCGGTCAACTTTGGCGGGTTCAAACTCGGTCATACCTTCGCCGCGCAGCAGCGGCAGGGTGACCGTGTCGTAAAACGGAAAGCCCAGATAGGTCAGCAGGATCCGGCGGCGAAGCTCCTTGGGCAGCGCGGCCAAGCATTCAACCAGCAGCGCATCGACGACCAGATCGGTTGCGGCCAATTGGCGGCGCTGGGCAATCGCATCGAGCACCAGACCCGGATCGTGATCAACCTGCCGGGCGATGGTTTTGAAATCATCGCCCAAAGCGCCGCTGGCCTCGCGCTCGAAATAGAGCGCCAGCATTTTGAATACCGCAGTACGGGCCTGTTCGCGCGCTTCGGGTGCAGCGACATCAATGTCGCTCCATTCCTCTGACAAGCGGCGGTTGAGCAGGCGCAGACGGCGAATCCGGAACCCCAGATCGTGGTCGCGGAAGAACGCAATTGCGTCTTTGCTGGCTCCGCCACGCATCGCGGTAATGTGATCGAGGCCGTGGGTGGCGAGCCAAGCGTGGAGCCGGTCCGCAACCGGATCAGCGTTGGGCAACATCAATTCGGGCGCGGCGCGCAGGATCGTTTCGGCCAGGCTCTGGATGATCCCGGCAAACTTGACCTGGCCATAGGCCTGAAACGCGAAACCGGCGCGCTCGGCAGCCTTTTGCTGGGCCTTGTTGCGCCAGCTGGTCAACCGTTTGACGTTGGGCCGTTCAAAGAACAGCGTCCGGCCAAACAGCTGCTCGACTTCTTCCTCGACTTCGGGCCGCAGCGAATCGACTATCGCTTTCAGCCCGGTCAGTTGGCGCGACTGGCGGGCGATTTCTTCCAGATTGTCGCGCACCGGCTGTTCGCGCGGGATCGAGGAGAGCGAGCCAAAAATCACCGGGAAAAACCCCGGCGCGCGCGGATCGGCATGGCGCTGGCCGCCAATCTCGTCCGGATGCGGATCGATATAGACAAACCGGCGGTCAACCTCGCGTTGGGCCGGGCGATCGCGCAGCACGCTCATCGCTTCGGCAAAAGGCGCATTGACCAGCACCGATCCATCGATCAGCGCCACCGCATCGGCATCGCCGCGGTGGCTGTGTTCGGGCATGATCCGCTCAACAAAAGCCGTCCGGCTGAGCCAGGGATCGCCGTGTTCGCGGGCCAATGCGTCAATCTCGGCCAATTGCAGCGGCGGAAAGGCACCGGGAAAGCTGGCCGTCGCGCGGGCCGCCATGACCAGCTCAATCGGCGCCGCCAAAGCCTCGCCGGGACCAACCGGAGTGGGCGAGCGGAAGCCGATTGAGAGGCGGTGTTCGCTTTCTTCGATCACTTCGGGGCTGTGCAACCGCAGCACTTCAGCATGGCCTTTGAAATCGGTTGCGGTAACGAACAGGTCTATCGGATGTCCGGGCGGCAGCAGCGGCGCATCGGCACCGCCTTCTTTCATCGCCGCCAGCGCTTCACCCAGCAGCCGCGAAAAGCCGAGCCCGCCAAACGGTGGCTCAAACCAGCGCGAGCGGATCAGCCGCGATAGCTTGGTCCGCACCTCGTGCCGGGTTTCGCGGGCGACACTGGCGGAGACGACATTGCCGGGGCGTTTGAGCAACCAATAGACAATCGGCATCGCCCAGAATTTGGCGGCGCGCGATCCGGGCCGGGCATCGGGATCGAGCAGAACGTCCACATCGGCCCGCTCCAGCCACAGGGCGGTCAACGGCTCAAGGCTTTGCCCAGAATGGATCGCTTGGGCCAGAAACACCCCATTGATCCCGCCCGCGCTGGCCCCGGCAACAATATCGGGCAGCACCCGCAGCCGCAGTTTGAAATGACGCTCGATCCGTTCGAGCAGCTTGGCGTAGACCGCCTCGGTCCCGCCTTCCGCAGAAGCCCCGCCATGGAACGCGCGACTGGCCCGGGCCAGCTTCCACAACTCTTTGGTGACCCCGTGCATATAGACGGCAAGGCTGACCCCGCCGTAACAAACCAGAGCAATGCGGAGTTCTTTTTGGCGCATGGTGCTGGGATAGTGGCAGAACGCGGTGAATGCCAGCTTACCGGGCATCCTTAGGGCAAATACTTGGAGGCCTTGCGTTCCTGCTTCGTTCTGTTTATCAAATGGCGATGGCCAAACCCAAACGCCGATATATTTGCCAATCCTGCGGCGGTGTCAGCTTTCGCTGGCAGGGGCAGTGTCCCGATTGCGGAGAGTGGAATACGCTGGCCGAGGAAGCGCCCGCTACGGTGTTTTCGGCCAAGCATGACCTTTCCAGCGGCGGGCGGGCCATTGCGTTTGAGGCGCTGGATGCCCCCGGACAGGTTCTGAAACGGCGCACAACCGGTCTGGCCGAATTTGACCGCGCACTGGGCGGCGGAATGGTGCCAGGCTCAGCGGTGTTGATGGGCGGTGATCCGGGGATCGGCAAATCGACTTTGCTGTTGCAAGCGGCGGCCAAAGTCGGGCTGAACGGCGGCAGCGCAGTTTACATCAGTGGCGAGGAAGCGGCTGGGCAAGTACGGCTGCGGGCTGACCGCTTGGGCCTTGCCAAAGCGCCGATTGCGCTGGCAGCGGCAACATCGGTGCGCGATATTCTGACATCGCTGGCGGGGATGGACCCGCCCGATCTGCTGGTGATCGATTCGATCCAGACCATGCATTCCGACCAAATCGAAGGCGCGCCGGGCACAGTCAGCCAGGTTCGTGCTTCGGCGTTCGAATTGATCCGCTATGCTAAGGAAAACGGCGTCGCGCTGTTTCTGGTTGGCCACGTCACCAAGGACGGCAGCATCGCGGGGCCGCGCGTGCTGGAACACATGGTCGATGTGGTGATGAGTTTTGAGGGTGAGCGCAGCCACCAGTACCGGATCCTGCGCTGCCTCAAAAACCGCTTCGGCCCAGTCGATGAAATCGGCGTCTTCGCAATGGAAGGGGCTGGGCTGGCAGAGGTTGGCAATCCCTCGCTGCTGTTCCTCTCGGGCCGCGAAAACCCCGTGGCGGGCAGCGCCGTGTTTCCGGCGATCGAAGGCACCCGTCCGGTGCTGATCGAAGTGCAGGCACTGATCGTCCGGCTCGCCAGCGGCGCCACCCCGCGCCGCGCCGTGGTCGGGTGGGACTCGGGCCGGATGGCGATGCTGTTGGCGGTGCTCGAGGCGCGCTGCGGGCTGAACTTCTCCTCTGCCGAGGTTTACCTTAATGTTGCAGGCGGATACCGGCTGGTCGATCCCGCCGCTGACCTTGCAGTGGCCGCCGCGCTGGTCTCGGCATTGGCCGATAAGCCACTGCCGGGCGATGCCGTCTGGTTCGGCGAAGTGTCACTGGCGGGAGAAATCCGCCCGGTCGCGCATTCGGCTATTCGGCTACGCGAAGCGGCCAAGCTGGGCTTCGGCAGCGCCTTTGGACCGAGCGAGGCGGCCAGCAAAGTCGAGGGATCGCGCTTCACTGCGTTATCACTATTACCAAATCTCGTTGACCGGATCATGGGCGGGGCCTAAATCCACGATCTATGACGGGTTTTGACATTGCAGTTTTGATCATGCTGGGCCTCGGCGCGATCACCGGGTTCATGCGCGGGTTCGTGCAGGAAGTGTTCGCACTGGCCGCATGGGTGCTGGCGCTGGTTGCAATCCACAACCTCCACACACCGCTGACCACCGCGCTCGGCCCTTATGTCGGCACGGGCAGCGGCGCGGCGGTGTTGGCGTTCGCGATGCTACTGCTGATCCCCTATGCGATCGTCAAATTGCTTTCCAACAAGCTGGGTGAGGCGAGTCGCAACTCAGTGCTCGGCCCGATTGATCGGTTGCTTGGTTTTGGGTTCGGTGCGGTCAAAGGCATGGTGATCGTGGTCATGGCGTTTTCGGTGCTGGTGCTGGGCTATGACACCATTTGGGGCGCAGGCGGACGCCCGGACTGGATCAAGTTTTCGCGGTCCTATCCCTTCGTCAACGCTGGCAGCGAATACCTCGTGACGATGATTTCAGAACGCCGCAAAGATGCGCTGAAGTCTGAAGCAAAACGGCTTGGCACCGAAGCTGTCAAGACCAAGCTATCCGGCAAGTGAGCAGCGCTGCGGCGCTCTACACGGCTGAAGTGCTGGGGCTGGCGGTCCGGCTGGCCGACTTTCCACTTAACGAAGATTTGCCATTGCGCGCCTGTGCCCGCGCGCCGGTTTGCGGTTCGACGGTCGAACTGGGCGTGGCGCTGGACAACGAGGGCCGAATTGAACGGTTGGGTGTAAAGGCCCACGCCTGCGCAATCGGGCAAGCCGCGGCGGCGCTGTTTGCGCAATCGGCGCAGGGCAAAAATCGCGCGGATATCGCCGCGGCGCTCTGCGAAATCGAGGAATGGTTGGCCAATGGCGCAACCCCCGCACCCAACTGGCCGGGCCTGGAAGCCATTGCAGCGGCCCGGTCTTATCCCGCCCGCCACGGCGCGATCCTGCTATCGTGGAAGGCTGCATTGGCCGCGCTTCCCTAAGCCGTGCGGCTTGGTTAGAGCGATGCCAAGACCACTGGGGAGAATCCGACCATGAGCAGCGAAGCGGCCCGTCATCCGGCAGTAGCCCCCAGCGCGAAAGAGATGCGGCTGGTGATCGCCGCCAGTTCCGCCGGGACAGTGTTCGAATGGTACGATTTCTTCATCTACGGCACGCTCGGCGCGATCCTCTCCAAGACCTTTTTCCCAACCGGCAATGCGACACTGGAAATGCTGCTGTTCTGGCTGGTGTTCGCAGTCGGGTTCGGGTTCCGCCCGCTCGGTGCGGTGCTGTTTGGCTATCTGGGCGACAAGCTGGGGCGTAAATACACGTTCCTTGTCACGGTTACGTTGATGGGCATTGCCACTGCCGGGGTTGGCCTGATCCCTTCGGCGGCGAGCATCGGCTGGTGGGCCCCGGCCATCGTGATCCTGCTGCGGATCCTGCAAGGGCTGGCGCTGGGCGGAGAATATGGCGGCGCAGCGATCTATGTCGCGGAGCATTCGCCCTATGAAAAGCGCGGCTATTTCACCAGCTACATCCAGGCCAGCGTGGTCGGAGGATTTGTGCTCAGCTTGATTGTGGTGCTGGGCTGCAAGTCGGTTATGAGCCCGGAAACTTGGGCCGCGTGGGGCTGGCGGGTGCCGTTTCTGCTGTCGATCCTGCTGCTGGCGATATCGCTGTGGATGCGCTTCAAACTATCAGAAAGCCCGGTATTCCAGGCCATGAAGGAAGAGGGCGAGCTGGCCGGAAATCCGTTCATCGAGAGCTTTACCTATCCCGGCAACAAAAAGCGGATTTTGATCGCCCTGTTCGGGGTCGCAGCCGGGCTGACGGTAATCTGGTACACCGCAATGTTTTCTGGCCTCAGCTTTATCAAGACGACGATGCGGGTTGAGGATACCACGGCGGAAATTCTGGTCGGACTGGCCGCGCTGATCGGGATGGGGTTTTACCTTTACTTCGGGCACCTGTCAGACCGGATCGGGCGCAAAAAACCAATCGTGATCGGCTATGCGCTGACGCTGCTGTTGCTGTTCCCGACTTATTGGCTGCTGGGCAACGCGGTTCAGCCTGCTGGCGGGGCCAAGGAATGGTCCATTGCTGGGCCAGACTGCAATTTCAGCCCGTTTGCGCCGGTTCAGGACAGCGACTGCGGCAAACTGATGGGTGATCTGTCCGCTGCCGGGATCGGCTACACACTGAAAAGCGCGCCAGCGCTGCAATTCAGCCACGGTGACACTGTGATCCCGGTTACGGCGCTTGACTGGAAAGACGCCAAAGCGCGCAAGGTTCAGATTGAGGGACTGGCCGGCGCGAAAGTGTTCAATCAGGACAAGATCAAGCCTACGCTGGGCCAGTCGCTGCAAATCCTTGCCGCGCTGCTGGTGCTGATGGCGCTATCGGGCGCTACCTATGGCCCGGTGGCGGCGCTGCTGGCAGAGATGTTCCCGCCGCGGGTCCGCTATAGCTCGATGTCGATCCCTTATCACATCGGGACCGGCTATTTCGGCGGGTTCCTACCGTTTATCGCGGCCTATATCATCGCCAAAACCGGCAACCCTTTTTCCGGGCTATGGTACACCTGGGTGGTGGTACTGATGGCTTTTCTGGTTGCGCTGTGGGGACTGCCGAATGGCAAGGCCCGCGATTTCGGTGACACTGCCGGTGACACTCCCGGTGATAATGCCAACTGAGCCACCATCCTCACCGCTGCGGCTGACGCTCGACCGGGAGGCGCTGGCCCACAACTGGCGCGCGCTGGACCGGCTTTCGGGTACCGCCCGGGCCGGGGCGGCGGTCAAGGCCGATGGCTATGGGCTGGGTGCGGCGCGCGTAACGCTGGCGCTGGCCGAGGCCGGATGCGCTGACTTTTTCGTTGCGCATATGAGCGAGACTGCGCCGCTGCTGGATCTGGTCCCGGCGGCCAGTATCGGGGTGTTGCACGGACCGCTGAACGCCGCAGACGCCGCCTATGCCCGCACCACGGGCGTGCGTCCGGTGATCAATTCGCTGCATCAAGCGCAGCTGTGGCACGATGCCGGGGGCGGACCGTGTGACGTGATGGTCGATACCGGGATCAACCGGCTCGGCGTGGCCATGACCGAGCTCGGCGATCCCGCTGTGCAGGGGCTGCAAATCGATGTGCTCCACTCGCACCTTGCCTCTGCCGACGAAGACAGCCCGCAGAACGAACTGCAACGACGGCGCTGGGATGAAGTGCGCAGCTTTGTCCCGCACGCCCGGGCCAGTTTGGCCAACAGCGCCGGGATTGCACTAGGGCCAGATTATCACGGCGATCTAACCCGGCCCGGCCTCGCGCTGTATGGCGGGGTGCCCTGCGCCGGATTAGCCGAATTGGTCCGGCAGGTCGCCCGGCCCGAAGCGGCGATCATCCAGGTCCGGCAGGTCGCCGCAGGCGCCAGCATCGGCTACAACGCCAGCTTTACCGCGCCAACTGCGCTGCGGGTCGGCGTTGTCAGTCTGGGGTATGCCGATGGCTATCTGCGCTGCTGGTCGGGCAAAGGCGCGATGCTGGCCGGGGAAGCGCGGCTGCCGGTCCTTGGGCGGATCTCAATGGATATGACCGTGATCGATTTGTCTGCTGCACCGCAACTGGCTGAGGGTGACTGGGTAGCGGCGGAATACGGGTTACCCGAAGCATCGGCGATGTCGGGGCTGTCCCAATATGAACTGCTAACCTCGCTCGGCCACCGGTTTCCGCGGTGATGCTGCGCAGCATCGAATTGTTGCATTGCCGTTGCTGCAAGTGCTAACGTTACGTCAAGGGGACATAGCCCCAGCAGGAGCCCAGCCATGAGCGACGCCAAAGGCGAAACCGTTGTCATCAAGAAGTACGCCAACCGGCGGCTCTACAACACCAAATCGTCCAGCTACATCACGCTTGATCATCTGGCTAAGATGACCCGCGAAGGCGTGGATTTTCAGGTGCTGGATGCCAAGGCCGGGACCGATATCACGCACCAGATCTTGACCCAGATTATCATGGAAGAAGAAACCGTGCGCGGCGAACAGATGCTGCCGGTCAACTTTCTGCGCCAACTAATCTCGATGTATGGCAATTCGATGCAGGGGTTGGTGCCGCATTACCTCGAAGCCAGTATGGACCAATTCCGCGCTAACCAGTCCAAACTGCGCGAAGCGTTTGAGGCAAGTCTGGCAGGAAATCCGTTGGCCAAACTGGCGCAGCAAAACCTGGCGATCTTCAAAGCGGCTGCTTCAGCTTTCGTCCCCAGCCTGACCGACGACAAAGGCGCCGGGGCAGGTAAGGGTAAGGAAGACGAGATTGCCGCGCTGCGCAAGCAGATGGCCGAAATGCAGGCCAAGCTGGACAAACTGGCGAAAGACTAAGCTTTTGCGCGTGGCCTGTTTGGCAAAAGCGGCACGCCGGGTTTGTCGAACTTGCGGCCTTTACCGACCTGGTATTCGACTGGATCAAGCCCGGTCGGAAAGGCAAATTGGCCCAGCTTAAGTACTGCTGCTAATCGGCACAGCCCGCCGCCAATCTGCACGACATAGGCCTTCTCGAGCCCAACCTCGACTGCTTCAAATTCGGCTTTTAACGTCAGCGAAAATTTGATCGGGCTGGCTGAGATGCCAAAGCCCGAAATGCCCATGATCGGATAGAGATCCAGATCCTGTTCAAGCTTTCCCAAGCGGATAAAGCGCGGTTCATCGCTGGCTTCACTGGCCTTGGCTTCTGCTTCGATATCAGGTGATTTGCCCCAGCTTTGGATAAACATCGGCAGCAGATCCATCTGCTTGAGTTTCTCGGCCATGGCTGCCGCGATCCGTTGACCGGCTAGGCCGTTCATCGCCTTTTGCAGCCGCCCGCCGCCCTGTTCACCCAGCTCTGCAGCGGCTTGCTCAGCGGCGGCGTCAAACGTTTCTGGCGGAATCAAAGCCGAAAGTTCGACTTGGCCTGGCTGGATCATGCTCGTTCTCCTGTCGCCAGAGCCAACAGCCCGGCCGGGGCGTTAGCCTCGCCAGTTTCGATCTGGATTGTAAATGTAAGTTCGGGTGATGTGACGGACGGAGAGGAAGAAGCGACAAGACTGCTTTCGCCCGTCTCAATCTCACAGTTCAGCTTCAGCTTTGGATAGAACCACTGCTTCAGCGCAAAGCCGCTCGCCGATAGACCGGCCAGCATCGCGGCGATCCAGCCAAGATAGCCATAGTCTTTCGCCGGTACCGGCAAAGGCGCAGTGACTGCTGTGACCTGCGGAACCGGCTTCGGCGCAGCAACAAATGTTGGCTCTGCAGTGGGGGTCGCGACCGGCCTGACGGCAGGCTTTGCAATTGACTTTACCCTTGGCCGCGGCGCTGGCGCGGCCGTTTTAACCGGCCGTGGCGCAGCGGTTGCCGTCGGCCGTGGGCGCGGTGTTCTGGTCGGCGTTGCTGTCGGCGTTGGTGTGATAATTGGGACAGGCGTGGGAGTAGCCGTTGGCGTCGGGGTTGGTTTCGGCTTGGACTTGAAGATCGAACCGACCGTCTTGATCACCGAGCGCGGATTGATCTTGATCGTGGTTGACGTTGACGTCGAAGTTGAACCTGAAGTCGTGGGGCTAGGGGCCGTCGTTGCCGGGCCAGCAGTTGAGCTAGGCGTCCCCGGACGAGTTTGACCCGCCGCCGCCAATGGAATGAGCGCGACAGCGGCCATCGCGGCGCATACGGCCATCGTTCTGAACTTGCTTGAAATCCCCACCATGCCAGCCGATTTAACACGGATTTGCGCAAGCACAAGCCTTGTGCCTGAAGGCCCAAGCGGCTAACCCGCCGCCGCATGAAACACGCACTTTCCGTCACCCGTTCCGCAGACTTCGCCGCCTGGTATCAGGAGGTCATCTCTGAGGCAGAAATGGCCGAAGAAAGCGGTGTGCGCGGCTGCATGGTGATCCGCCCGTGGGGTTACGGGATCTGGGAACGCATTCAAAAATTGATGGACGCGCGGATCAAGGCGGCGGGCGTCGATAACTGCTATTTTCCGCTGTTCATCCCGCTGAGCTATTTCGCCAAAGAGGCCGAACACGTTGAAGGGTTCGCCAAGGAAATGGCGGTCGTCACCCATCACCGCCTGATCCAGGACGGCAAGGGCGGGCTAATCCCCGATCCTGCCGCCAAGCTGGAAGAGCCGCTGATCGTCCGGCCAACATCGGAAACCGTGATCGGCGAGGCGATGGCGCGCTGGGTGCAATCGTGGCGCGATCTGCCGCTGCTGACAAACCAGTGGGCCAACGTCGTGCGCTGGGAAATGCGTACGCGGATGTTCTTGCGCACTACCGAGTTCCTTTGGCAGGAAGGTCACACCGCCCACGCCGACAAGACCGACGCGATGGCCGAGACGCTCCAGATGCTCGAAGTATACCGCGCGTTTGCCGAAGGGCCGCTGGCGATGCCGGTGTTCGCGGGCGAAAAGCCCGCCAATGAGCGCTTCCCCGGCGCCGATGCGACTTACAGCATCGAGGCGATGATGCAGGACGGCAAGGCGCTGCAGGCCGGGACCAGCCACTACCTCGGTACCGGTTTCGCCGAGTCTGCCGGGATCCGCTATCAGGACAAAGACGGTGGCCAAGCGCTGTGTCACACCACCAGCTGGGGGGTTTCAACGCGGCTGATCGGCGGGGTGATCATGACCCACGGCGATGATGACGGCCTGCGCGTTCCTCCCGCGATTGCACCCCATCAGATCGTTATCCTGCCGATGCTGCGTGATGATGATGGCGACGAGGCGCTGCTGGCCTATTGCGAGGACCTGCGCCGAGCGCTCGCCGGTCAGTCGGCGCTGGGCGAACCGATCCGCGTGCTGCTCGACAAGCGCGCTGGCAAGGCAACGCAAAAGCGCTGGGGCTGGGTCAAGAAGGGCGTGCCGCTGATCCTGGAAATCGGCGGGCGCGATGCTGCGGGCGGCCAGGTTTCGGTCCTGCGCCGCGACCGGCTGTGGCGCGATGACGCCAAGCCCAATTTTGTCGGACAGGGCAGGGAGGAATTCCTTGGCTCGGCCGCCGGTGAGCTTGCCTCCATCCAGGCCTCGCTCCATGCGGAGGCCACCGCGCGCCGCGATGCCAATATCACCGGCGGGATTGACAGCATGGCCGCACTCGAGGCTTTTTATACGGAGGATCAGCGCTATCCGGGCTGG
>JAYURW010000059.1:0-22147 GCA_043756025.1 Novosphingobium sp. | reverse complement strand
ATCTGGGAAGGCGACGATGCCAGCCAGCAGCGCAAGCTGACCTACCGCGAGCTCCACGGCGAAGTGTGCCGCATGGCCAATGCGCTCAAGGATCTTGGTGCGGGCAAGGGCGACCGGATCACCATCTACCTGCCGATGATCCCCGAGGCCGCGATGGCGATGCTCGCCTGCACCCGGATCGGCGCGATCCATTCGATCGTGTTCGGCGGGTTCAGTCCCGAAGCGCTCGCGGGGCGGATTCAGGATTGCGATTCGAACCTGGTGATCACCGCCGACGCGGGCATGCGCGGGGGCAAGCTGGTGCCGCTCAAGGCAAACGTCGATGCCGCGCTCGAACAATGCCCGTCGGTCTCTGCCGTGCTGGTGGTGCGCCATGTCGGGAACGACAGCGGCTTTGTCGAAGGCCGAGACCACTGGTGGCACAAATTGCGCGAAGCCGTCTCGCCCGAGTGCGCGCCCGAGGAAATGGGCGCCGAAGACCCGCTGTTCATCCTCTACACCTCGGGCAGCACCGGTCAGCCCAAGGGCGTGCTGCACACCACCGGGGGCTATCTGACCTGGGCGGCGATGACCCATCGCTACGTGTTCGATTACCGCGCGGGCGAAGTCTATTGGTGCGCCGCCGATGTCGGCTGGGTCACCGGGCACAGCTATGTCGTCTACGGCCCACTGATGAACGGCGCGACCACGGTGATGTTCGAAGGCGTGCCCAACTGGCCCGATCCCAGCCGGTTCTGGCAAGTGGTCGACAAATTTCAGGTCGAGATTTTCTATGGCGCCCCGACCGCCTTGCGCGCGCTGATGCGTGAGGGCGACGACTGGGTAACCAAAACCAGCCGCACCAGCCTGCGCCTGCTGGGGTCCGTGGGCGAGCCGATCAACCCGGAAGCGTGGGAATGGTATTACCGCACGGTCGGCGAGATGCGCTGCCCGATTGTCGATACCTGGTGGCAGACCGAAACCGGCGCGGCGATGATCACACCCTTGCCCGGCGCGACCCCGCTCAAGCCCGGCTCGGCCTCAAAGCCATTTTTTGGTGTCCGACCGGCCCTGCTCGATACCGAAGGTACGCTGCTAGAGGGCGCGACCGATGGCTGTCTGGTCATCACCGATAGCTGGCCGGGCCAGATGCGGACCGTCTGGGGCGATCACGAACGGTTTTTCCAGACCTATTTCAGCACCTTTCCGGGATACTACTTCACTGGCGATGGCTGCCGCCGCGATGCGGACGGCTATTACTGGATCACCGGGCGGATCGACGATGTGATCAACGTATCGGGTCACCGGATGGGCACCGCCGAGATTGAAAGCGCGCTGGTAGCGCATCCCACAGTGGCCGAGGCTGCCGTGGTCGGAATGCCGCACGAGATCAAAGGGCAGGGGATCTATGCCTTTGTCACCTGCAACGCCAATGTCGATCCCGATGACGCCTTGCGCAAAGAGCTGATCCAATGGGTCCGGCGCGAAATCGGCCCAATTGCCACTCCCGATGTAATCCAGTTCGCCCCCGGCCTGCCCAAAACCCGCTCGGGCAAAATCATGCGGCGGATCCTGCGCAAAATCGGTGAGAACGACATTGCCAATCTGGGCGACATTTCGACACTGGCCGACCCCTCGGTCGTCGATCACTTGCTGGCCAACCGGGCACGGAGCTGAGATCCGCTTAAACCATCGCCGCGAGGATGTCCTTGATCGCCACGAAGGCAAAGCAGACCGAGCTGTCGGCGACACCGTAGGGCAGGAACAGGTCTTCACCGATCCGGATCGCGCCGCAGGTATAGACGACGTTGGGGACATAGCCTTCGCGGTCTTCGTCGGCGGCGGACAGGATCGGATGAGGGGTACGGGCGAGCACTTTTGCGGGGTCGGATTTGTCGAGCAGTACGGCGCCGATCGCGTATTTGCGCATCGCGCCAACCCCGTGGGTCAGCACCAGCCAGCCCTCGTCAAGTTCAATCGGCGCACCGCAGTTGCCGATCTGGACCAGTTCCCACGGGTATTTGGGTTCGAGCAGCAGTTCGCCCCCGCTCCATTGATCGATCTTCGCCGAGCGCAGCAGGTACAGGTTTTTGCCGTCCTGCCGCCCGATCATCAAGAACTGTCCGTTCACTTTGCGCGGGAACAGCGCCATGCCCTTGTTGTGCCCGGCGTTGCCCTGAATCGGCGACAGCGTGAAATCCTGGAAATCGCGGGTCCGCAGCAGTTCAGACCGAATGCTGCGGCCACTGTAGGCGGTGTACGTGCCGATCCATTCGCTTTTGCCGCTGTCCCGCACAAATTCGACCAGCCGCAAGTCTTCGAGGCCGTTGCGCTGCGCCTCGGTAATCGGAAAAATCACTGTGCCGGAAATCGTCGCTTCGCGGTGGCGGTAAAGCGACAGCGTATCGGCTGGCTTGTCTGCGCGGTGTTTGCCCAGCATCGCTGCCGTCGCAAAAGGCGGCTGGGCCAGCAGCGCCAGATTGCGGCCTTCGGAAACGATCCCTTCACGAAAGGCGATGGTCGAAATGTGGCCTTCGCCAACCGCGCGCAGCGAAAGCAGGATCCGCACCGATCCTTCGGGCAGGCCAGACTGATCGGGATGGCGGACCACGCTGGGGTTCATCAATGCGGCGGCGGCATAGCTGTATTCGTGGCAGAAATAGGCCCCGATCAGGCGGCGGGTTTCGCGTTTTACGGCCAGGCCGTTCAGCCCCAGCTTGGGCTCAATTTCGGCGAAGCGTTCATCAAAGACCTTTTCGATCTGCCAGTGCCGCCCTTCGAAATCGCCCAGCACCACGCCCAGTTCAGCCCGAACCGTGCGCGGATCGAGCGCGAGGATCTCGCGCGTCAGTTTGTGCACCCGGTCCAGATCGGGCCCGGACGCCTGCCAGGCCAGATGGAACGGGCGGATCACCACCCGCGATGGATCGGCTTTCAACCGCAGATCGTGATGAACCAGTTCGACCACGCTTCTCCCCCCTCTATTTAGCCCACCTGCGCCAGCAACGCGCGGATCGCGCAAGTCGCCAACTGATAGGCCAGCACTGATTCGGCGCCTTCGTTGAGGTTGAGCCCGCGCGGGTTAAGCCCATCGTGGCAGGTTCCGCTGACCGGATCGCCCAGCGCCAGACCGCGATCGTTGGCCCCGGCAAACCAGTCATAAGCCAGCCGCGCCGGGTTCACCCACGCCCGATCACCAGTGATGGCAAAGGCCGCGGCGCAGGCATCAATCGCCGCCCAGATTTCAACCGGTTGTTGATCGAACGGGCGCGGTGCCTCGTATTCCCGCCCAAAGCTGTCCGAGCCGACCGGGCGGAACTGCCCCGCCGGGCTGGTCTGCTGGCCAATGATCCAGCGCAGCGTCTCGGTCCCGCAGGCCGTCACTTCAGCGCGGTTCAGGCGGGCCCCCGCACGGAGCATCGCTTCCGATAGGCGGCAGTTATCATAGGCCAGAACAGCCTCAAACCACGGCCAATCGGGGCGGCGGGCCTGGCTGAACAGCGCCAGCAAGCGGTCGGCGCCCTTGTCCAAGATTGCCAGAGCGGTTTCGTGCGCCGGATCGCTGGCAAGCAGATAGTCTGCCCCGAGCATCGCAAAAGCCGTCGCGCGGGGGGAACCAAAGCCCAGCGCCGAATGAGCCGAGTGATCGAACAGCCCCTGCGCCCAGTGGCGCAGGCCCGGGCTTTGTCCTTCGCGGGCCGTCGCACCGAGCGCCCACAGGGTTCGCCCGCAGCTGTCTTCGGAACCGATGTCTTCCAGCCAGTTACGGCCAAAATCCATGAAGTTGCGAAATTCACCAGTCTGCTCGTTCCAGGCGCTTTGCACAAAGGCGGCAAAGGTGTGCGCCAAGCGGCTGCGCTGCGGTTCTGTCGCCGCGCCCAGCCGGTTCATCAGCATCAGCGCCCGGGCATTATCATCGACACAGTAGCCATGCGCGCGATCGCCGACGCTGTGGATGCTGTGCTGTAGGATCCCGGTATCATCGCAAATCCGCAGCAGCCCGCTCAGGCCAACGGCCTGCGGAACCGGAATGGCCGGTTGCTCGGCACGGACCGCGCCGATCACACCCAGACATTGCGCGGCAAAGGCCGGCCAGATCATCGCCCGCCCGCGATCATAGGCACGTCGCTGGAGGCCGTGCAGCCGGACCGGATCATCCAGCAAAGCGCCGATCTGTGCAGCGATTGCAGTGCTATCGCCAAATGGCACCAGCACGCCGTGATCGTCGTCCAGCAGTTCCAGCGCGTGGACATAAGGCGTGGAAACCACCGCTTTGCCCAGCGCGACGGCATAGGCCAGTGTGCCCGAGGTTGATTGCGCGGCGCCGGGATAGGGGGTGATGTAAACGTCCGCCGCTTCGATCAGGTCGAGCAGCTCGCTCGTCTCCACGAAAGCGTCGATCCAGTGGACGTGGTCCTCCATCCCCAGATCGGCGACCAGCTGCTGCAAGCCGCTGCGATAGGCTTCGCCTTCGCGCGCGATCAGGTTGGGATGCGTCGCGCCGACGATGCAATACAGCAGGCCGGGATGTTCAGCGGCAATCGCGGGGAGCGCCCGGACCACCGCTTCGATCCCTTTGCCCGGAGACAGTAGCCCGAAAGTCATCACCACCTGACGTTCGGCAAAACCGAACTTATCCTTGAACTGGACCGAGCGGCCAAACGGGCGGTCCGGCACCCCGTGCGGAATGACGGTGATCTGCTGCGGATCGGCACCATAGACGCTGCGGAGCAGAACGCATGAACGTTCGGACATCACGATCAATTTGGCGGCGCGGGCGACCAGCCGCTCCATCACTCTGGCCTGGGCCGGATCGGGGTCGGGGACGACCGTGTGCAGTGTCACCATCAGCGGCGCGGCGATCCGGTCGATCAGTTCCAGCACCATATCGCCAGCGGGCCCGCCGAACAGGCCAAATTCGTGCTGAAGCCAGACCACGTCCGGGCAACTGGCGTTGATTGCGTCGGCGGCCAGAACATAGCTGCCGGGATCAGCATCGACGATTGCTGCGCGCACTGGTGGGTCGAACCGGGTGTGGCCCGTGGCCGGGGTCATCGCATAGACATCGACCGTCAGGTCTGCCGTGGCAGCCTTCAGCGATTGATAAATGTCCGCTGTAAAAGTCGCAATCCCGCAGCGCCGCGGAGTGAAGCCGCCGATCAGGGCAATCCGGGTTGCCGGGTCCGCGTTGGCCACGGCCAGTCTGGCCACTTCGGTCAGGATCACAGTGGCGGCGGCTCCGCCCGTATGCAAAGTCCGGCTTTTCAGCAGAAACGGCTGAAGGCTGCGTGGTGCAGCCGCACGACCGTCAGGCCGACCGGAAGTGTCGCCTAGCGCGGCAGTCATGTCAGTGCCCTTTCGAAGGATCGACCTGTTTCGGGGCGAGATGCGATTCGACGAACCACAGCTGCTGATCGACTCCGCGCGAGATTTCGGTGAAGAGGTCGGCGGTGGTGGGATCTTCGATGGCGGTTGATTTTTCGATCGCCTCGCGAATCGATCCGCCAAACGCAGCCAAGGCACCGGATACTGCAAACAGGTGTTGCATTTCATCGGCAATGCCCAGCGGATAGGGGATCAGATAGCTGTGCTCTTCGGCGGTCTGAATTGTACCGTTCGCCGTGCCGCCCAGCCCGCCTGCGCGCTCGGCCAGCAGGTCAGAAAAGGCCTCAACCTCGGTCGAAACCCGGTCAAACAGTTCGTGGATCGCAATGAAGCCGGGGCCGCGCACATTCCAGTGCGCCTGCTTGGTCTGCGCGTGCAAATCGATCGCCGCGGCCAATTGCAGATTGAGCAGCTCGACTGACTGAACGCGGATCAGTTCGGGCAAAGTGTTGTGAGTCTTGTGCATGATCGGCTCCGATGGTGTTTGGCGTTGGCGTTGAACACAGGCCGAGAAACCACGGCGATGCCCTTCCAGCAGCGTAACCGTCGCTCGGAAAATATGTTCCGGCGTGCGGAGTTCAGCGGGCTTAAATAAGCAACGGCTCACGGTCCGGGATGAAATTGGCGCTCTAGCGGAACATTTCGAATCCCGGCCAGTTACCAACCCTGAAACCAGCCGCATTTTTGCGCTTGGCGCCATCACAGGGAGGTCAATATGTCCTTAGTTAGCATCGTAGTCGTACTGATCGTGGTCGGGGTCTTGCTCTGGTTGATCAACAGCTATCTTCCAATGGATGGAAAAATAAAGAGCATTCTCAACGCGGTAGTTGTGATTGCCGTCGTCTTGTGGCTGCTGCGCGTGTTCGGCGTTCTGGGCTCACTGTCAGACATCCGCATCGGCGGGTAAAATCCCTGTTTCGAACCGTTCCTTCTAACTGGATTGGAATCATCATGCGTACAGTCACCATGGGCCTCGCCGCCGCACTTCTCGTAACGGGATGCGCCGATAGTCGTGGTTATGACCGCCCGTCGCGGGACTGGCGCCAGTATGACTACAACCGGGCCGATCCCAGTTATGGCTACTATGACGCGGGCCGGTACTATCAGGATCGATCCAACTGGCGCGAACGCCGCCTGTCAGACAACGAGCGGATTTATCGTGGCCGCGACGGACGCTATTACTGCCGCCGTTCAGACGGTTCGACTGGGCTGATTATTGGCGCGATTGCGGGCGGCGTGCTGGGTAACCGGATTGCTCCGGGCGATTCCGAAGTGCTCGGAACGATCCTGGGTGCTGCTGCGGGCGGCCTGATTGGTCAGGCGATTGATCGCGGTGACACCCGCTGCCGTTGAACTAACTTTTGGTAGGGCGGCCGGAGAGCGACCTCCGGCCCCCTGCCTACCCAAACCGTCCATGCCGGGCGGTTCATGCAAATAGGGCGGGATCCAAATATGTCACTCGGGCTCATTCTCATAATTCTCCTCGTTATTCTCTTGGCTGGCGGGTTCAGCGGCAAGATCGGCGGCTACGGCTATGGCTTTGGCCATGGCGGCGTCGGGGTCATTGGCGTGATCATCATCGTGGTGCTGGTCTTATTCCTGGCCGGCCGGATTTGATCGTTCCGCTGCGGATATTTGGGACTGCAATTTGGAACCAAGCTGGTCCTGAATGGTTCTAACCGCATACCGAGCAGCTACCGCCCGGTCCTCAGGAGAACCACCATGGGTGAATTTATCGACAAGGCCAAAGGCGCTGCCAACGAAGCGATGGGCAAAGCCAAAGTAGCGGTCGGCGAAAAGACCGACAGCCCGGCGATGGTCATCAAAGGCGTAAAGCAGCAAGCCAAGGGCGGAGCCCAGAAGGTTGCTGGCGCGGCCAAGGGCGCGATGGGCGACAAATTCTGATTTCGATCTGAAAGTTAGATCGTCTTCAAATGCAAAATTCAGTTTGGCAGTGTTTTTCACCGATGTCACTGTCAAGTAACCAGCATCCCTATCTCCCGATAGGGGTGCTGGTTTTTATTTATTCCAGAGGCCATTTCGCAGATGCCATCATAGGTTTGACTGC
Source organism: Novosphingobium sp. (assembly GCA_043756025.1). Taxonomy (GTDB): domain Bacteria; phylum Pseudomonadota; class Alphaproteobacteria; order Sphingomonadales; family Sphingomonadaceae; genus Novosphingobium. The sequence continues at coordinate 14,715 of JAYURW010000059.1, read as the reverse complement.
GGGAACAAATCGCCTTCCGCTTGGTTTATATCGCAAGTCATGGGCTCCCGCCCATTTCAGGAGCTTTCTCCATGCGTAAACATATTTTCATGGCAGGATTTGCTGCCATCTCGCTTATTCCGGTTTCGGCTTTTGCCCAGTCCACCGAGCAGTCTCAGACTCGTTCTAGCTGCGATCGTCAGCGCGAAAAGCGAGTGATCGCCACCGTCGCGGGCGCTGGGGTTGGCGGCGTGCTCGGCAATGTTGTCTCGGGCGATGGTGACAAGCTGCTTGGCACGGTCATCGGTGCGGCCGGCGGCGCGGTGATCGCGAACCAGCTGACCAAGCCGTCTAATGATTGCGCCAGGGCCTATGGCTATTACGACGAAAACAACCGCTGGCACGCCACCGGCGTCAGCGCCGAAAATGCCCGTGGTTACTATGACCGCGATGGCAACTGGATCAACGGCGCGCCGAACGGACACTATGATGGCGCCAACCGCTGGATATCCAACAGCGGCCCGACCCGCGGCGAAGGCTATTATACCGATCAGCGCGGCTGGGTTCCAGCTTCGGCTAACGGCTATTATGATCGCAACGATCAATGGATCGCGGGTTCAGATACCGGGCAGTATGACGGCAATGGCCGCTGGATTGCCGGTTCAGGTGGTCAGCCGGTGCGCCGCGCCGATGCCTATGGCTATTATGACACGCAGGGCATGTGGCACGCCGCCGCTCCCCAGCAAGACCGCGCGACCGGGTATTATGACCGCAACAACACCTGGGTCGCGGGCACCCCCAACGGCCATTACGACGAGCGCGGCAACTGGGTTCCACACCGCGATGATGGTTCGTACAGCGGAAACTATGACGGCCAGAATCGCTGGATCCCGGCATCGTCGAACGGCTACTATGACAGCAACGGTCAATGGGTTGGCGGCACGGCGAGCGGTTATTATGACCAGAACGGCCGCTGGGTCGCCGGGGTAACGATCGGTCACTATGACGAGCGTGGACGCTGGATTGCCGGTGCGACCAGTGGCCGCCGCGACGCCAACGGTGCTTGGATCGCTGATCCGCAGCCGGGCTATTACGATAGCAACGGGCGCTGGAATGCCGGGGCCACCTATGGCTACTACGACAACCGCGGCCGCTGGATTCCAACCCGCGACCAAAACTATGGCAACGATCAGTATGGCCCCGGCCGGAGCATCCTGAACCAGCTTGGCCGGCTCGATCAGTATGTCCGCAATGCCGAAGCGCAGCGCTGGATCAGCCGCACCGAAGGCCTCAGCGCCCGCCGCGAACTGCGCTCAATCCGCAGCCGCGAACGGCAGATGCGCCATGACCGCAGAGGCAACCTGTCGATGCGCGATCAGGCCCAGCTGCAAAACCGGATTGACCGGTTGAGCCGCCGCCTGCGGATGAATTCGCAGTAAAACACCGTTTGGGTGCCTGCTATGCCCCTCCCCCCTCCGCCTCGCAGGCACTCCGCAGGCCCGCCATTCCGTTTTCGGGGTGGCGGGCCCAGCCGTGGTCCGATTACGTGCGCCAATCCGCTGCGCCTGTGCTATGAGAACGTTCTCCAATCAGGTGCCAAGATGAATTTTGAACAAAATTCGGTGACCTTGGCGCTCGACGTGGCTTCTGTTGATTGAAGCCTTAGCGCCTCGAAAGCATGACACATGGATAGCTTGACGACAGGTGCCCTCGCCCAGGCAAGTACGCTGGCGTTCGCGCTGATTATATCGTCGCAGGCGCCGGTTGTACTGTTGGATGATGAGTTGGCAGTTGTGGTCGCCAGCGCCACGTTTTATCGTGATTTCAATCTGCAACGCCCCCTTGCAGCGACCCGCGAAGCGTTTGCCGGGTTGGGCGCAGGCGAATGGAATGTCCCGCAGCTGTTGCGGTTGTTGCAGGCCACGGCCGATGGTTATCCGCAGATCGAAACCTATGAAATGGACCTGTCGCGGCCCGGCGAGCCGGATCGCCAGCTGGTAATTAGCGCGCACAAACTCGATTATGAAGGCGCGGCGCTGCGAGTCGTTCTGGCGATCACCGATGTCACCGCGATTCGGCTGGCCGACCGGCTTAAAAACAACCTGCTGCGCGAAAAGCAGTTGCTGATGCAGGAATTGCAGCACCGGGTCGCCAACAGCCTGCAAATCATCGCCAGTGTGCTGTTGCAAAGTGCCCGCAAGGTCAATTCGGACGAGACCCGGTGGCACCTCAGCGATGCGCACAACCGGGTAATGTCGGTCGCCACGCTACAGCACCAGCTGGCCACCTCCCAAGAGGGCGAGATGCCGCTGAAGGGCTATTTCAAAGATCTCTGCGATAGCATCTCCGCCTCGATGATCGCCGACTGCAGCAATTTGACGTTGAGCGCCGATATCGACGACAGCATTGTCGATGCTCGTATGTCGGTCAGCCTTGGGCTGATCGTGACCGAACTGGTGATTAATTCGCTCAAACACGCCTATCCCAACAACACCCGTTCGGGCAAGATTCGGGTCAGTTTCCGTTCGACCGGGCCCGGCTGGATCCTGACGGTCGATGACGACGGCATCGGCTTTCCCAAAGACCCCGCAGACGTCAAGCCGGGGCTGGGAACCGGCATTGTCGAAGCGCTGGCCGCGCAGCTTGAAGCAGCGGTCAGCATTACCGACAACCACCCCGGCGCCCGGGTCTCTGTCACCCGCGCCTGACCGCCGCGCCGCTGGCGCGGGCGGAACCTTTGCCCCAGCCACCGGTTAGTTGCCTGTCACTCCGGCTATTCCGCAGTGTACGGCGGCGCCCGTTTGCGCCATCGGGAATTATCCATGAAACGACTGATTATTGGGGCGGCGCTCGTTGCCCTTATGACAAGTTCGGCGTCGGTTGCCGAGCCGCGTCAGGACCGCGGCCGTGACCGCCATCAGCAGCACGATGGTCCGGCCTGGCACGAACAGAGCGGGCGCTGGGACAATGGCCGCCATCGCGGCTGGGGCAAGGAACGCGGCCGCCACCACCGCTGGAATCGCGGCGAGCAGATGGGCTATGACGATTGGCGCTATGCCCAGCGGGTCGATTATCGCCGCTATCGCCTGCGCACACCGCCGCGCGGCTATGAATGGCGCCGGATCAACAACCGTTTCGTGCTGGTTGCGCAGCGTTCCGGGATCATTCGTTCGGTCGTCCTTTTCGGCGGCCGTTAAACGCTGCCCGCCCCGCCCGGCGGCAACGTCAGGCGGGGCTCGGCTGCGCGCTGATCCGGTAGTCAAGCCGGACTTCGGTTCCCGCCTGCGAACTGCTGGTGATCGCCAACCGCCCGCCCAATTGCGCGGCAAAGCCGTTCATCAGCTCGCGTCCCATCGAATGGACATTTCGTTTGGCGTCGAACCCGATCCCATCATCCACCACCGACAGGCTTGCTTCGCCGCTGGCGCACGACAGAAATTGCAACCGGATCGCGCCGCTCTGGCTTTTCGGAAAGGCATAGGCATAGGCGTTAGTCACCGCCTCGACCGCCAGCAACACCAGCGGGACCGCACTGTCGAGCGGCACAGCGCACGTCGCCGCTTCGCACGAAAGGGCAATTTCAGGCCGGTTGCTGTTCCAGACGCGGAACTGGTCGCACAGCTCGGTGACCAGCCGGGCAATATCAAGCGTCGCCTGGCTGCCGTCGTCGGCTTGTTCATACAGCACCCGGTGGATCAGGGCGAGTGCCCCGATCCGCGCCTTGGTTTGGCCCAAAGCGTCGCGAGCAGCAGGGTTTTCAATCCGGTCAGCCTGCATATTGAGCAGGCTGGTGACGATTTGGAGGTTGTTTTTGACCCGGTGATGGACTTCAAACGCCAGTGCTTTGCGAGTCTCCTCGCGCTCCACGATCAGCAGCGCCAGATCGTCCAGCTCGCTGCTCAGCTCGGCCATGCCATCGGGTGCACGGGTAAACGCCGGGGTGCCGGGCAGATAGTCTCCAGCGATCATCTCCGCCACTTGCTGACGCAGCGCCGTTACCCAATATTCCACCGGTCAGGCCACCCGATCAAACAGCGCGCCGTCGCCGGGGCCATCGATCAGTTCGGTCAGGGCTTTGCGGCCCCGGGCGAGACGGCTCTTGATCGTGCCGATCGCGCAGCCGATCACTTCTGCAGCTTCATCATAGGACAGCCCGTTGGCCCCGATCAGCAGCAACACCTCGCGCTGCTCGGGCGGCAGTTTAAGCAAAGCCTTGGCCACATCGGCCAGATGCACTGCGTGCTGCTGGGCGGGCGCCGCAACCAGCATCCGTTCGGCCACTTCGGGATCGAGGCTGGTGGTGCGGCGCTCCTTGCGGATCGTCGTGTAGAACTGATTGCGCAGGATCATGAACATCCACGCGCGAAAATTGGTTCCAGGGGTGTAGCTGGCCCGCGCCGCCCAGCCGCGCAGCATCGCATCCTGCGCCATATCATCGGCCATTTCACGCGATCCGCACAGCCCGCGCGCGAACGAGCGCAGCGAGGGGATCAGGGCAACCAGTTGATCACGAAACAACTGATCCGCCGCCGGGTCTACTGGAGCAGTAGCCGGTTGCGCGGCCGGTTGGGTCATTGCGAAGGGCCGGTCTTGGCCGCAGCGATCTTTGCATCGATATCATCGAGGATTCGCAGAAATTCCTCCGGTACTTCCTCACTTGCAACCGCTTGATGTAATTGCAGCAACGCCGCCGAAACGGGATCGAAAGCAAGATTGACGCGAGGCATCTTGATACCTTTCGTAGGCTGGGTTTTTGCCATTATGTCCTGCTCATGCGTTGCAATATGGGTTGAGAACCGGCGAACGCAGAAAAAGTTTCATGTCCTGCGGAACTTTTCTGTGTCTGGCCGGTTTTCCAGTTACCGATCCAAGGAACAGCTATGTCACTGAAGGACGAAATCGCCCCACAACTGCCGTTTCTGCGTCGTTATGCACGGGCGCTGACCGGATCGCAAATGTTGGGCGATCAGGCCGTTCGCGATGTGCTTGAGGCGCTGTTTGCCGCGCCCGAGCAATTGGGTCGCGACGTGAACCCGCGCGAAGAGCTGTTTCGTCTGTTCCACCGGTTATGGCACGGACGGGCCAATGGCAGTCCCGCTGGCGGCCTGATCGGCGGACTTTCGCTCCACACCCGCGAGGCGCTACTGCTAACCGTGATCGAAGGCTTCACGGTGGCGCAGACCGCCGCCATTCTGAACAGCAGCGCTGCCAATGTGACCACCGAAATCGAAGCGGCCCGGGCCATGATCGCTGCGGGTTTGCACAGCAGCGTATTGATCATCGAAGATGAAACGATCATCGCGCTGGATATCAAATCGATTGTCGAATCGCTGGGCCATGATGTCGCCGGGATTGCCCGGACCCGCAGCGAGGCTACGGCGATGGCCTCCGCGCTGCACCCCGAACTGATCCTTGCCGATATCAGCTTGGCCGATGGCTCAAGCGGGATCGGTGCGGTCAACGACATCATGATCCACGAAGACCTGCCGGTGATCTTCATCACCGCCTTTCCCGAACGGCTGCTGACTGGGGAGCGGCCCGAACCAACCTATCTGATCACCAAGCCGTTCAGCCCGGAAACCGTCGCCGCCACTATTGGCCAGGCATTGTTGTTCCACCGTGAGCTGGCTTCGCTCAAGGGCTCGGCGCCCAATCCGCCCGCAGCCGGCGACGCACCTGATCCGCGCGGCCAGTTCGGCTCGCCGCAGGCGCTGGTAGCTGATCCCGCGATCGGCCTCGAAGAAAAGAAAGCGCTGCTGACCGACTGGGATGCCGATCTCGCCAGTCAGTTGGGCGCCGAAGCCGAAGGGATGGGCGGCACCGGCCCGCTAACCAGCCGCAGCGAAGGCCGCCTGCTGGACGAAGCGGCCAAAGTCAAAGTCGCCCTGCGCGTGGTGACCGACGACGATCCCAAAGGCTAGTCGCTCGGCCTGTCGCCTAGAGTATACCCGGCAAGTCGAGGCCCTGTTCGCGCGCGCAATCGAGCGCGGTTTCATATCCGGCGTCGGCATGGCGCATCACCCCGGTGGCCGGATCATTCCACAATACGCGTTCCAGCCGCCGCGCCGCGTCGCCGGTTCCATCGGCAACGATCACGGTGCCTGAATGCTGCGAATAGCCCATTCCGACCCCGCCGCCATGATGGAGTGAAACCCACGTCGCGCCTGAAGCGGTGTTGAGCAGTGCGTTGAGCAGGGGCCAGTCGGATACCGCGTCCGATCCATCCTGCATCGCCTCGGTTTCGCGGTTCGGGCTAGCGACCGAACCTGAATCGAGATGATCGCGGCCGATCACGATCGGCGCTTTCAGTTCGCCAGTCCGGACCATTTCGTTGAAAGCGAGGCCGAGCCGGTGCCGCTGTCCCAGGCCGACCCAGCAGATCCGCGCGGGCAGGCCTTGGAACTGGATCCGCTCGCGCGCCATGTCCAGCCAGTTGTGCAGGTGCGGATCGTCAGGGATCAGTTCCTTCACCTTGGCGTCGGTTTTGTAGATATCTTCAGGATCGCCAGACAGCGCGACCCAGCGGAACGGACCGATCCCACGGCAAAACAGCGGGCGGATATAGGCCGGGACAAAACCGGGGAAGGCAAAGGCATTCTCCACGCCTTCGTCCTTGGCGACTTGACGGATATTGTTGCCGTAATCGAAAGTGGGGACGCCAGCAGCGGCGAAATCGAGCATGGCGCGGACATGGACCGCCATCGAAGCCTTGGCAGCCTTTTCGACGCTGGCCGGATCGCGTTCGCGCGCGGTCAACCACTGGTCGAGCGTCCACCCTACTGGCAAATAGCCGTTGATCGGATCATGGGCGGAGGTCTGATCGGTGACCGAATGGGGCCGCACCCCGCGCCGGTAAATCTCTGGAAATACCTCAGCAGCATTGCCCAGCAGACCCACCGAGACTGGCGTTTTGGTGTTCGCCATGATTTCAAGCGCTTCATCCAGACTGTCGGTCTGACGATCAATATAACCGGTGCGCAAACGCATTTCGATCCGCGAGGGTTGGCATTCCACGGCCAGGCACGATGCCCCGGCCATTGTCGCAGCGAGCGGCTGCGCGCCGCCCATGCCGCCGAGGCCACCGGTCAGGATCCACTTGCCCGAGAGGTCGTCGTTATAATGCTGACGGCCCATCTCAACAAAAGTCTCGTAAGTGCCCTGCACGATGCCCTGCGATCCGATATAGATCCACGAACCCGCGGTCATTTGGCCGTACATCATCAGCCCGGCGCGATCGAGCTCATGGAAATGCTCCCACGTCGCCCACCGCGGCACGAGATTGGAATTGGCGAGCAGCACGCGCGGCGCGTCCTTGTGGGTGCGGAATACGCCAACCGGCTTGCCCGACTGGATCAGCAGAGTCTGGTCATCGTCCAGCCGTTTCAGCGCGGCAACAATCTGATCGTAGCATTCCCAATTGCGCGCAGCCCGGCCAATGCCGCCATAGACCACCAGCGAAGCCGGGTCTTCGGCGATAGCGGGATCGAGGTTGTTCATCAGCATCCGCAGCGCGGCTTCGGTCAGCCAGCTTTTGGCACTGAGTTCGGTGCCGCGCGCGGCCCGGATGACGCGGCTGTTATCGAGACGGATCATGGCTGGTCTTTCGTAAAAGCTATGCAGGCGGCGAGAATCGAATGGAGTTTGGCTTGCAATGGCGCAGCGTGCTCAGCGTTCCAGAGTGGCGGCCACGATCCTGCTTCATCGGCATAGCCGCGGATCGCCAGCTCCATCTGCACGGCATGGATTCCGCGCGCTGGATCGCCGTAGTGACGGGTTATCCAGCCGCCCTTGAAACGGCCGTTGACGACATGGGTTTCACCGGCACAGTCGGCTGCAATCGCGTCGGTTAGCGCAGCAGCGCAGCTGGCACCGCCGAAGCTGCCGATGTTGAACTGCGGCAATTCACCATCGAACAAGCGCGGCACATGGCTGCGGATCGAATGCGCGTCATAGACAACAATTGCCGGATGAAGCGCCCGGAGCCGCGCGATCTGCGCGCGCAGCTCTGCGTGATAGGGATCAAAATAAACCGCGCGCCGCCGCTCTATTTCCGCTTCATCCGGTTCGGACCCTGCGGCATAAAGCGGCGCGCCATCAAACGTGGCGTCAGGGCATAGGCCGGTCGTCGCCTGCCCGGGATAGAGCGACTGACCCGAAGGATCGCGGTTTAAATCGATCACAGTTCGCGAGATCTGGCTCTGCACAATTGTCGCGCCCAGATCAGCGGCAAAGGCGTAAAGCCGGTCCACATGATGGTCGGCATCCCGCCGCGCCAGATCAAGCGAAAGCAAGCCCGCAACATCTTCGGGAATGGCTGTTCCGGCGTGGGGAATGCTGACGATCAGCGGCGCATCGCCGGGTATGATGGAAAGCCAGTCGGTCATGCCACCCCCGGCAAATCCGCCAGCGCCGCCAGTCGCCCCGAAGTAACCAGGCTTTGCGCTTCGGCCATGTCGGGATGAAAATAGCGGTCCTCATCAAGCGTCGATACTTTGGCGCGCAGCAAGGCCCGCGCGGCCTCCAGAGTGTCACTCGAGGCAAGTGCAGTATGGAAATCACAACCTTGCGCCGCCGCTAGATATTCAATCCCCAGAACGCCCGCGACATTGTCGGCCATGCCCAGCAAGCGCCGGGCACCGTGCGCGGCCATCGAAACGTGATCTTCCTGATTGGCCGAAGTTGGGATCGAATCGACGCTGGCTGGATAGGCCCGCTGCTTATTCTCGGAAACCAGCGCTGCTGCTGTCACCTGCGGGATCATGAAGCCAGAGTTGAGGCCGGGGCGCGGGGTCAGAAAAGCGGGCAGCCCGGACAGCGCCGGATCGACCAGCATCGCGATTCGCCGCTCGGCAATCGAGCCGATCTCGCACAGCCCCATCGCGATCATGTCGGCCGCAAAGGCCACCGGCTCGGCATGAAAATTGCCGCCCGACAGCGCCTCGTCCGTGTCCGCAAAAATCAGCGGATTGTCAGATACGCCATTGGCTTCGGTCAGCAGGGTAGTGGCCGCCTGACGCAGCATATCGAGCACCGCGCCCATCACTTGCGGCTGACAGCGCAGGCAATAGGGATCCTGGACACGGGTATCGCCGGTCAGGTGCGAGGCGCGGATCGCCGATCCATCCATCAGCCTGCGCAGCGCCGCCGCCGTTTCGATCTGGCCCTGATGACCGCGCAAAGCATGGATGCGCGGGTCGAACGGAGCGTCTGATCCCTTCGCCGCTTCGGTTGAAAGCGCGCCGGTCAGGAGGGCCGAGGCGAACAGCCGTTCGGCCTCGAACAGCCCGGCCAGCGCATAGGCGCATGAAAATTGTGTGCCATTGAGCAGCGCCAGACCTTCCTTCGGGCCGAGCACCAGTGGCGATAGCCCCGCCTCAGCCAGCGCCTGAAGCGCCGGAGTACGGACAGCGCCGACCCAGACCTCACCCGTGCCGATCATCGCGGCGGCCATATGCGCGAGCGGCGCAAGATCGCCCGACGCGCCGACCGAACCCTGCGCTGGGATCACCGGGGTCAGTCCCTTTTCGAGCAGATCCCCGAGCAACTTCACCGTCGCCAGCTGTACCCCCGACGCGCCTTGCGCCAGGCTGGCCAGTTTCAGCGCCATCATCAGCCGCGCAATCGGCTCTGGCATCGGGTCGCCCACACCGGCGGCGTGGCTCAGCACGATATTGCGCTGCAAAGTCAGCAGATCATCATCGCTGATTTTGACGCTGGCGAGTTTACCGAAGCCGGTGTTGATCCCGTAAACCGGCTCATTTCGCGCCAATATCCGCGCGACCGCTGCGGCGCTGGCGCGGATATTCGCATGGCAGGAGGAATCAAGCAGTGGCGTTTCGCCCCGGTAAATCCGGCGCCAATCGGCCAGCGAGACTGCTCCGGCAGTGATAGTGATGCTCATTGGCCCCTCCAGATGCGTTGATGGAGCGGGTTTGCGCCGATCCGGTAGACCAGCTCAGCTGGGCGCTCGATATCCCAGATGGCCAGGTCGCAAAGCTTGCCCGCTTCCAGTGTCCCGGCCTGATCCTGCATCCCGAGCGCGCGCGCTGCCTCGCGCGTCACCCCGGCAAGGCATTCCTCCGCGGTCAGGCGAAACAACGTCGCGCCCATATTTAGCGCCAGCAGTATCGAAGTGAGCGGCGAAGTACCCGGATTGCAATCGGTCGCCAGCGCCATCGGCACGCCAGCCGCGCGCAGTTTGGCGATCGGCGGCGGCAGTGTCTCGCGAGTGAAGTAATAGGCCCCGGGCAAGAGGACGGCGACCGTTCCCGCATTGGCCATCGCGGCTATCCCGGCATCGTCCAGATGTTCGAGATGATCGGCCGACAAGGCTCCGTAGCGGGCAGCAAGCGCCGCACCGCTGCTGTTGGAAAGCTGTTCGGCGTGAAGTTTCACTGGTAGGCCGTGCGTCCTAGCCGCCTGAAACACACGTTCGATCTGGTCGAGCGAAAAGCCCATGGTTTCGCAGAACCCGTCGACCGCATCGGCCAAGCCGGCATTCGCCGCAGCCGGGATAATTGCGCCGCAGACATGGTCAATATAGCCATCGGCATCGCCGGCAAATTCAGGCGGCAAGGCGTGAGCGGCGAGCAGGCTGGTCTTGACCGTAACTGCGCGCGCTTCGCCTAGATTCCTGGCGGCGCGGAGCGTTTTCAGTTCATCGTCCAGCGAGAGGCCGTAGCCCGATTTGATCTCGATTGTCGTCACGCCCTCGGCGATCAAAGCATCAAGCCGCGGCAAGGCGGTTTCAACCAGTTCTGCTTCGCTCGCCGCACGTGTCGCTATCATCGTTGAGACAATCCCGCCGCCTGCCCGGGAAATTTCTTCATAGCTGGCACCCGCCAGCCGCAGTTCAAATTCATGCGCGCGGTTGCCGGCGTGGATCAGGTGGGTGTGGCAATCAATCAGCCCCGGGGTGATCCAGCGGCCTGCGCAATCAATCACCTCCTTCGCGTCGAAGGCAGGCGCATTCGCCCGGCTGCCGGCATAGATCATCCGCCCGTCTTGACAGGCGATCACGCCGTCTTTCACCACACCTGCATCCGCCATGGTGGCGAGTCGGGCGTTTTGCCAAAGGCGGTCGCAGGCAAGGACAGGTTCGCTGTTCATCGACATAAGAGTTGCAGATCGCTTTCGATATGTCTAGACATAATATCGCCCTCAACAGGAAAGTGTGCTGATGTCTGGATTTTGGTCCTCAACCGCCCTTTTGCCTAGTGGCTGGGTGCAGAATGTCCGGTTCACCGTCACTGGCGGGCTGATCGCGTCAATTGAAACGGACACGCCTGCCGGATCTGATGACGAAATACACCAGATCACACTCGCGGGCCTGGCCAATGTACACAGCCACGCCTTTCAGCGCGGGATGGCCGGGCTAGCCGAACATGGCGGCAGCACCAACGACGATAATTTCTGGAGCTGGCGTGAGGTAATGTATCGCTTTCTCGACCGGCTGACCCCCGACGATATGGAAGCAATCGCCGCCATGGCTTATGCTGAAATGCTTGAAACGGGCTACACTCATGTCGGCGAGTTTCACTATTTGCACAACGACGCCGATGGACGGCCTTACGCTGACCCCGCCGAAATGGCCGGGCGGATTGCCGCTGCTGCGGGGGCGACTGGAATCGGGCTGACGCTGCTTCCGGTATTTTACGCGCACAGCAATTTCGGCGGGCAGGCCCCCAACCACGGCCAGCGGCGTTTCATCCACAATCTGGATAGTTTCGCCCGGCTGCTCGAGGCTTGCGCACCGCTGCTATCAGACGGCGATCGGCTTGGCATTGCCCCGCACAGCCTGCGCGCGGTAACCCCGGATCAACTCGCCGCGCTGATCGCCCTGCATCCGCACGGCCCGATCCACATCCATGCCGCTGAACAGCAAAAAGAAGTGCTCGACTGTCTGGCTTGGTCCGGCCAGCGCCCGGTCCAATGGCTGCTTGATTCCGCCGGACTGGATGGGCGCTGGTGCCTGATCCATGCCACCCATCTGTCCGATGCGGAGACCGACGCGCTGGCCGCCAGCGGCGCGATTGCCGGACTGTGCCCGATCACCGAAGCCAACCTCGGCGATGGTATCTTCCCGGCGCGGCGTTTCCTTGCGGCTGGCGGGCGGATCGCCACTGGTACAGATTCGAACATCCTGATTGACCCGGCTCAAGAATTGCGCGGGCTGGAATATAGCCAGCGACTGGCCCACCAAGCCCGCAACGTGCTGTCCAGCGAGACGCACCCGTCGGTTGCGCGGCGGCTGTTCAGCGCGACTTTGGCCGGCGGCGCGCAAGCGATGGGCATCGCACCCGGGCTGGCCGTGGGCCATCCTGCGGATTTTGTGACGCTCCATCCCGCCCACCCCGCACTCCATGGCCGCACGGGTGACCAACTGCTCGACAGTTGGATATTTGCCGCGCGCAACACCTGCATCGATACGGTGTGGAAACGCGGCCGCAAGCTGGTAACTGGCGGCCAACACAAGGATCGCGCAGCTGTGATCGCGCGCTATCTGAAAGTGGTGGACCGGATCATGGCCGAATGACGATTGCGGAACGGATACGTTCGGAACTCGGAGCGCGGATAGCTTCGGGTGAATGGCCGCCGGGCCACAGAATTCCGTTCGAACACGAGCTGGTGATCCAGTACGGCTGCGCCCGGGCCACCGTCGGCAAAGCGCTGACCGCCTTGGTCCGCGCGGGCCTGATCGAACGGCGGCGCAAGGCGGGCACTTTTGTGGCCTATCCGCACGTGCATTCCGCCGTGCTCGAAATTCCCGATATCGGAAAGGCCATCGCCGAACGCACCGGCAGCTATCGCTTTGATTTGCTGACATCGGCGATCCGCAGCGATGCTGGGCAGAGCGGGAATTTCCCGAGTGGCACAAAAGTGCGGCATCTGACAGGAATCCATCAAGGGCAGGATGGTCCATTTGCCTTTGAAGATCGCCGGATCAGCTTAGCCAGCGTGCCCGAAGCGGCGGATGCAGATTTCATCACCCAATCACCCAGCGCCTGGCTGTTGGAATCCGTTCCCTGGACCCAGGCCCGTCACCGGATCAGCGCTGTCGGAGCCAGTCCAGAAGTCAGCACCCACCTCGCTATTGCCCGAGGCACGCCCTGTCTGCTGGTCGAACGCTGGACTTGGCGCACCGGCGAGCCGGTCACCTATGTCTGCCAGACATTCCGCGGCGACCGGTTCGATCTGGTCGCAACTTTCACGCCCGAGGGGCGGTAAAGCGGCGCGCCGCAAGCTCTTGGCGCCAAGAATTCGGGAAATTGCCTGGGCTGCCAGCAGCGATCGCGGAATGAGGCCAAGTGCTGGACGGCTGGAGCGGGTGAAGGGAATCGAACCCTCGTATTCAGCTTGGGAAGCTGCTGCTCTACCATTGAGCTACACCCGCAAACCCGCAGAAAACTTTGGTTTTCAGATCAGGCAGTCCAACAGGATTACAGCGCGGTCATCAGGCTGCCCCGAAGGCGTCGGCCCATTGCCACATTAACAAGGCGTTGGTCAACGTAGCTTCGCCTGGTCGCGGCGCGATCACCGATCACAAGCCGGATCAAGAACCAGGCGCAGCCGGTTTGCGCTACTGCTGCGACATCACGAGCGGCGGCAAGCCTTGCGGAGTCGGGGTCGATGCCGTGACTGGCGGGGCCCTCGAGAACACTGCGCACGGCCCGCACCCCGATTGTCCATTTGTGCTGCGGACTGGTTGCGCTAGATAGTCTTGCGCGCCGCGGGGACAAGCAGACATGAAGCAGACCGATCCGGTTGATAGCTCAGACCGGTTGCAGGGTTTTGCCTTCGCATCGCTGTTCGGCCGATTTCAGCTCTGGGCCGCAGATGGCTCCGAAATTGTTATTTCGAACCGCCGGGCGCGCGCATTGCTGGCGATGCTGTGTCTCGCCGAAAATGAAGCGATGGACCGCGATTTTCTGAGCAAGCTGTTGTGGCCCGGCCGGTTCGAAGCACATGCCAAGGCTAGTCTGCGTCAGTGTTTGCTTGAGCTGGGCAAGCTGCTCGCACCGTGCGGACCGGACATTCTGCTCGCCACCCGGTCGAACGTGGCCTTGCGCCCTCGTTCGATCTCGACCGATCTCGATGCGCTCGAACAGGCCTTTGCGCGCGCGGAATATGCGGCTGCGACGGCCCAGCTCGCCGCGATCGGGACCAAGCCGATCCTCGATCAAATGGACTTTGGCGACGCGTTCAACCAATGGCTTGCGCGGCGCGCCAGTGATGCCGAGAAAAGACTGAACGACGCCGTGGAGGATGGGCTGGGCGCGCTCGAGCGGACAGACCGCGCCGCTGAGCTGCATCAGCTGCGCGGCCTCTGGGCGCAACGCAAACCGGCGGTCGCGCCAGCAAGCGCTCCGACCAGGCCGTCCGTCAAGACGCGGATCGCAGTGCTGCCGTTTCAGTCGGTGGGCGTGCTCGATGGGCCCGATTATTTCGCGGACGGGATGGTCGATGAGCTGATCACGGCGATGGGCCAGGTGCCGCAACTGATGGTGGCAGGGCGGACGTCGTCATTTCATTACCGTTGCAGCAGTCTGTCACCGGCGCAGATTGCGGCAGAACTGGGCGTCCTGCACCTGATCGAAGGATCGGTTCAGCGGCAGGGTGAGCGAGTCCGCATCCATACTCATCTGGTTTCAGGTGAAACGGGGGTCGAACTGTGGGGCGCCCGCTTTGACGGTATGCTTAACGATGTCTTCGCCTTTCAAGAGCAGGTTGCGCAGG
>JAYURW010000058.1:0-3610 GCA_043756025.1 Novosphingobium sp. | reverse complement strand
TCAGCCCATGATAGCGTGGTGGTGCCGTCGTACAGTGCGTCGGCGTCACCGCGATAGGCACCCCAGGCGGCGATCAGGCCTGGGAAGGAGCCGAATTCGGCATCGAGCAGGCTAGCTGGATTTTGAGTCATCGCGCGAATCCCATCCCGAACTGTTCGTCATTGCGAGCGCAGCGAAGCAATCCAGAGCGGCCTGCGCAACCCTGGATTGCTTCGCCGCGCTCGCAATGACGATTTAACGGAGGTTGGCAATCCACGAAAGGCACGGTTGCATAATCTGCAACACCCATCCCGGCCTTTGCACTGGTAATCTCTACCTATGCGATTATGTTGCATATGCGAGCTGGGTTCGCGAACGCAACAGGAGAAGTATCATGCGCAGCATTCTTTCGATCGTGCTGCCGGTCATCGCCGCGATTTCGATCAGCGGTCTGATGTTCACCGCCACGCTTGCCTAAGCACAGCGGTTCGGCACACCTCCAAACCGCAAAGGGCCGTCACGCCTAACCCGCGTGGCGGCCCTTTGTATGCGCGCAGATTAAACCGCTTTTTACCACTCGCGCCTATGCCGGTCCTGCAATGTCGGGCGGGGTGCAATGAAACAAGCGGAAGTCTGGCTGGCGCCGAGCATTGCCCTGACGGTTATGGCGTCGGTCTCCGCCTTGCTGCTGGCGCCCAACGCCGCCGGGCTGTTGCCCGCGCTGCTGGTGTTGCCCGCATGGATGGTGGTCGCGGTGCTGATCGCCTGCCTGTATGGGTTCGGCCGCGCCGCATTGACCGGCGACCCTGCACCAAGCCAGTCGCTGCGCCGCTTCCTTATGGCCGAGCGCCGCCATGTCACCGCCACCGTGCTGATCATGCTGCTCGCCGGGCTCAACATGATCTCGTTCATGTGGGTCAAGACGCTGCTCAATTACTATGTGCCGTTCTGGGCCGACCCGTGGCTGGCCGAGGCTGATTTTGCGCTGTTCGGCGGCCACGAACCGTGGGCGGTGCTGCATTCGCTCGACTTTTCAGGGGCCGGGCTGGTCTATCACCCGGTGTGGTTCGTGCTTCTGATCTTTGCCCTGCTGATGACCGCCGCAGCCAAGCCGAGCGCCAAAAAGTCGGCGGTGTTGCTCAGCTACTTTGTGCTGTGGACCGTGATCGGCCCGCTGATCCACAGTGCTTTGCCCGCAGCCGGACCGATCTTCTACGAACGCTTCGGCTATGGCGCGCGCTACGCCGCCATTTCGAGCTCGCCCGAGGTCAAGCAGGTGGCCGATTACCTGTGGGATATCTACGCCAGCAAGCGTTTCGGCGCGGCCAGCGGGATCTCGGCAATGCCATCGATGCATGTCGCGATGTCGACCTGGACGGTGATCGCGTTCCACCAATTCGCGCGCCGGTGGTTGCCGGTCGCGCTGCTCGGCTGGGCGGTGATCACTGCGCTGTCGATCGCGCTGGGCTGGCATTACGCCAGCGACGGGATAGTCGGCAGCCTGGCCGCGCTGGGGACTTACGCTGCGCTGAGCAAGGTCATGCAGCTGCGGGCCAGCACCGCGCGGACCGAAACCCCGGTGCTGACTCCCCAGCCGACGTAGCTCACTTGCTCGAAAGCAGCTTGACCAGCGCGTAGAGGTAATCGCGCCCGTCCATCAGCGCGCGGACTTCCATATGTTCGTTAAGCCCGTGGATGTTGTTCATTTTGCTGTCGGTCCAAATCCCTGGAACCCCGTACGTCGGGATGCCGACTGCGGCGGTGTAAACCCCGTCGCTCGCCCCGGTTGAAATGGTCGGGATCACCGGCACACCGGGGAAAAACTTGGCCGAAAGCTGCTCCATCGGGCCGATGATTGCCGGATCGAGCGGCGGGACCTTGGCAATCGGCTTGTCCTTGATCCGCTGCTCGATCGTGATACCGGGGTTGCCGATCACCCGGGTCAGCTCGGCCTGGGTTTCGTCCGACGTGCGCCCCGGGAACATCCGGCAATTGACGTTGGCGGTGACCCGCTGCGGCAGAGCATTGAGCGCGTGCCCGCCCTGGACCAGCGTGGCAACGCAAGTGGTGCGCAGCATCGAATGCAGGCTGCGATCCTGGTTGACGATCGCTTCGGATGCCTTGTCCTGCGGGTTGGCAGCAAGCGCGGCCATCGCCTTGCCCATTGCGCCAGGGTAAAGCGGGCCGGCCTTGGCGAAGAAGGTCCGGGTGGTGTCGTTGAACTCAAGCGCGAATTCGTGGCCGCGGATTTTGAGCACTGCATCCGACATCGCGTAAATCGCGTTGTCGCGCACCGGGGAAGAGGCATGTCCGCCTTCATTGGTCGCGGTCAGGGTGAAGTCCTGATAGGCCTTTTCGCCGACCTGAATGGTTTGGACCATCAGCTTGCCGTCCGCGTCCGCGCGCCCGCCGCCGCCTTCGTTGAGAGCAAAGCCCGCATCGATCAGGTCGCGCTTGTTCTTGGTCAGCCATTCCGCCCCGTTGAACGCGCCCGAGGTTTCCTCGCCGCAAGTCAGCGCCAGCTTGACCGTCCGTCTGGGTTTGTACTTTTCCTTGGCGAAGCGGACGATGGTATCGGTCCAGACTGCGGCCTGCGCCTTGTCGTCGCTCGCGCCGCGGGCATAGAACTGGCCGTTCTCCTCGATCAGGGTGAACGGATCGCGGGTCCAGTCTTCGCGCTTGGCTTCGACCACGTCGATATGCGCGAGCAGCAGCATCGGCTTCAGTTTCTTGTCGGTGCCGGGATAGACGACCACCAGCCCGCCGTCCTTGGGGTGTTCGGGCGTGGAAAACAGCGTGATCTGGCTATCGGGAATGCCGGCACTGCGCATCCGCGCCGCCATCCGCTCTGCCGCGAGCGTGCAGCTGCCCGCTGACAGCGTGGTGTTGGTTTCAACCAGCTCTTTGTAAAGCCCGCGAAATTCGACCTGGTCGGGGCGGAGCTGCGCATCCATGGCGCCCGCTTCGGCGGCCACAGCGGTGGTGCCCAGAAGGGCCATTGCGAAGAGCTTGTTCATGACGGGAACTCCCTGTTTATGGTCCCACTTGAGCAGGATTTCCCTGTGGATGGAAGGGGCTGCAAAGACTTCCGTTTTGGGCCTCCGATCCCTATATGCTGGTTATGTCCGACATCCCCGAAAATCTCCCCAACCAGAACGAATATGGCGCTGACCAGATCAAGGTCCTCAAGGGCCTCGATGCGGTGCGCAAGCGCCCCGGCATGTACATCGGCGATACCGACGACGGGTCGGGCCTGCACCACATGGTGTTCGAGGTTTCGGACAATGCAATAGATGAAGCGCTGGCCGGGCACTGCGACCTCGTCCTGATCGAACTCAACCCCGATGGCTCGGTTTCGGTCGAGGATAACGGGCGCGGCATTCCCACTGGGATCCACACCGAAGAAGGCGTTTCGGCGGCCGAAGTAATCATGACCCAGCTTCACGCGGGCGGGAAGTTTGAAAACACCTCGGATGACAACGCCTATAAGGTTTCGGGCGGTTTGCACGGCGTCGGCGTGTCGGTGGTCAATGCGCTGTCGGAATGGCTCGAACTGACGATCTGGCGCGACGGCGAAGAACACTGGATGAAGTTTGCGCACGGCGATGCGGTCGCGCCGCTGCGCGTCGTC
>JAYURW010000057.1:0-22408 GCA_043756025.1 Novosphingobium sp. | reverse complement strand
ACAACGAAGCACTCGCTCTCGCGGCGTAATGTGACGGCCTAACGGCCTGAATTTACAATGCTAAAGCGCGGTTGGACCGACCGGGCAACAGAACGGATTCCGGGGGCCCGGGGTGAGCCCAGCAACAGAATCACCCCACTATTCCTCCCCTGAAGGGCAGGAATTCTCAAAACACCGTTTCGGGATTTTCCGCCAAGCGCTTTTCGTGCTTCAGGCAATCGAGGATCTTGCCGCCAGCCATGAACACCGCACCGGTGCAGGCAAGGAACAGCAGTTTGCCGCCATAGCCGGGATACTGAGTCAGATAGATCGAACCGCGCTCAACCGCGCCAAGGGCCAGAGCGTAGATAATCAGATAGGCTTCGACCGGGGTTTTGATCATAAACAGCCGGCTCAACTTTTTGAACATTCTGGTCCTCGAATCCTTAACCGCTTTATCAGCAATCATCATGCCAGTTCAGGATTTCCGCGCAAGGCAGTGGTTAAGTCAGTCGGCGTTTGTAAAGCGTCCCGACAAGAAGCAGGCTCAGGCCAATTCGGTCAGATCCAACGCTTCCAGCAGGGCAAGCCGCGCGGCCACAACTCGCTCGGCCAAAGCCGGACTGCCAACCTCGGCCAATGCGATCGTTACGGGCCAATATGCGGCGATCGCGCCCTCAATCAGGGCCGCTTTGGCATCATCCAGCAGGAACCGCGGATCAACGATAGCCGGATCGGCAACCACCCGCAGCCGCAAACAGGCCGGGCCGCCGCCATTTGCCATCGATTGGCGGACATCGACCGGCAGCACCCGGCGGATCGGGCCATTGCTGGCCAGCATGGTGTCCAGCCAAGCGCGGACCCGGGGATGCTCCCAGGCCTCGCTCGGGATCACCAGCGCCATTTCGCCGCTGGGCAAAGTCAGCAACTGGGCGTTGAACAGGTAAGACTTGATCGCATCGGCCAGACTGACCGCAGCAGCTGGCACCACTACAATCTCCGCCTCGGGCAGGGCGGCCCGGATCGCGGCATAAGTGCCTTCCGGGTCGGCGAAAGCCTGTTCATGCGCGAACAACACCCGCTCATTCGCCACGGCGACGACATCGTTGTGAAAGGCCCCGGCAGCGATCGCCGCTGGGTTTTGTTCGACAAACAGCGTGCGGACCGGATCGAGCCCGTGCAGGCGCGCGACGGCGCGGCTGGCCTGCTCATGCTGGCGCGCGGGAAAAGCTCCACCGCTGGTGCCATAAACGAAGATCTCGAGGCCCACCGCCGCATGGGCCGTGCCCATCCGCATATGGTTAGCCGCGCCCTCATCGCCAAAACATGGCGGGACGGCGTCGTGGACCATAAAGTGGTCGGCATCCGCAAAGGCCAGCCGCAGCTGCGCGGCGGTATCGGGCCATTCCTGGCTGCGGTGCGGCATCGTCACCAGATTGGCAGCGGTCAGGTGGCAGCGCCCATCGCCGGTATCGGCGGCGGGCGAGACGGTGGCGGCATTGGCGGTCCACATCGAGCTGGCCGACCAGGCGGCAGCGGTCAGCCGCGGATTCTCACTGCCATCCGCGCCGATTGCGGCCAGAAAAGCGCCATTGGGGCGCGGCAGTGGCAACAAAAAGCCCTGCGCTAGGCCCAGAGCCAAATTGTGCCGCATCTTGGCCAGTCCCTGCAGAGCTGCGGCGCGCGGGTGCGCGACATCGCCAGCGTGGCTGGATGAGGCGAGGTTGCCCAAACTGAGCCCGGCGTAATTATGGCTGGGGCCGATAATCCCGTCGAAGTTGATTTCAACTGCCGCCACGATCACCACCGCGCTACATGGGTTACCGTTTGACCCGGCTCAACTCCAAGAATTTTGGCGCAATTGGTATCGAGCGCAATGCCGCCATCGCGCGCTTCGGTCCAGCCATAGGCACAGCGGAAATCGCCCATTTTGCCATAGGAGACAAGCTGCTTGTCACCCGCCTTGTGTTCGCCCAGATGGTCGCCGACTGCCACCACGATGCTGTCACCGGCCTCACGGACCGAGCGGATCTGATCGGTTCGGACGGTCATGGTCGGCCCGCCGTCAAAGATGTCGATGTAGTTTTCCCAGGCAAAGCCCTCGTTCTCCAGCATCCGCATCGCCGCCCGGCCAGATACGTGCGGCAAGCCGATAACGTGCCGCGCGGCTTCGGACAGCATGGCGATGTAGACTGGGTGCTTGGGCATCAGATCGGCAATAAACTGATTGCCGAATTTGGCGTTGAATTCGTCGGCGTCCTGAAAACTCATCCCGAAAAACCGGCCCGCTACGCCATCCCAGAATGGTGATCCGCCAGCTTCGTCAATGACTCCCCGCAGCTCGGCGATGCAGCGATCGGCGAACCGTTCGCGGTGGGCCTTGATGAACAGATAGCGGCTGCGTGCGATCAGCATTCCGAGCCCGCCCGCGCGTTCGCCGGGGTGAAGAAACAGCCCGCCAACTTCCGACGCACTTTCTAGATCGGTCGACAAATTCAGAATATCTGCACGGAAAGTCCGGCCGAGTTCCTCGCTGTGCTGGGTTAGTGCGCCGATCCGATAGGAATAAAATGGTCCCTTGAGGCCCACGGAGGAAAAGATCTGGCAGGTCCCGCGCACTTCGCCGGTGTCGGTGTTTTCCAGCACGAAGAAAAACAGATCATCGCCAACATCATCGCCGGCGCGGGTAAATCCAGCGTGTGACTTATCCAGCTTGGTGGTCAACGCCTTGCGATCGGGCGGCAAGTTGGTGAACCCGCCACCGGTGCGCTTGGCCATTTCATAGATGTGCTGGAGATCGCCGGGGTTGGCGGCGCGGATGACAAAGTTCAAAGTGGAGCTCCAGTGGCTAGGCGGTGCAGGACCAGCGCAGATAATTTCGCACGTTCCGCAAGGGACGGGACAATCAGGAATTCGTCCGGGGAATGGATCGCCCCGCCGCGCACACCCATCGTATCGACCACCGGGATACCGCAGGCCGCGATATTGTTGCCATCGCAAACCCCGCCCGAGGCGATTCGGGTGATCGGCTGACCGAGCAAGGCGCTGCATTCCTCGACAATCCCGAACAGCTTCTCGGCGCGCGCATCGATCGGCTTGGGCGGGCGGCTGATCCCGCCGTGGGTGTGGACCGACACTTCGTGCTCGGCTTCGATCCGGGCAATCAACGCCGCAAGTTCCGCTGCGAACAGATCGGCTAGGGCAACTTCGCGCGGACGGATGTTAAAGCGCAGGACGGCTAGGTCTGGCACCACGTTGTTGGCGCTGCCGCCGTCGATTTTGGCGGGATTAACCGACAGCCCGTCGCGGTGGAACGCTTTGAGGCCCAACGCCAGCGCGGCCGCCGCGACCAGCGCATTGCGGCCGTCATCGGGATTGCGCCCGGCGTGGGCCGATTTGCCGCGCACCGTCAGGCTCCAGTTACCGCTCCCGCTGCGGGCTCCGGCAAGAGTGCCATCGGGCAGGGCGGAAGGTTCATAGGTCAGCGCTGCAGCCTTGCCCTTTGCCAGCGCGGCGATCAGCGGGGCGGAGGAGAGGCTGCCGGTTTCCTCGTCCGCGTTGATCAGCACGTCGTACCCGGTCTGAGTTGCCGCGGGGCTGGTCTCAAACGCTTTCAACGCCGCCAGGATCACTGCGATGCCGCCCTTCATGTCGGCCACGCCGGGGCCGTTCAGTGTTTCAGCGTCTAACCAAACCTGCTGCTGAAACGGGTGATTGGCGGGGAATACCGTGTCCATGTGCCCTGTCAGCAAAAACCGCCGCGCGGCACCTGGCCGAACCCGCAGTACCAGATGCTGGCCGGTATCAACCGCAACTTCCGCCCCGCCGGGCGAGATCGCAGCAACCGCGCCGGGATGCTCAAGCGTTACTTTGCCGGGTAAGGCGGCAAAGGCGTCAGCCAGCAGTCCTGCCTGCTCTGCCAGCCCGGCGAGGTTGCCGGTACCGGTGTTGATCGCGCTCCACGTCTGAACCTGACCCAGCATCGGCGCGGCATCGACTGCGTCAAGCAGGGCGGCTTCAAGGGGCGAGAATGCTTGCATAAGATACTTCCCTAGCCGAGCGCGAAGGGCCTTCCAACCCCTCCGCTCAAATCGCGTTGCACTCCCTTCGCGGCTGCGGCATAGGCGCTGGCATTCCTCCCCGGAATCGTTGAAAGTCAAAGTGGCGACGCACTGCGCCGCCGGTACCATTGTGCGAGGTTTCATGAGCGAACGGGTTGAGAAGTCCGGCCTTCAGGTCGATACGGCACTGGCCGCCTTTGTTGAGCGCGAAGTGTTGGCGCCGCTGGGCAAGGATGCCGCTGCGTTCTGGACCGGCTTTGGGGATTTGCTGAGCCGGTTCGTCCCGCTCAATCGCGCTCTACTCAAGCGCCGCGATGATTTGCAGGCGCAAATCGATGCCTGGCACGTGGCGCGCGCCGGAAAGCCAATCGAACAAGGCGAATATCAGGCCTTCCTGCGCGAGATCGGCTATCTGGTGCCAGAACCCGCAGCGTTCCAGATCGGCACGCAGAATGTCGATGCAGAGATTGCAACGATGGCCGGGCCGCAACTGGTGGTTCCGGTGCTCAACGCCCGGTTCCTGCTCAATGCCGCCAATGCCCGCTGGGGCAGTCTTTACGATGCCTTTTACGGCACCGACACGCTCGATGCGGTTCCGGCCCGGCCCGGTGGTTATGATCAAACCCGCGGTGATGCGGTGATCAAAGCCGTTCGGGCATTTCTCGATAGCGCGATCCCCGGCTGGCAGGCCGCACTTGAAGGTGGGGCCAGCGAATACTTGGTCGCAGTGCGAGATGGCGGATATTTGTTCCGCAACAACGGTTTGCATATCGAAGTTGTAATCGATCGGAACCACTCAGTGGGCCGGGACGATCCGCTCGGGATTGCCGATGTACTGCTCGAATCCGCGCTCACCACGATCTGCGATCTGGAAGACTCGGTTGCGGCGGTTGATGCAGCCGACAAGCTGCTGGCCTATTCGAACTGGCTCGGCGTGATCCGGGGTGATCTGTCAGAGAGTTTTGAGAAGGGCGGTAAGACGCTGACCCGGACACTGAACGCCGACCGGGTCTGGGGCGATCTGGTCCTGCCCGGCCGCAGCCTGTTGTTCGTCCGCAATGTCGGTCACCTGATGACCAATCCGGCGATCCTGCTGGCCGATGGCAGCGAGATCCCCGAAGGGATCATGGACGCGGTGATGACCAGCGCGATCGGCGCTTTGGGCCTCAAGGGGCAGGGCCAGTTTGCCAACAGCCGCTGCGGCAGCATCTATATCGTCAAACCCAAGATGCACGGGCCAGAGGAATGCGGCTTCACCAACGACCTGTTCGATGCGGCGGAAGACTTGCTCGGCCTGCCGCGCCACACCATCAAGGTCGGCGTGATGGACGAAGAGCGCCGGACCAGCGCCAACCTTGCCGCCTGCATCCATGCGGTGCGGGACCGGATCGTGTTCATCAACACCGGCTTCCTCGACCGCACTGGCGATGAAATCCACACTTCGATGCGGGCTGGCCCGATGATCCGCAAGGCGGCGATGAAGGGCACCGGCTGGATCGCCGCCTATGAAGCGCGCAACGTCCAGATCGGGCTCGCTTGCGGGCTGTCGGGCCGCGCGCAACTCGGCAAGGGGATGTGGGCCGCGCCCGATCTGATGGGCGATATGATGGTCCAGAAAATTGGCCATCCCAAGGCTGGGGCCAACACCGCATGGGTCCCTTCGCCTACCGCCGCGACGCTTCACGCGATGCACTACCACGCGGTCGATGTCTTTGCGGTACAGCGCGAACTGGCGGGCCAGCCGACGCCGAGCCTCGAACCACTGCTGACCGTGCCACTGGCCGAAGGCACCAACTGGTCCGAAGCCGAAGTACGCGAGGAACTGGACAACAACGCGCAAGGGCTGCTCGGCTATGTCGTGCGCTGGATCGATGCCGGGGTCGGCTGTTCCAAGGTGCCTGATTTCCACGACGTCGGCCTGATGGAAGACCGCGCGACTTTGCGGATTTCCAGCCAGCACATGGCCAATTGGCTGCTCCACGGGGTCTGCACTAAGGAGCAGGTGCTGGATAGCTTGCGCCGAATGGCCGCCAAGGTCGACGTCCAGAACGCGGGTGATCCCGCCTATGTGCCGCTAGTCGGAAACGAAGACGCTCCGGCCTTTCGCGCGGCGCTCGATTTGGTGTTCAAGGGCGTCGAGCAGCCCAGCGGCTATACCGAGCCACTGCTGCACGCCTGGCGGAGAGTGAAAAAGGGCGGCTAGGCCGAGAGCAAGCGCGCTACGCTGACAAATTCCGCAACGCTCAGCGTTTCTGCCCGCCGCGCTGGATCGATCCCCAGCGTTTCCAGCGCCGCCAAAGCGCCGGGCAGCCCTTTCAGGCTTTGCCGCAGCATCTTGCGACGCTGGCCAAAGGCGGCTTCGGTGACGCGTTCGAGCATCCGCGCCGACACGCTTTCGGGCATATCGGCTGGGGTCAGATGGACCACCGCGCTCATCACTTTGGGTGGCGGCGTGAACGCGCTGCGGTGCACTTTCATCGCAATTTTCGCGTTTGAGCGCCACTGCGCCAGCACCGCCAGCCGGCCATAGGAATCGCTGCCGGCTTCAGCGATGATCCGCTGGGCTACCTCAAGTTGAAACATCAGGGTTAGACTGGCCCACTGTGGCGGCCAGGTTTCGCCCGACAGCCAGCCGACAAACAGCGCAGTGCCAATGTTGTAAGGCAAATTGGCAACGACGTGAAACGGGCCTTCGATGCCGTGGTCCACTTTGGTCGCGTCGCCTTCAATTACGCGCAGCTGGCCGGGGAAGGCCTCGTCCAGTTCGGCCAAGGCGGGCAGGCAGCGGCGGTCCATCTCGATCGCGGTGACTTGTGCCCCGGCGCGCAGCAAAGCGCGGGTCAAGCCGCCCGGGCCGGGGCCTACTTCGAGCACTTGCTGACCTTGCAGTTTACCGGGAAGTTTGGCGATCCGACCGAGCAATTGTTCGTCGAACAGAAAGTTCTGACCCAGCGCCTTGGTGGCGAACAGGCCGTGCCGGGCGATAACCTCACGCAGCGGGGGCAAGTCAGTCATCAGTCAAGCCAAACCGCCGCGCCGCGCATTCGCCCGCCATCCGGATCGCGGCGATCATCGCGCCGGGATCAGCCTTGCCCGTCCCGGCGATATCAAAGGCGGTGCCGTGATCGGGGCTGGTGCGAACCACCGGCAGGCCCAAAGTGACATTGACTCCCGAATCGAAATCGAGCGCCTTCAATGGAATAAGCGCCTGATCGTGATACATACACAGCGCCACATCATAGCTCTCGCGCTTGCGGGCGGTGAACAGGGCATCGGCTGGAACGGGTCCGGTAACGTCGAGCCCTTCGGCTTGCAGGTGGGCGATTGCCGGGGCGATGATCTGCGCCTCCTCGCTGCCCATCCGGCCTGATTCACCAGCATGGGGATTTAGCCCGGCAACGGCAATGCGCGGGCGCTCGATTCCGAAATCGCGCGTCAGTGCCATCGCAACAATCCGGGCTTTGCGCTCAATCATCGCTGGTGAAAGCATGGTGGGAACATCGGCGAGGGCAATATGAACGGTCAGCGGCACGGTCCGCAATTGCGGCCCGGCCAGCATCATCACCGCGTCCCCGGGCGCATAGGAACAGGCCGCCGCGACAAATTCGGTTTGGCCGGGGTGATCGAAACCAACTTCGGCGAGCAAGGCCTTGGCAATCGGGGCGGTGACAATTCCGTCCACTTCGCCCGCGACCGCCATCCGCGATGCTTCGGTCAAGCTGGCCAGCGCAAGTTCGGCCCCTGCCGTATCGGGCGCGCCAGGCCGGTATTCGCCGTCGGCCCCAGCCAATACCGGCAACGCTTGATCGAACCAATCGAGCGCCTCGGCCGGGTGCAAAATTTCGCGGATCGGCACGTTCAGCCCGCGCGCACGGGCCGCAGCGGCAAGGACTTCGGCTCCCCCCGCGACCACGAACGGCGGCAAACTTTCCGCGTCGCGCACAGCCCACGCGGCAGCAATCAGTTCGGGGCCGACACCGGCCGGGTCACCCAGCGATACCGCGAGCAGCGCCCCCCCGTCCACGCCGCGCTCAGTTGCCGTAGTCGATCACCGCATCGCGGCGAAGATCGCGCAGATAGGCTTGCGCGCGGCGGTTGATCCGCTCGTCTTCCTTTTGGGCCTGAACCTCTTCAAAGCTGACCGCACCGGCGACCTTGGGATCATCGCGCCCGCACAGCATCAGCACCCGGACACCGTCCTGAATCGAGCCGAATGGCGGCGTGGTTTCACCCGGCGATAGGCCCAGCACCAACGTCTGGAGCGGGCCAGGCAGGTCGCGGGCCTTGATCTGGTCATTGGTGACCACTTCGGCGCCGAGCGAAGCGGCGACCGTGTCGGCCTGTGCGCAACCCTTGGCCGCTTTCATCTTTGCGGCAAAATCCTGCGCCCGGGTCGTCGCCTGTGCTTCGGTTGTGCCGGGGGCGAACGATATCGAGATCTGCTTGAGGCTGAGCGTTGCATCGCGCGGATCGGCGGTCAGCACTTGGCGCTTGTCGATCAGCACGACGATCGAAAACCCGCCGCGCACTTCGATCGGCCCAGCCATTTGGCCCGGTGCAAGCGTTTTGACCACGGTATCGAGTTCGGGCGGCAGCACACCGGCCCGAATCCAGCCCAGATCACCCCCGACGGAAGCAGTTGAAGCTTCGGAAAACTGGCGGGCATAGCCAACAAAGCTGGCGCCTTTTTGCAGCTGCTCAACAATCCGGATCGCGTTCTGCGCCACGGCTTCGCGGTTTTCGCTGTTGGCTGACAGGAAGATTTCGCCAACCCGGTATTCTTCGGTTCCGCGGGCTTCTTCCTGACGCTTGATCTCTTCGCGCACTTCGTCTTCCGACACGTTGACATAGGGCGTTACGTTGCGGCGCAGCAGCCGCTGCCAGGATAGTTCACCACGGATCTGGCGCTTGAGTGAGGCGGGCGAAGAGCCGATCTTGACCAGATAGGCGTCCATCGCCTTGGGATCCTGGCCAAAGTTCTGCTGGGCGATCCGGGCATAGGATTGCTCAACCTCTTCCTCGGCCACGGCCATATCCTGTGCGCGGGCTTCCTGAATTTGGAGCGTTTCGTCCATCAGGTTACGCAGAACCTGCATCCGCAGCCGGTCGAGCTCTTCAGCCGCGATTTTGCCGCCGCTGGCCGCGACGATCAAGGCAACACGCTGATCGACATCGGTGCCAGTGATAACCTCACCGTTGATGATGACCTTGGCGGTGCGGTGGTTGGGATCGTTCTTGCCGAAGATCACCGGGTTTTCAGGCAGCGAAAGCGTGCTCTGCGGTGCGGTGTCCTGAGCCGGGGCCACAGCAGGCATAGCCATCGCCGCAGCGATCAGGGGAACCAGCGCAAGGCGGGCCGTGTGGCGGAAGCGCAAGGGGCGTGTCACCGTTTTAAAAATCCCAATTCCGGCGCGAGGGGATCTGCGCCATATTTACCGGCCGCTAGTGCCGAAATGAGCCTGAACCTTGGCTGAGCAGGGCGGATAGCCTGTTTGCCGGGGCCTGCCAATCCTCTGCACCCGTCAATCATCAGAAGCCCAGATTCCGCACAGCAATATGAATCTGGAACGTATTGCCTTTGCGCGCGTCACCGGTGGCCACAAAATCGCGCCGCCAGGTGAAATCCAGTTCGATGCAATCGTCCTGATAGGCAATCCCCAGCCGCGTGCGCAGCGGCTGGAACCCATCGACCCCGACCAAGGCCGGGTCATCGCTGATCCCGGTCAAGTCGAACACGCCCGATCCGAACACCGACCAATACCGCGCGAACCCGACCCGTCCGGCAATGCGCAGTTCCTCGCGGTCCTTCAGATCCTCGATCCCGCCGCCAACATCGCGGTTGAGCCGCAGGTAGCCGACCTCCAGATAGGTGCGCTGGGTGCCGACGCCGGCGTCAAATTCATTGCGGCGGACCGCCAGGTTATCCTTGTCGAGCCTGAAGCGGTGGGTCACCTTGACCACATCACTGAACCGCACCTCGGTTCGCCCGACAATATCAGAGGTCCGGTCAGTCAGGCCAGTGCCGTCCGGCAGCAGCGTGGGATTGGTAGATAGCCGGTACGATTGGCCCAGTGTGGAATGGATCCGCAACCCCGGCCGCTCAAACTGCCAATCGATCCCATAGGTAAAGCGCACCCCATCTTCGATCCGGTCGTAACCGGGGAAACGGTTGAGCGCGAACAGGTTGGAATCTTCCAGATCAATCGAGCGGGCGTCTTCGTTGGGGACAGCCAGATTACGGAGTTTGGGGCTGGCCACCATTTGCAGGCGCGGGGTCAGCACTTGGGTTCCGCCCATGAATTCGCCGACCAGCGGCCACTTCACGTCGAATGCCAGAGCCGCCATGCCGCGGGCCTGCCAGCCGGGATTGCCGCGATAGGCCGCAGTGGCGGTCAGCGCGTTTTCATCCGAATGGTACACATCGCCTCTGGCCAGCGCGGTCACGGTCACTTCCTGACCCCACGGAGTCAGCCGCCGCAGATCCCATTGGGCGCTGGCAAAAGCACGCTGGGTATCCTGACCCGACGTGCGGGTGATCGCCAGGCTATTGGCCTGAACTTGAAAACGGCCACCCAGCCAAGGATCGGTCAGGCGGCGACGATAGTCGATCTCGGGCAGGGCAATCGGCACCAGCCCCTGCGAATCGCCGACCCGCAAAGTTTGCGTCGCCCAGCCAGCGACCGAGAAATAGCTATCGGTATCGATTCGCTCCAACTGCGCCATAGACCGCAACCGATCATCGCGGCTGATATCATAGCGCCGCAGAAAAGTGCGATCCGAAGCCACTCGGCCAGAAAACGTCAGCCCCCAGTTGGGCGAAAACTGATAGCGGCCGTTGGTATAGAAATAGCCGCGGAAATCGGGCTGGCTGATGGTGCTGCTGCTGCCGATCGGAATTCGCGAGGAACGGGTTAGATAGCCGGTCGCTTGAAACGAGCCTTGGCTGGTCAGCTGCCGATACTTCACCGAAACCATCGGCAGTGCTTCGGTAAAGACATAGCCGGTGACTGCCAGATCACGGTTTTCTGACAAGCGTTGATACCAGGTGTCTGAAAACTGAACCCCGTTGGAGGCTGACAGCTGAACGTCGGGTATCAGCAGCCCGCTGATCGGGCGCCCATCCGTGGCGACCACCAAGCCTGGCATCGGGAACAGCTTCAGTCCGAATATCTCGGCCCGGGCGCCTTCAAAGCGGATCGATTTCTTGTCTGGGTCGTAAATTACCCGCCGGGCAGTGATCCGCCAGCTGGGGTTGCGCGGACAGCCTTGCGCATCTTCGACCGCGCAGGCGGTATAGGCGGCGTTGTGGAGCAGGACTTTGCCGTCCTCCATCCGCTCGCCTTTGTTGGCTGCGAGCCGCCCGCCTTCGCGCAGCGCCAGCAGCATATTGTCCATCGCTCCGACCTTCAGCTCGTCGGTCAGCTCGATCCGGTCGGTGAAGATCTGGTTGCCTTCGGGATCGACCAGCCGGACATTACCCTCGGCCAGGATGACCCCGGTTTTGCGGTCCCAGGTGATCTTGTCGGCTCGAACCGATTGGTCTGCGCGCCGCAGCACGACATTGCCAAAGACGCTGATCTGTTCGCTGTTGTCATCATAACTGGCACCATCGGCTTCAAACTGGACCTGCCGGTCTGGCTCGCCGACCACTACGACGTCTTCGGGCTGTTTGGACGGTAGCTCCTGCGCCTGCGCCGCCAGAGGACAGCCCAGCGCCGCCAGCGCAAGCGCAGCGGCTCCGGCTTTTACGGACGCGGGGCGCAATAAAGGATGCGGCAAAGGACGCCGCGCAAGCAGGAGCATGGCTTGCCTATCGCACCGCCCGCGCCTAACTGCAATCCACGTGGGCAGCGAGCGGCAACGCTTTGTCGCAGCGCCCGGCATTTCCTTTGGGAGCAACCATGCAAATCGAATTCCTAACCGGCACCATTCTGCCTACCACCAGCCCCGTCGCCTATGTTGTCGACGCTGAGGCGTTGCCCGCCGGGCTTGAAGCCGTGGTGGCCGATGGGGCCAGGGCCAGCCGCTTTGCCGGCAAGGCTGGGCAACTGCACGAAGGCTTTGTGGCGCGCGATGGCGCTTCAGTGCGGATTGCCTTGGCCGGTGCGGGAGAGCCCGGCAGCAAGGACCGCAGTTCTGCACTGGAACGCGCCGGGGCGGCGATCACGGCGAAGTATATTGCTTCTGGCGAGAGCGCAGTGACGCTTGATCTGAACGGAACGCGTCTGTCCGCTGCCGATGTGGCGGCGGTGTTGCTGGGCGCGCGGCTGCGCGGCTGGCGTTATGACAACTACCGGACCAAGCTGGCTGACGATCAGAAGCGCAGCTTGAACACAATTCGTGTTGCAGGCGCACCGGCTGGTACCGAAACCGTTTGGGCCATCGAAGCGGCACTGGCTGAAGGCGTGGAATTTACTCGCGAACTGGTCACCGAACCGGCCAACATCATTTATCCCGAAAGCTTCGTTGCACGCGTTCAGGCCCGCTTGGCCGGGACCGGCGTTGCCATCCGCGTGCTGGATGAAGCCGCAATGGCCGCGCTTGGGATGGGTGCGCTGCTTGGCGTGGCGCAAGGATCAGTGCGCAAGCCGCAATTGCTGGTGATGGAATGGAACGGCGGCCCAGCGGGTGAAAAGCCCACGGCTTTCGTCGGCAAAGGCGTGACCTTTGATACCGGCGGAATCTCGATCAAGCCTGCGGGCGGTATGGAAGACATGAAGTGGGACATGGGCGGCGCCGGAGCGGTCGCTGGAACCATGCTCGCACTCGCGCTGCGCGGGGCCAAGGCCAATGTGGTCGGGATTTGCGGGCTGGTTGAAAATATGCCCGATGGCAATGCTCAGCGCCCCGGTGACGTGGTGACCACAATGTCAGGCCAGACCGTCGAAGTGATCAATACCGACGCTGAAGGGCGGCTGGTGCTGTGCGATGCGATCACTTGGACGCAAAAGGAATTTTCGCCCACAGCAGTTATCGATCTGGCCACCCTGACCGGCGCGATCATTGTCTCGCTGGGGCATGAGCACGGCGGGATATTTTCCAACGATGATGATCTGGCCGGCAAGCTGATCGCCGCCGGTAACACCTCGGGTGACAAGCTATGGCGGATGCCGATCGGCCCGGCTTATGACAAGCTGATCGATAGCCCGATTGCCGACATGAAAAACGTCGGGCCGCGCGAAGGCGGCTCGATCACTGCGGCGCAGTTTATCCTGCGCTATGTAGATAAGGGCACGCCATGGGCGCATCTCGACATTGCAGGGATGGTCTGGGCAAACAAGCCGGGGCAAACCTGGGACAAGGGTGCAACCGGATACGGCGTGCGGGTGCTCGACCAGTTTGTGCGGGATAATCTTGAGGGCTGATGCGGGTTGATTTCTACCAGCTGAGCCAGACCCCGGTCGAAGGCGCTTTGCCGCAACTGGCGGTGAAGATGCGTGAGGCTGGGGCGCGGGTGCTGGTGGTGTCGGCGGACGAGGCCCAACTCGCCCGGATCAGCGCGGCGTTGTGGGCGCACAAGGACAGCTTTCTGGCCCACGGCAGCGCCGGTGCGCCGCATCAGGAACGTCAACCGATCCTACTGTCCGATGTGCTGGAGGCGCCCAATGAAGCGCGGTTCCTGGCGCTGTCCGATGGTCAGTGGCGCGATGGGGCGGACCGGTTCGACCGGGTGTTCCTGCTGTTTGATGGATCGACTATCGACGATGCCCGCGCGACCTGGCGCAGCCTTGACGGGCGCGAAGGGCTGGAGCGGCATTACTGGCGGCAAGAAGAAGGCCGCTGGGTCAAGGCCGGCTAGCGCCAATATCTTGCAGCGCAGCATTTTCCCCGCTAGGGGCGCGGCCAACCTTCCGAACCATAACAATCCAAGGAACAGACCATGGCGGTTACCCGCACCTTTTCGATCATCAAGCCCGATGCCACGCGCCGCAACCTGACCGGCGCGGTCACCAAGATGCTGGAAGAAGCCGGTCTGCGCGTCGTCGCCAGCAAGCGCATCCACATGAGCCGCGAGCAAGCCGAAGGGTTTTACGCGGTCCATCGTGAACGTCCGTTTTTTGGCGAACTGGTTGAATTCATGATCTCCGGCCCGGTCGTAGTGCAAGTGCTCGAAGGCGAAGACGCCATGCAGCGCAACCGCGACATCATGGGCGCGACCAACCCGGCCAATGCCGAGGCCGGCACGATCCGCAAGGAACTGGCCGAATCGATCGAAGCCAACACCGTGCACGGTTCGGATTCGGACGAAAACGCCGCGATCGAAATCGCCTATTTCTTCAAGCCCGAAGAAATCGTCGGCTGAGGCATATCGCTTCGCTGATCGAACGGGCCGCCGGAGCAATCCGGCGGCCCTTTTCGTCTCAGTTCCTCTCCATTTTTGGCGAATGCCACAAATGGGGAGGTGGATCGGCGAAGCCGAGACGGAGGGGTATCAACGCCAGCCCAGAAACCCCTCCATCACCGCTTTGCGGCGCCACCTCCCCATTTGGCTTCGCAAAATGGGAAGGATCGGTATGATACCGCCAAAGGAGAGTTTCAATGAAAGGCATGGGCGCAACCGACGGCGACGACTGTCCGTTCGCATTCAACTTTGATCCCGCCACCTTCAAGGTCGGCGACACGGTCAGCTACCGGGTCAGCACGATGGACGATTGGCCGTTCGTCGGCACCTTGCTGGAAGTCCACGCCGACCGCGTGGTGATCAGCCCCGGCCCGGCCGAACCCGATGCGCGTTACAAAGGCACACGGGAAGAACGGCCGATGGTCGATGGATCGCAGATTTAAAGACACCCCAAAGCGCCAACGCTCTGTTGCTTAGTTCGAAGACAAAGCCAGTTCATTGCGGATCAGCGCGGCCAAGTCATTTGCGGCTGCGGAGTGCAGAACCGGGTTCATCTCAGCTGGAGACGGGTTTTTGAGCCGTTGCAACCGGAGCACATCGCTCTCGTTCCATCCCGGTAACCATGCCGCGAATCCGAACCCGGCTGTTCGCAGCGCTTCTACAGCGTGATGCAGTTCCGGCTGATCCATCCCAAGATCGACGTGCAACAGCTTTGCATCGTTGGCGCTGCTGGCAGCAAGCACAACATCTGCAAAATCATGACCAATGTGCTTCACTGTCAGCCGTTGCAGCTGGCGTTGCAAATCGGTGGTTGTGTGGATTTCTGTTTGGCCAGCGGGTTTGTTTGAAGCGGGTGCAAATGTCCGGTTTAACTGAAGGCTTGTTGCGAACCGGGCAATTAAATCACGGTAATGATGTGGCAGGAATATGGTCCGCGCTGGAGCTTCTGCTAACGGCTGGTAGACTGCGGTCACGGCGAGGCGATCTTCGCCGCTCCCGCCAATAGTAAGATCGCGCGCTTCGGCGGGGAGGTAGCCCAGCAACAAGCCGGTTTCACAGCCGCCAGATCGCAACGACGCTTTCTGCATCACGGTGTGCGCGGTGGTCGGGAAATGGACGAATCCGAACGCTCCGTCAGCGACAATGCATTCGCGCAGAACGACGGCAAGGCGGCCCATCAGGCCGGCACCGCGATGGCCTGCATCAACAACCGTCGTTCCGGCCTCAACAGCGCTTGCCGCTGGATTGGGCCAACTATAGCCGATGTGGCCAACGATCTCGGGCCCTATCGCCGCCACCACGCCATTATAGAAACGCGTTTGCAATTGATCGGCAAGAGCGGTTGGATCGTACATCGTGCGCTTCGGATAGGAATCGCCATAGCTGCGCCGGATACATTCGGTCAGACCGGCAGCGTCGACCGGCTTCATTCTCCGGATCTCGATCTCGTGGTCCATGCGTCAATTTCCAGTCTTCATGCCAGACTCTGCCGCAGACAGAACGCGCCGCGTCAGCTCAAAACTCGTTCGCCAGATCCATCAGCACGGTAAGCTTTTTCGGCGCCACACTGCGCCAACTGCGCGCCAGCCAATCGCTCATCGCATCCCAATCGGTATCGCCCAGATCGAGCCGCACGCCGATCCAGCCGTCGCCGAAATAGGGCGGGCGGTAATAGCGCGCTTCATCCATTTCGATCAGCTGGGCCTGCTCCTCTGGCCCGCTGATCTTGACCAGCAGCGCGGTCTTGCCGTCGCCGTGGTGATCGAGGCTGACCCAGGCGAATTTCTTGCCCTTGATGATTCCGAAGCACGGCATCCCGTGGCTCAGCGTCTCTTCAGCTTCGGGCAGGGCCATGGCGCGGCTCCGCACCTGCTGCGTCAACCACTCGGGCGAACTCTCGCGGCTGACCAGTTCGGCGAGGCAGCGTGAATAGAGCTGGTGTTCGGCAATCAGCACCCGCGCGGCCAGCGTCTCGGCAGTGTCGCCGCTCTGGATTGCTACGGGGGTCTGGCCGAGGATCGGGCCATCGTCGAGCTCTGCGGTAACCAGATGGACGCTGCAGCCGCCAAAGCTGTCGCCCGCCTCCAATGCACGGTCGTGGGTATTGAGGCCTTTGTACTTGGGCAGCAGCGACGGGTGGATATTGACCATCCGGCCTACCCAGCCGCCAACGAAATCCGCAGTCAGGATCCGCATATAGCCCGCCAGCGACACGAACTGCGCGCCGCTGGCCCGGATTGCGGCGTCCATCGCGGCATCATGCGCGGCGCGGTCCATGCCTTTGTGCGGCAATGCGAAAGTGGCGACGCCTTCTGCCGCAGCCAGTTTCAGACCGCCCGCGTCGGGGTTGTTGCTGGCAACCAGCACGATCTCATAAGGGCAATCTTCGGCGCGCGAAGCATAGAGCAGCGCCGCCATGTTGGTGCCGCTGCCCGAGATGAGCACGGCGACCTTTGCCCGGTCAGGCAAGGTGACTGGCCTCCCACGCATCGCGCGCCGACCAAACCTCAACCGCGCCCTGCACAGTGCAGCCGCGCGGCCCTGGTTCGACCCCGCCGATCACTTGGACCGTTTCGCCTACTGCTTCGAGATCGGCGATCACGCCTGCTGCGTCATCCGCCGCGACTGCCAGAACCATTCCGATCCCGCAGTTGAAAGTTCGGGCCATTTCCGCCGGTTCGATATGGCCTTGGGCTTGCAAGAAGGCCATCAGCCGCGGCTGTTCCCATGCGCCTGCATCAATCCGGGCGTGGAGGCCAGCGGGCAGGACGCGCGGCACATTCTCAAGCAAGCCGCCGCCGGTAATGTGGGCGAGGGCATGAATCCGCCCGCTGCGGATTACCGGGAGCAGGCTCTTCACATAAATCCGGGTCGGCTCGATCAAATGGTCGATCAGCAGCCGGTCTGCATCGAACAACGCCGGGCGGTCCATCCGCCAGCCAAGGTCTTCGGCCAGCCGCCGGACCAGCGAATAGCCGTTTGAATGAACGCCCGACGAAGCCAGCCCCAGCAGCACGTCTCCCGCCGCCACTGCGCTGCCGGTCAGTTGCTCGCCGCGCTCAACCGCGCCGACGCAGAAACCGGCTAGGTCATAATCGCCCGCCGCATACATCCCCGGCATTTCCGCCGTTTCTCCACCGATCAACGCGCAGCCAGCCAGCTTGCAGCCATCGGCAATGCCTGCGACGACCCG
This sequence comes from Novosphingobium sp., assembly GCA_043756025.1. Classification (GTDB taxonomy): domain Bacteria; phylum Pseudomonadota; class Alphaproteobacteria; order Sphingomonadales; family Sphingomonadaceae; genus Novosphingobium. The sequence continues at coordinate 4,833 of JAYURW010000057.1, read as the reverse complement.
CTCGGCAATGCCGTTTTCGAGTTTGCCGGTGGCGAAATAATCAAGGAACAGCAGCGGCTCGGCACCCTGAACGATCAGATCGTTGACGCACATCGCGACCAGATCGATTCCGATTGTTTCGTGGCGGTCATGGTCGATTGCCAATTTGACCTTGGTGCCGACCCCGTCATTGGCCGCTACCAGCAACGGATCGACATAGCCCGCCGCCTTCAGGTCAAAAAAGCCGCCAAATCCGCCCAATTCCGGGTCTGCCCCGGGCCGCGCGGTTGCTCTGGCCAGCGGCGCAATCGCCTTGACCAGGGCGTTTCCAGCCGCGATCGAGACGCCGGCCTGTTCGTAGGAATAGCTTTTTGGGGGCGGATTGTTGGACATCGCCAGCCGCGTAACCTTTTCCCGCTTGGATTTCCACGGATGATTGGGCAAAAGGCCCTCGGTTTCCCCCGATGATAGTCGCACCCCACACTTTCTTGCCGCGCAAATGGCGCCCCGGCCCCGCTGCCACACTGCTGTTGGGGCTGGCGTTTGCCGTGGCTGTAGCGCTGTTTGCGATCGGGCCAGCGCGGTTGCTGGCGCAGATTGAGGGTGACCGCGGGATCATTCCGGTGGCCAGCACATCCGATATCGAGGTGACCGCGGTTGAGGTCAACACCACCGGCAGCAACGCCGAGGAAGCCCGGCTGAACGGCTGGCAAGAGGCTGCGCGCAAAGCCTGGGCCAAGGCCGGCGGCCCAGCGATGAGCGACGGGCAGATCCAGTCGATGGTGGCGGCGGTGGTGATCGAGCGCGAACAGATCGGACCCCGCCGTTATGTTGCGACGCTCAGCGTGGTGTTTGACCGGGCCCGGGCCGGGCAATTCATTGGCGGAACTAACGGCGGCCGCGCGCACTCCGCGCCGCTGCTGGTGATCCCGGTGCTGCACTCTGGCGGGACGTCCCAAGTTTTTGAAGTCAAAGGCCAGTGGCAACAGGCCTGGGCTGAATTTCGCGCTGGCTCCAGCCCGATTGATTATGTTCGGCCATCGGGCGGCGGCGGCGATTCGCTGTTGATCACGGCGGGCCAGCCCAGTCGGCGCAGCCGGGCCTGGTGGCGCAATGTGCTCGACCAGTTTGGCGCGGCTGATGTGATCATGCCAGAGGCCCGGCTGGAACGGCAATGGCCCGGCGGCCCGGTGCGCGGTACCTTCACCGCCCGCTACGGCCCGGACAACGTCTTTGTCGAGAGTTTTACCCTGACCGCGAACGACGAAGCAGGCGTGGCCAAGATGCTGGCCGAAGCGGTCGTTCGGATCGATCAAATTTATGGCCGGGCACTGGCCGATGGACGGCTTAAGCCCGACACGACGCTCAACGTCCGGCAAGGGCTTGATCCCGGTCTGGCGGCGCTGATCGCGGCGGGCAATGCGCCCGAGCAGGCACCTGAAACTGCCCGGCCGACAACGGCTCCCAGCGCGACGCCATCTGCTACGCCAACTCCGACCAAGGCGGCGGAAGTGAGAACTTTCACCGTCCAATTCGCTTCGCCTGATGCCGCCGCTGTCGATAGTGCGATCGGCGCAGTTCGGGGCTCGCCGGGAGTTAAGGGTGCTTCAACCACCAGTCTGGCAGTCGGCGGTACATCGGTGATGCGGGTCAGCTATGAAGGCGACATTGGCACTCTGGCTGATGCGCTGCGCGCACGCGGTTTTAAGGTGACGGTCGGCAACAACGCACTGTCGATCCGGCGCTGAGATGGCGCAGATTGTGCTTCCCCTGAAAGTGGGAGCGGACGGCCCCTCGCGGATTGTGGTCGGAAACGCCAACCAGACTGCGCTTGAGGCGATGGCCGCCGCGCCGGCCTGGCCATTCCGCACTGCTATTCTGATCGGCCCGCCGCGCAGTGGAAAGTCGCTGATCGCGAGCTGGTTTGCAGTCCATGGCAGCGGCGAGGCGATTGATGATGCGGACGGTATTGATGAAACCGAACTGTTCCACCGCTGGAACCGCGCGCAGGAGAACGGCACGCCGCTGCTGCTGGTGGCGGGATCTGGCGAATGGCAGGCGACGTTGCCAGATCTGGCATCGCGGCTGGGGGCAGCGCTGCACCTCGAAATCGGGGCACCGGACGATGCGATGCTGGCCGAACTGGTCTTGCTCCACGCCCAGCAGCGCGGGTTGGCGCTGGGGCCAGATGCCGCGGCCTATCTTGTACCGCGCTGCGAGCGATCCCATATCGGGGTGGAGCGGCTGATCGCGGTGATCGACCGGATCAGTCTGGAACGCAAGGCGCCGCCCACGCAGGGCATCTGGCGCGATGCACTGGATGAGCTGCTGGGCCCAAGCGAGCCACGCTTGCTTTGAAGCCCGGTTTCGGGGACAATGGTGGAACGATGCTGCAAGATCTAACCCGATATCTGGACTCGGTAGTCGCCCGCGACCCGTCACCTCGTTCGCGCTGGGAAGTGCTGTTGTACCCCGGGGTCTGGGCATTGGGGATGCACCGGCTGGCGCATTGGCTGTTTGAAGCTGAGCTGTTTTTCATGGCCCGACTGGTCAATCACATCAGCCGTTTCCTGACCGCGATCGACATCCATCCGGGCGCCAAGATTGGTCGCAATTTCTTCATTGATCACGGTTTTGTGGTGATCGGTGAAACCGCTGAAATTGGCGACAACGTGACGATGTATCAAGGCAGCACGCTGGGCGGGACCAACCCGACCAGCGGCGTCGGCGGAAAACGCCACCCGACTTTGGGCGATGGCGTGATCGTCAGCTTGGGCGCAGCAATCCTTGGGCCATTGATGGTCGGTGCTGGCGCGCGGATCGGGGCCAATGCGGTCGTTACCAAGGATGTTCCCGAAGGCGCCACGATGCTGGGCATTCCGGCCAAGGCGACGCTGGTGGAAGTGACCCCGGAAACACAGAACTTCGTCCCCTATGGCACGCCGTGCAGTGAGCGGTTCGATCCCTCAACGCAAAAGCTGGAACTGCTGCAATGCGAAATGCTGGCGATGCAGCTTCGGCTTAGCAGCCTGCTGGATGAGCGTGATGCCCAAGCCGCCAAGCAAGCCGCAGCGCGCAAACGCCGAGCCAAATCTGCTTGAGCGCGGTCGTTACGCCCTTTCCTGCGGCAGCGGCGCGGTTGGCGCAGGTCGGGTTTGAACGCCAAGAACTGCAACGCATCCTTGATCTTTATGGGCGGCTCGTGGCGGCGGGTGAATGCCGCGACTATGCGATGGATTTCACCGCCGACGCCGCAACTTTCTCCGCGTTTCGCCGCGCCGCCGAACGCCCGATGGCACGGATCGAAAAGCGCCCGTCCTTGCGCGCCAAGCAAGGGATGTGGGCCCTGATCGGGGAAGCCGGGCAAGTCCTGAAACGCGGCCATGAATTGCCCGGGGTGTTGTTCCCGCTGGAGCGAAAGCTGCTCAAGCTGGTGGACTAGGCGGCGCTGCGCAGTTGGCCAGTCATTACGATGGGCAACAGGATCGCCCCAGCCAGCACCGTGTTCGATACCGCGTTGAGCGGAAACCCGGTTGCAATCGAAACATAGCTGTCGATCACATATCACACGCTAATTGACAGCGCCGCACCCCGCCAAATCGGTCGTGCAGCCGCATCGTCCAGCGACCAGGCCGCGCGGCACAAAATGTAGAAAGTGATCATCCAACCGATCGTGATTGCTCCCATCAAGCCGAAGGCAAAATGCAGATGCTTGCCGGCGACGGCGGGCCATGGGTTGCCGATCAACCTTAGAAATAGGTCGGTCGGTCCGGTTGCAGCGGGGAAGCCCGCAGCGTAAAGGACGGCTCCGAACACGCCCGCCCTAGGCACCACAGGGTCAACCAGTTTTTCCAAAATGCGCTCATCACCGTTTTTCCTTTTTTGTAGCATGTGCTACATACCACGAAATGTAGCGATTGCTACAAAGAAAGTGCAATGACCGGAAAAGATCGCAAAACCGCATTGATCGGCGAATTGGCTGACCATGTTCTGGCCAACGGATTGGGCGGGGCAAGCCTACGTTTGCTGGCAGCAGCAGTTGGCACCAGCGATCGAATGCTGTTGTACTATTTTCCGGACAAGGCCGCGTTGATCGCGGCGGTGCTGCAGGAAGTGGCGGTGCGGATGACGATGCTACTTGATTTGCAACGCGGAAGTCAGCCGGTCTCTGCTGCCGCACTTGAAGGCCGTATGCTTCCGCTGGTGCTCGATCCAGCGGTCTGGCCTTTCATGCAGTTGTGGCTGGAAATGGCCGCTTTGGCGGCGCGCGGAGATGCAACCTGCGCGTTGGTCGGCAATGGCATCGCCGAGGGGTTTGTTACTTGGCTGGAAAGCCAGCTCGACATCGCCGAACCAGTTGAGCGGAGCAGCACGGCGTTGCAACTGCTGATGAAGATCGAAGGCGCGCTCTTGCTCAAAAGCCTCGGGCTAGGCGAGCGCGTGGCTGCGCTAACCTAGCCCGATTGGACCGATTCAGGCGGCGGCGGGTAACATTTGGCGCAGGCCACTCGGCAAGACCTGCTTGATGACCGCCGAGCGGATTGGGGTCCAGAACGCTGACAGCGCCAGCAAGGCCGATCCAATCACCAATCCAGTCAGCGCCACGTTGAGCTCAACTGCGCCGAATTCGCGGAACAGCCAGGTCAGCGCGACCAACACATAGGCCAAGGCTGAGACCAGCAAGGCCCGGCGATCGACCGCCAGCGCAACCAGCCCCATCAGCAGATAGACCGCGAGGACGCCCACGGCGGCAACCGCGCCGATGTTCTGGCCATCGTTGACCCCGAGCCAGTGGAACAGCGGGTGCGCGATCATCGGGGCGGCCAGCAGGTGCAGCCAGAAGGCGACATCGCT
>JAYURW010000056.1:0-23087 GCA_043756025.1 Novosphingobium sp. | reverse complement strand
ACGGTCAGGGTTGGGGCGGCGACTATCGCGGCTACGACAACAGCCACCGCGGTTATGACTCGGGTTCGTTCAGCTGCAAGATCGAGCGCGGCCGGGTGACTAACCTCGACATCGACGGGATCCGCGGGCTCTAACCCAGCGATCTTGAACTAGGCGAAGGCGGTTCAGGCAATTGTAAGCCTGGGCCGCCTAGCCATGTCGCGACATGGGGCACGCACGCTGGATGCAATAGGGGCCCGCTATGTTGAATGGAGGGTTCGCATCATGGCTCAAAAGGTTTCACGGTTTCGCGCGCTGATGGTTTCCGCTGCGGCGCTTTCGATGATAGCCACTCCGGCGATGGCCAACCACAATTGGGACTGGGGCGGACGCCACCACCGCGACCGGGTTGATGCCGGCGATGTGCTGACCGGAATTCTGATCATTGGCGGGATCGCGGCGATTGCCAGCGCCGCCGGCAACAGCAAAAAGCGTCAGCGTTATGAACGCCGTGACGAACGCAGCCCGGATGACCGCGATCAGCGTGATTACAGCCGCGATGACCGGCCGGAATGGCAGGGTCAGCAGCAAGACCGTGGCAGCGCTGGCGGCACCACTGGCGGCATCAATGGCGCAATCAGCCGCTGCATGAGCGAAGTCTCACGCGGTTCAAACCGGGTTGATGAAATCGATTCAGTTGCACGCGAAGGCGAAGGCTGGCGGGTGATGGGCCGGACTGCCAGCGGTAACCAGTTTTCCTGCGCGGTCGATCGCGACGGACGGATCCGCAACGTCAATGTTGATGGCCAAGCTATCCAATAATGGTGCAGGGGCGGCAATGACCGCCCCTGTCGCTATGCCGTTTGCGGAATTTGCAGCCAGCGGGCAACCGCACCCAGCAAATCACGGGTAAATGCCTTGGCTAAATGGCCATCAGCAATCACCTGAAAGGCATGGATCGCGCCGGGGTAGGAATGCAGCTCAACTGGCACCCGCGCCGCGACCAGGCGGCGCGCATAGTCGAGATTTTCGTCAACAAACAAATCGAGACTGCCGGTACCGATCCAAGTCTGCGGTAAGCCGGATAGATCATCGGCTAGGCCGGGGGAGAACCAGCCTTTGCGGGCGTCGTCGACGGCATAATCGCCGCGCAGTGCCTCCCAACCAAACCGGTTGCTCTCCCGGGTCCAGACGAATTCTCCAGTTGCCGGATTGCCCCACGGACAATTTTCGCTGCCAGTCCGGTGATCGAGCATCGGAAAGACCAGAAACTGTGCGGCGAGTTTGGGTCCGCCCTGGTCGCGCGCCATCAAAGCTATCGCCGCAGCCAATCCGCCCCCGACGCTTTCACCCAGAATCCCGATCCGCGCCGGGTCAACGCCGAGTTCAGCAGCGTTATTAGCCAGCCACTTCAGCGCTGCCAGGCAATCCTCTTGCGGGGCGGGAAAGGGATGCTCCGGAGCGAGCCTATATTCGACCGAGGCAACCGGAATTCCCAGAGCGGCTGCAGTTCCCGCTGGTCCGTGCTGCATCGACTCAGCCGAACCCATCACCATTCCGCCGCCATGGATATGGAGCAGCGCCGCGCGGCCCTGTGCGCCGGGCTGGGGATCGTACCAGTAGATCTCCAGCCGTCCGCCGGGGCCATCAATTACTTTGACCTCAGCCTTCAGCGCAGGTTCGCCCAGAAAGGCAAAGCGCTGCTCCGAGACTATTCGGATTTCTGCCAGATTGTCAGCGGTAAAGGCAGTACCAGGCATGAATTCCAGCAACGGCAACAGCGATGGATCGACCAGCGGCAGCGTGGTCATTTCTTCTTCAGCGCTTTTTTGGGCTTCGCCGGTGGCTTCTTGACGGCGACCTTGGCTCTGGCCGCCTTGGCCTTGATTGGCACCGGTGCAGGCACCGGAACCCGGTCCGCTGGAGCAGCCAGTGCCGCATCGCGGAGTTCGGTGAAGCTGTCTTCAATGCACTGCGCGTAAAACTCCGGATCGGGCATCAATTTGCGGCAGGCGGTGAACGCAATGGTCGCTTCCTTGACGTAGCTTTGAACCACATGGCCCAGACCCAATCCATCGGTCAGGCACAGCAGCCCCATCATGCTTTCCATCCGCGATCCGCACGAATAGATCGGTACCGGTGGGCCAGGCACGTTGGTAACGACAGTGGTGAACGGCGGACCGATCCGGTCAGCCAGTTGCAGCCGCGAATAGAGCTGCGCGCCGAGCGCCATGAACAGCGCCGGGCTGACCTTGCTCATCTCGGTCATATTGCGGGCGCCGATAGCGTCAGTCATCGCTTTGGAATTGACCGTCTTTGAATGGACATAGTCCAGCCGTTCGAGCGGATCGGCGATCTGGGTACCCAGCGGGGCAATCATCGCCGCCACCTGGTTGCCCATATCGCCCTTTTCGCCTTTTGCCCGGACCGAAATCGGGGCCATCGCGGTCAGCGATTTGTCGGGCAGTTCGCCATAATGTTCGAGGTATTTGCGCATCGCCCCGCCGATCACGGTCAGGAACACATCGTTGACCTTGGCCCCGGGCGAGGCTGCGCGGATCGCCTTGATATCAGCCAGCGGCAGCGAGCGGCCTTCGACCACCCGGTTGGCGGATATGACCGCGTTGAACCGGGTCCGCGGGGCCAGCATTTCGCCGCTGATATTAAAGTCCTTGTCGGCCAATCCTTTGATCGTCCGGGCCAGCCCCGGCATGGCTTTGGCGGCCACTTCCAGCTGGCGGACCGGGTTGGCGATGCCGTTCAACCAGGATTTGCCGATGAGGTGGGCAAAGCTGGGTACCTCCTCACCCTGCCAGGTATCGGGGGTTTCGGGCGGCGGCGCATTGGGATCAAGCGTGTGGATCGCTTCGATCAGGTCGATGCCGCTCATCCCGTCAATCGCCGAATGGTGAACCTTTGTGACCATCGCGTAAGAGCCGGGGGCAACGCCGGGAATATTTTCCAGCCCTTCGACAATCGTGAACTCCCACGGCGGGCGGGTCAGATCGAGCGGGCGCGAGAAAATCCGGGCGGCCTGAATGCACAGCTGCCGCCAGTCACCGGGCCGGGGCAGGGCGACGTGACGGACATGGTATTCAAGGTCAAATTCCTTGTCCTCGATCCAATAGGGGTAATCGAGATCAAACGGTACCCGTACCAGCCGCTGCCGCATAATTTTGGAAAGCTGCATCCGGCTTTCCATGAAGTGCAGAATATCTTTGAATCGAACAAAGCCGCCCGGCGCCGTTTCCGGATTATAGATCAGGATCGAGCCGATGTGCATCGGCGAATTGCGCGATTCCATCGCAACGAAGCTGGCGTCCATGCCTTGGAGTTGCCGCAAGCGATCCCCCTTTCCAGAATTTGACCGCTACGAAGCGGAGTTGGCCAGAGGCTAACACACCGGGGATTGCCGTCAACACGCGGCTTTTGTCAGAGCGGCGGTGCGCCTATCAGGCCAGCATGACCCGCGCTGACCGCCCCGATCTGCCGACCAAAGCTCCTGGCAGTGCCGAACGCTTCAATGAAGAGCGCGCGACCTATACGGTCAAGGGCAGTCAACCCGATTTGGAAGCAGGCGTTGCCGCGATCCGAGAGGTTCAGGCGACCCTGAAGCCGACGCCAGGCGTATACAGAATGCTCGATGCCCGCGGCGATGTGCTCTATGTCGGCAAGGCCAAGGCGCTCAAAAACCGCGTCGCCAGCTATGTTCAGGTGGAGCGGCTGCCGCTGCGGCTGAAGCGAATGGTCAGCCAGACCCGTGCGATGACCATTGTCACTACGAACAGCGAGGCTGAGGCGCTGCTGCTTGAGGCGCAGCTGATCAAGCGCTACCGTCCGCCCTACAATGTGCTGCTCCGCGATGATAAAAGCTTCCCGTTCATCCTGCTGCGGGCCGAGCATGACTTTCCCCGGATCACCAAACATCGCGGCGCGCGGCGGGCCAAAGGCAACTATTATGGCCCGTTCGCCAGTGCCGGTTCGGTCAACACCACGATTAATGCGCTGCAAAAGCTGTTCCTGCTACGGTCCTGCACCGATAGCTTTTTTGCGCGGCGCGACCGGCCTTGCCTGCTTTACCAGATCAAGCGTTGCTCAGCCCCCTGTGTCGGGCGGATCGAACCTGCCGACTATGCCGAACTAGTTGCCGAGGCGAAGGACTTCCTCGGCGGAAAATCGTCGGACGTGCAGACCAAGCTCAACCAGCAGATGGATGCGGCGGCGGCGGCGCTGGATTTTGAAACCGCGGCGATCTTGCGCGACCGGCTCCGCGCGGCAACTTTCATCCAAGGCAGCCAGGCGATCAATGCCGAGGGGCTGGGCAATGCCGATATCTTTGGCGTGGCGGCCAGTGGCGGGCACATTGCGATTCAGGCGTTTTTTGTGCGCGGCGGGCAGAACTGGGGCCACCGCGCGTTCTTCCCCAGCCACACCGAGGGGCTGAATGAGGGCGAAGTGCTGACCGCGTTCCTCGCGCAGTTCTATGAGGAAGTCCCGCCGCCGCGTACTATTCTGGTCGACCGTGATCTGGCCGAAGGCGCGCTGCTGGCCGAAGCGCTGGCCGGAGCCGCAGGCGGCAAGGTCGAAATCTCGGTGCCCCAGCGCGGCGACCGACGCCGCTTGATTCAGCAGGCCACCCGCAACGCGGTCGAGGCACTGGAGCGGCGCGCGGCGGAAAGCGGCACCAAGGCCCGGCTCGGCCGCGAGCTGGCCGAATTCCTTGAACTGCCCGAACCGCCGCAGCGGATCGAGGTTTACGACAACAGCCATATCCAAGGCGCGCAGGCGCTGGGTGCGATGATCGTGTCGGGGCCGGAGGGCTTCATCAAGGGCCAGTACCGCAAGTGGAATATCAAGACCGCCCAGACCAACGATGACTTCGCGATGATGCGTGAAGTGTTTGGGCGGCGGTTCTCGCGTGCTCAAGACGAAGACCCGGACCGTGATGGTGGGATGTGGCCCGATCTGGTCCTGATCGACGGCGGCAAGGGCCAGATGAGCGCGGCGCGCGATACGCTGGAGGAACTGGGGATCGAAGACGTGCCCTTGATCGCCATTGCCAAAGGCCCGCACCATGGGCGCGAGGGCCGCGAAGTGTTCCATTTCCCCGACGGGCGCGAGAAGATGCTGCCCGAAAACGCCCCGCTGCTGTTCCACCTCCAACGGCTGCGCGACGAAGTCCACCGCTTCGCCATCGGCGCCCACCGTGACAAGCGCAGCCGCGCGATCACCGCGTCACCGCTCGATGAAATCGCCGGGATCGGCCCGGCCCGCAAACGCGCGCTGCTGCTGCATTTTGGCACGGCGGGCGGGGTGCGAGCGGCCAGCCTCGAAGATTTGCAACTGGCGCCGGGGGTCAGCGCAGCGGTGGCCCAGACGGTTTATGACTTTTACCATCCGGGTGGGTGAATTGGCTCAGTTCCAAACCGGCGACAACGGGTAAAGAGCGATCAGCCAGACCAAACAACCCACGACCACTCGGCGATCCCTGGCAACAATTGCAATCAGGGCGGCGGGAAAGAGCGTGCAAGTGATGACGAGTGCCCGGAAGTTCCCGAAAGGAGATAGTCCGATCAGGCTGATCGTCAGAGCCAGCAAGGCCAGGTTGCAGAAGACTACTCCGCCCAGCACCAGACCCCGGGTCCGATCAAAATGGGCGTCGACATCCACTTCGTTATCGCTGGGAAAGACCAGTGATGCGCTAACGAAGTAGGTGCCAGACACGATGAACCCGCCGAACATGACCGGCCAACTGACTTCCAGCTTTTCGCGCAAAGACCAGCCATACATCCAGAACGTCACCACATCGCAGGCCACGAACACGCCCAGCAAAACGGTTGGCCAACTGATCGGAACAACATGGCGGTTCTTGAGCGCACGCGCGAGGCCGCTCAATCCTTCGGTCAGAGCCAGGCCCAGCAGCAGGCCAAACAGCGTAAAGGCGAATTCAAAACCGCTCATCGCGCTATTTTCCCGCGTCGATCAAAGCCTGAACCCGCCGATAAAACGCCTCTCGCGCGGCTGGTTCCGGGCCCATGGTGGCGCGGGTCCAGTTGGCATTGCTGGCGATCACCAGATTGCGTTTGGGATCGATGAAGATGCCCTGGCCAAAGATGCCCTGCGCGGCGAAGCTGCCGTCGTCATAGGTCCACCATTGAAAACCATAACCGTGGCCCGGATCGCCGATGTCCTTCTGTTTGACCGTGGCCATGCCAAACCAGTCAGCGGGGACAGTGCCTTTGCCGCCGCCCAGCACGAACAGCCCAAACCGGGCATAGTCGCGGGTTGCCGCCTGAATGCAGCATCCGGCAATTTCGTGCCCGGTCGCGCCGAGCAGCCAGGTCGCCGGAGCTTCCATGCCCGCGGGTTGCCAGATTTTTTCCTGCAGATACTGCGCCAGTGGCCGTTTCGTGGCGGATGAAACCAGCACGCCGACCAGATTGGTTTCGCCGGTGTTGTAGTGCCAAACGGTGCCCGGCGGATGGGCGCGGGGCAGTTTGCGCATATAGCTGACGGTGGAGTCCATGCCGGGTTCGGGCTTGGCATTGTTGAACTGCGCCACGTCAGCCTTGGGGTCTTCGTAATCTTCGTTCCACTTCACACCAGAGCTCATCGTTAACAACTGGCGGACGGTGACGTCGTCATAGGCTGATCCGCGCAAGCCGGGGATGTACTGGCTGACCTTGTCTTCCAGGCTCTTGATATGGCCATCCTGAATGGCGGCGCCGACCAGCGTTGAGGTAAACGATTTGGCGACCGAGAAGCTGGTCCAGCGGCCCGTCGCATCAAAGCCTAACTCATACCGTTCGAGCCGGACCTTGCCGTCCTGAATAATCACCAGACCGGCGGCGCGTTGCCCGGCCATATACTGGTCGATCTCCGGAATATCGAGCGGCTGGCCTTGCGGTAGCGGCAATGGTGCGGTGGAAGCGGCCACGTCACGCGCTTCGGCAAGGGCTGGCAAGCGATCGAGCGCCCGGAACGCCGCATCGCGCTGATCCTGTTTCCACAACAGCACGTCCCGATTGGTCGGAATATTGGCCAGCAGATCGCGGGTTTCGCTATCAAGGTTGGCGTACCAAGCGCCGCCTGCAACCAACAAAGCCGCCGCCACCGCCAGAGCAATCGTCCTTTTGCGCATTTCTGTCTTCCCCTCCCAGAAGTGACTACTCTTTTGGAGTCACTTTACGGATCATTCCCTCTTGCGCCACGCTCGCCACCAGTCGCCCATCGCGGGTGAAAATTTGGCCGCGGTTAAAGCCGCGGCCGCCGCCGCTCCACGGGCTGTCGGTGGCATAGAGCAGCCATTCATCGGCCCGGAAGGGTTCGTGAAACCACACCGCGTGGTCCAGACTGGCGCTGATCACTTCGCCGCGCGCCCACGACAGGCCGTGGGGCAGGGCGCAGGTGCCCAGCAAAGTCATGTCGCTGGCATAGGCCAGGATCGCACGGTGAATGCGCGGATCATCGGGCAGCGGAGCGACGGTCTTGAACCACGAATGCGAACGCGGCGGGGCCGGTTTGGGGTTCATCCAGTGCCGCCCCTCCACCGCACGCATTTCGACCGGGCGGGCTGCCAAAAAGTGGTGCCGGGCGGCAGGCTGGGCGTGCTCGGCATAACGGCGGCGGACTTCGACTTCGCTTTCCAGCTCTTCCGGGCCGGGTACATCGGGCATGGTTGCTTCGATGTGATGCAAGCCAACTTCATGCTTTTGAAAGCTGGCGGTGAGGTTCAGGATCGGGCGGCCCTGCTGGCTGGCGACAACCCGGCGGTTGGAGAACGATCCGCCGTCGAAATCCCGCGAAACCTTATAGTCGCCGGGGTGCTCCTCGCTCCCGCCGCGCAGAAAATAGGCGTGAAGCGAATGGGCCGCGCGGTCATCGGCGACAGTGGCTTCGGCGGCGTTGAGCGCCTGAGCAATCACCTCGCCGCCAAACACCCGGCCAACCCCGCCGCGCTTGCGCCGTCCAGTAAACCGGTCCTCACCCTCGGGCTTGACCTCTAGCAGTTTCAAAAGCCCGGCCACGAGCTGTTCTGGGGTGCGTTCGGCTTCCATCGCATCGCCTTTGCGTTGCAAATAAGGACGCGTCAATGGGCGGGGCTCAGATCCCGGCGGGATTGCGGCCCAGCTCGGCCCGCAGCAGCCGGGCAAAGACCGCCCGGCGCAGCTTGCCGCCGATAGCGATTGAGATCCGGCCGAACGGGCGGCGTTCGCGCCAGATGTGGTCGATCATCGGGTGGTCGGCGCTGGCGCAGCTATCACACCAACGGACCTCCCTGTGTTCCAGCAGATCGAGGTTTTCACGCTGAAGCAGCACCCCGGGGGAGTAGCGGGCGTAGCGCTCGTCAAACGCGGTTTTGTAGGAATAAGCGCCCGGTGCGGTCAGAAAATTGATCAACATCGCGATTGGCTCGTCATTGAGCGTCAAGGTCAGGCGCTCCAGCTTGCCTTGCTCGGCGGCGCCCGACAGCGCCTCTTTGAACAGGCCGGCGGTGGTTTGATGCGAGGCGAGGGCCGAGCCAGCCGTGCCTTTCCAGCCGGAATGCTCCAGCGCGAGGAAATCCTCAGTCCAGCGGGCCAGTTGGTGATCGTCGCGGCGGCGCTCGAACCGCACTTTGCCCAATTCGGACAGGCGAGCGGCCTGGCGGCGGAGTTCCTTGCGCTTTTTACCGGACAGGCTCTCTTCAAAATAGGCCTGCGGGCTGAGCGTGGACGAGAGCATCGCCCGTTCTTCGCGGTGCACCAACCCGGCCAGACGGCCCTGTTCAGCCAACACCGATTGGAGCGCCGCGTAGAGCGGGCCATCCAGCGGCATGACCCCAAGGTGCAGGAATAGACTCCGTCCGGCGTTGTGATCGGCCCAATCGAACAGAGCGCGCCAAAATGGGCGTTCCAGCCCGGCGGCGACCAGCGGCGCGCCGAGGAAGCAGTTGCCATGGACCCAATTGCCAAGCTGCGGGATCGGCCATTTGTAATACTTGTTTTCAGACCGCAGCGGGATCAATCCGGCTAGCGCGCCATCCATTTCGACCTGCAGCAGTTTGACGCGGTGGTGTGGATCAAGCGCGCGCAAGGCCGGCATCAGATACCAGCTCTCGTGAAACGGATTGGGCTCTGCCGCGCACAACGCCAGTGCATCCCAGGCGTGACGCGCTGCGGGCGCGTCCATCACGGTCCAGGCGACCGCGCGAGCCTTTGCGACAGGCGCTGCGCCGCCCGGAGCATCGCCCCGAGCAGTGTTTGGCAGCGCTGCTGGATTGGCTGCAGTAGCCACGCAAAAACCCCCTGCATGATGGGCGAAAATCGCCTTCAGCAGGGGGTTTAGCCGCGAAGTGCCAAAGAATGGCTAACGCTTGGCCTATTTGAACATCGCCACAGTTGGCGCTTTATCCGCGTCAGCTGAAACGTAGGCCGGGTTGAACCGGGTCAACCAGCCGAGCGCTTCTTCGATCCACTGAATGTGCACATCGTCATAGGGCAGATTGTGAGTGCCCTGCGGCTGGAGGATATATCTGAAGTCAGTCCCTTCAACCTTGCCTGATTTCCTGAGGTTGGCCACCAGCGTCTCGGCCTGCTCCATCGGAATGCGGGCATCGCGCTTGCCGGCCACGATCAGGATCGGGGCCCACTTGCCGTCGGTGTTGCGGGCGGCTGAAATGCCTTCCGGATCCTCCGAAGTGGCCTGAAAGCCGCTGCTGAATTTACCCAGATTGGCCGCGTCCCAGCGGTTCATCTTGGGCATATCGTACACCCCGGCGCCAGCTATTGCGCATTTCCAGATGGCCGCATCGCGCTGCGCGCCGCGGGCAGCGGCATAGCCGCCATACGACCAGCCCATAATGCAGGCCCGTTTCACATCGACGATGCCCAGCTTGGCGTAATGGTTGAGGACGTCGGTCAAATCGTCCTGCATCCGCTTGCCATATCCGCCCGGTTCACGCCCTGACTTTTCAAAAGCGCGGCCATAACCACCCGATCCGCGGTAGTTCGGCTGGATCACGACATAGCCTGCTTCGGCCAGCGGCTGGTTCCACGGTTCAAGCTGATTGGTCGCCGAAAGCGCCCCAAACGGACCGCCATGCGGCATAATCACCACCGGCAGGTTCTTACCTTTGCGGTGCCGCGGATAGGTCACGATTGCTTGCATCTTGGTGCCGTCGCTGGCGGTGAACCATTCGGCCTTGACCGGGTTCAGCGGGGCATTTGCAATCTTGGTGCGGGCCCAGTTCAGCAGCTGGATCGACCCGGCGGTGGTATCGTAAAGATAGAAACCGCCGCCGTTGGACTTACCGCCGACGAAGATCACGATCTTGCGGTATTGGCGATCAGCGCTGACAAGCTGCGCTTCGTTCTTGCCAAACACATCATCGAGCATGGCTTTCAGCTCGATCCGAAAGGGATCAACCAGCTTTTCGCCCATTTCCCCATCAAATGTCTCGTAGCCAACCAGACGCTTACCGTCCCAATCAGCGATGATGCCTTGGACATCAAACCCGGGGGTTTCAAACACCGGTTCTGACAGCTTCATCGTGGTCATGTCGAGCTTGTAGACTTTGGAAAAACCATCGTGGCGTGAGACGGCATAGGCCGTGTCAGTGCCGGGGATGAACATCTCCGGGATTGGCGGGCCCGACGTAAAGGACTTGTCAGCATCGAGGAAGACCGTCCGGAATGCTTCCTTCTCGTTGGAACGGTAGAGGATCCGGAACTTGCCGTTGTCGCCGTTGCGGTTGAAGCCGAGCCGGACAACGCCGTCGCTATCCGCAGCCCAGCCGCGAACAATCGGATTGGTCCGCTGGACCATTGTGAAATCGCCGGTCGCGACATTCACCCGGACCACTTCAGGATAACCCCAACGTTCGGTGGTATCGCTCACCGAATCGCGCTGCAGCAGATACAGGCCTTTTTCGTGATCGATGTGGAGGATCGCGGCAGCATCCGAACCAGCGCCGCGCCAGGCCTGCTGGATCAGTTTTCCGGTGGGGACGTTGTAACTTACCAAGCGCCGGAAATCACCGAGTCCGCCGCCCAGATCCTCGCGCGAGACAACGGTCATCACCAGATTGTCGTTCCCGACCCAGCGGAAACCGTTGAGCGAACGGTCCCCGGATTCGCGGGCCTCTTCGGCGGCGAGGATCGGTTTGGCCGGTTTAGTGAGATCAGTCAGATCGAGAAAAACCAGCACTTCCTTGCCATTTGCTGCAGCGAGATAGGCTAGGCGTTTGCCATCCGGCGAAATCCGGGGCGAGCGCATATTGGCCTTTTTTACGAATTCTCCGACCGGGATCTGGCCCAAGATCTGGGGTGCGGCGGCAGACTGGGCTTCGGCGCTGGTTGTCAGCCCCAAGGCAATTGCGCCGCAGGTTGCGGCGCCGAGCGCAAGCGCGCTTATTCCGGAAAAGGTGGATTTGGCGAAAATCATGGATTCTTGCTCCGAGTATAGGCCGCGGAACGGAGATGATTTTCTGCCGCCCGCTTTCGTACCCGGCAAGATAACGCAAGTCCCCACAGCGTCAACGAAAACCCCGCCCGGATCGCTCCGGGCGGGGTTTTGTTTCACCTTCGGGCAGGTGTTTAGTTGCCTGCGGCCAGCGCAGCGAGCAGCAACAGTGCCACGATGTTGGTGATCTTGATCATCGGGTTGACGGCCGGACCCGCGGTATCCTTGTAAGGATCGCCGACGGTATCGCCGGTCACCGCAGCCTTGTGGGCTTCAGAGCCCTTGCCGCCGTGGTTGCCGTCTTCGATGTACTTCTTGGCATTGTCCCATGCGCCGCCGCCCGAAGTCATCGAGATGGCAACGAACAGCCCGCCAACGATCACGCCGAGCAGAAGCGCGCCGAGTGCGGCAAAGCCATTGGCCTGACCAGCAACTGCCGTGATCACGAAGTAGACCACAATCGGTGCGGCCACTGGCAGCAGCGAAGGGATGATCATTTCTTTGATCGCGGCCTTGGTCACCAGATCGACCGTGCGGGCATAGTCTGGCTTGGATTCGTAAGTCATGATGCCGGGGTTGTTCTTGAACTGGTCGCGAACGTCCTTGACCACTTCACCCGCGGCACGGCCCACTGCCGTCATGCCCATCGCACCAAACAGGTACGGGAGCAGGGCACCGAGCAGCAATCCGACGATCACATAAGGGTTTTCGAGGCTGAAATCGACTTTCAGTTCCGGGAAAAACTCCTTCAGGTCGTTGGTGTAGGCGGCAAACAGCACCAGCGCGGCAAGCCCGGCTGAACCGATGGCATAGCCCTTGGTAACAGCCTTGGTGGTGTTGCCCACAGCGTCGAGCGCGTCGGTCTTTTCACGAACCGATTCGTCGAGCCCGGCCATTTCGGCAATGCCGCCAGCGTTGTCAGTGACGGGGCCATAGGCATCAAGCGCGACGACCATTCCGGCCAGCGCCAGCATTGCGGTTGCGGCATAAGCGATCCCCATCAGGCCCGCCAACTGGTGGGCAATGATGATCCCGGCCACGATGACCAAAGTTGGCAGCGCGGTCGATTCAAGGCTGATAGCCAGACCCTGGATCACGTTGGTGCCGTGGCCAGTTTCCGAAGCCTTGGCGATCGAACGGACCGGGCGATAGTTGGTGCCGGTGTAGTATTCGGTGATCCAGATGATCAGGCCGGTGATGACCAGACCCAGCAGCCCGCAATAGAACAGCGTGCGGCCGTTATAGGCTTGACCGGCAATCGCGGTTTCCATGTCGCCAAGCGCATAGGAGATCGCCCACCAGATCGCCGGGACCGACAGAACGGCAGTAACCAGGAAGCCCTTGTACATGGCGCCCATGATGTTTTTGCCGCTGCCGAGGCGAACGAAGTAGGTACCGATGATCGAGGTAATGATGCAGACGCCGCCGATCAGCAGCGGCAGGCTCATCAGCGCCATCAGGTTGTCTGCGCCCTTGAGCAGCAGCGCGGTCAGCACCATCGTGGCACCGATGGTTACGACATAGGTTTCGAACAGATCCGCGGCCATGCCAGCGCAGTCGCCGACGTTGTCACCAACGTTGTCGGCAATCACGGCAGGGTTGCGCGGATCGTCTTCTGGGATCCCGGCTTCGACTTTGCCGACAAGGTCAGCGCCAACGTCGGCGGCCTTGGTAAAGATCCCGCCGCCGAGACGGGCAAAGATCGAGATCAGCGAAGCGCCAAACGCCAGAGCGACGAGGCCGTCGATTACGGTCCGGTCATCGCCGCCAACGGTGTGGCCAGCAATTTCGGTGAGGTAGTAGAAGAAGCCTGCAATCGCGAGAAGCGCGAGGCCCGCCACCAGCATCCCGGTGATCGCACCAGCGCGAAATGCCAAGGTCAAGCCCTCTTGCAATCCGACTTGCGCCGCTGCCGCTGTGCGGACGTTCGAGCGCACCGAGATGTTCATCCCGATGAACCCGGTCGCGCCCGAAAGCACCGCGCCCAGCACAAAACCGGCTGCCGAAATGGGTCCGAGGAAATAACCGACCAGCACGGCGACCACTGCGCCAACAATGCCGATGGCCTGATATTGGCGGCCCAGATAGGCCTGTGCGCCTTCTTGAATGGCCGCAGCGATTTCCTGCATTTTTTCGTTGCCGGGCGAAGCGCTCAGCACTTGGCGGCTGGTGACGATGCCGTAAACGACGGCCAATAGTCCCAGTAATATCGAGATTAGTACGAGATTCACCGGACGCTCCCCCTGTTTTGGTTGTCCATAGCGATAGCCCCGCGTGCAGGGCGAACGGGCGTTGCTATAGGCAGGATTCGGCGCAATGCAACGCCGGAAAGCAGCTTTTGCGGCGCTTTCAGTTGTGTTCGTAGCCGAGCTTTCCCGGTGGCGGCCTGCCATCGAGCAACAGCGGCTCGGCTTGTCGTTCCAGCACCGTGCCGATCTGGTGCGCGGGGCAGGGCGGGATGGCGCCAGCGGGCAGGGTAAATAGCAGCTCGTAATCTTCGCCCCAGCGCAGCGCTTCATCGCGGCGATCCTCGCTGGTCGCGATCGGAACGGCAGCACGGTCAATCGCCAGCGTTGCGCCCGATGCCTCGGCCATTCGCCGCGCATCGAGTAAAAGGCCGTCCGAAACATCCATCATCGCACTGACGAGAGGGGCCAAGGCCTGCCCCTCGCCAAGCCGCGCCTGACCCCGCCGGTAAAAGCTGGAATCACCGCTGCCAGACTTGAGCGCCTCAAACCCCAGCATCGCCGCGCCAACCGGGCCGGTGATCCACAGCGTGTCGCTGGCCCGTGCTCCGCTGCGCGACGGCACCGGCTGATGGGTCGCGCGTCCGATTGCGGTCAGCCCCAGGCTGCGCGGGCCGTTCGCACTGACCGTATCACCGCCGAGCAAGGCCGCGTTACCATAATGGCGCAAGGCCGCTGCCAATCCGCGCAGAAAGGCGTCATCGTCATCAGCCAGTTGGTACGACAACAATACGCCCAGCGGCCCCGCACCCTTGGCGGCAAGATCGGACATATTGGAGGCTACCAGCTTCCAGGCGAGATCCTCGCCCGATTGGCCGGGTAGGAAATGCACGCCTTCGACCATGGTGTCATGGGTTAACACCAGCGCCTCGCCGCCAAATTCCAGCACTGCACAATCATCGTTCAATCCGCGCGCCGCCGGGTGCGTGGCAAGAGCGCGCAGGGCGGCGATGAAGGCGCGTTCGCTGGTCAGGCGCGCACCACTTTCGCGACCGAATCCAGTACCGCGTTGACGAACTTCGCCTCGCGGCTCTCGAAGAAGGCGTGGGCAACATCGACGTATTCGGTGATTACGGTGGCGGTCGGCACGTCGGCGCGGGCCATCAGTTCCCAGGCCCCGGCGCGCAGGATCTGGCGCATGGTCTTGTCGAGCCGTTCCAGCTTCCAACCTTCGGCCAGTTTGCTGGACAGCAGGTCGTCGATTTCATCGCGGCGGGCCGATGCGCCTTTGACCACGTCGTCGAAGAACGCGGTTTCGGCCTCGGCATATTGATCGCCCTCGATTTCGGCGCCGAGCCGGTGCTGGTGGAATTCATCGAGCAGCCGTTCGAGCACGGTGCCTTCCATCTCGAGCTGATAGAGCGCCTGAACAGCAGCAAGCCGGGCGGCGGCGCGGGATTTGCGCTGATCGGATTTGGGGGCGGTCATATTCCAAGCCTTACTTCGATGGAGCGGGCATGGGCGGTGAGCCCTTCGGCGTTGGCCAGTTCGATTGCGGCGGGGCCGATTGCCTGCAGCGCGGCTTCATCCAGTTGGACGAAGCTGGTGCGTTTCATGAAATCCAGCACCGAAAGGCCCGAGGAGAACCGCGCGCGGCGCCCGGTGGGCAGCACATGGTTGGGTCCGGCAACATAGTCACCCACAGCCTCTGGCGTCATCCGGCCAAGGAACACTGACCCGGCGTGGCGGATCTGCTTGAACAGCTTTTCCGGATTGTCCGTGGCGATCTGGACGTGTTCGGCGGCCAGCGCATTGGCCAGCGCCGGGGCCTCGTCCAGACTGGCTACTTCGATAATCGTGCCGTGGGTGTTCCAGCTTTCTGCTGCGACCCGGGCAGACGGCAGCATGGCCAGCTCAACCCCGATCCGGTCGGCGACCATATCGGCAAACATGGGATCGTCGGTGATCAGGATCGATTGCGCGGCGGGATCGTGTTCGGCCTGGCTGAGCAGATCGGCAGCGGTCCATTCGGGATCGTTCTGGCCATCGGCAATCAGCAGGATTTCGCTCGGCCCAGCGACCATGTCGATGCCGACGACGCCGAACAGTTGCCGCTTGGCTTCGGCCACCCAGGCGTTGCCGGGGCCGGTAATCACATCGACCGGGCTGATCCGCTGGGTGCCATAGGCGAGCGCGGCGACGGCCTGTGCCCCGCCAACCCGCCAAACTTCATCGACTCCGGCCAGATGCGCGGCGGCCAGAACCAGCGGGTTGATCTGGCCTTTGGGAGTAGGGGTAACCACAACCAGCCGCTCCACCCCGGCGACTTTGGCCGGGATTGCGTTCATCAGCAGTGACGAAGGATAGGCCGCCCGCCCGCCCGGTACATAGAGCCCGGCGGCATCGACAGCCCGCCATTTGGACCCCATCCTGACACCAACATCGTCGGTTTCGTCGCGGTTTTTGGGCAATTGCTTTTCGTGGAAAGCCCGGATCCGCTGCGCCGCCAGTTCGAGCGCAGCGCGCAAATCCGGCTTGAGCGCATCAAACGCCTCGCGGCATTCTTCGGCGCCATAGGACCAGTCGGCATCGGCTGAGAGCGCATAGCTGTCCCAGCGTGCGGTCATTTCGGTCAGTGCGGCATCGCCGCGGTTTTTGACATCGGCAAGGATGATCTGGACATCGCGGGCGACATCCTCGTCGCTTTCACGCCGGTCAGCGACCAATCGTTTGAAGGCTTTTTCAAAGCCGGGATCGCGGGAGTTGAGACGCAACATCAGGCGGCCTTTACTTGGGCGACCAGCGCGCGGAACCGTTCGACCAGTACGGCCACTCGCTCATCAGTCTTGAGCGCCGCGCGGTTGACGATCAGCCGGGCGGAAATGTCGAGAATTCGGCTGGTTTCGATCAGGCCGTTGTCCTTCAGCGTCCGCCCGGTTGAGACCAGATCGACGATCCGGCTGGCAAGGCCGAGCCCGGGAGCAAGCTCCATCGCGCCGTTCAGCTTGACCACTTCGGCTTGAATGCCTTGCCGTTCAAAATGGCGCCGGGTCAGGTTGGGATACTTGCTGGCGACCCGCAAGTGGCTGACGTGGGCGCTGTCGCCGACGTCTGCTTCGGGCTCGGCCACCGACAACCGGCAGTGGCCGATATCAAGATCGACCGGGGCGTAGAGATCGGGGTAAGCGAACTCTTCGACCACGTCCGATCCGACAATCCCGCACTGCGCGGCACCATGGGCCACGAATGTCGCAACGTCGAACGCGCGGACCCGGATGATCCGCATCGCACTGTCTTCGCAGGCGAACGAAAGCGCGCGGTTGGACTTGTCGTGAAAGCCGGCTTCGGGCACCACTCCGGCACGGGCCATCAGCGGCAGCGCCTCATCAAGGATGCGGCCCTTGGGCACGGCGAAAGTTAGCGGGCTGGACATAGCCGCGGCCCTTAAGGCGGTGCGGCAAAAAGGGCAAGGAGCGGCGGTAATGGCCAAGGACTATCAGTTCATCGATATTGACGCGAGCGGGCCGGGGATCATGGTCGCCGCGTTTGACAATCAGGTCGCCTATTGCGCTGCATCAGGCGCAACCGTGACCGCGCGGATTGTGGCGGCAGTGCGCGATCTGCTGGAGCGGGGCGAGCGCGGGGAACTGCTCGACCGGCTCCGCAATTGGCCCGGTGCGCCGCTGGCCGATGCCTTGCCGCTGCGGCTGGCGGGCGGAATTCACGCGCTGCATTTGAAAGGCACCGAACCGGCGCTCAAACCGATCTACACCGACCAAACGGGCATCGACGACGTCGCTGTCGTTGGCACCGCAATCGCCCAGCACGAAACCGAACTGCTGCCTTGGCTCGACGGTCCGCCGCAGACCAATGAGGCGGGGCGGTCGTCCAATTTCATCGCCGCAATGCTGTGGCTGACCGATAAAGGGTTGCCGCCGCGGTTCCAGTGCCTCGAAATCGGATCGAGCGCGGGGATCAACTTGATGCTGGACCGGTATCACTACGATCTGGGCGGAGTGCAGGTTGGGCCAGAGCCGGGGGCAATGCGGTTTGCGCCTGAATGGCAGGGCGATCCGCCGCCTGATTGCCCGTTTGAGATTGTCTCCACTAAAGGCTGCGATGTCGCGCCGGTCGATCTGACCGATGCTGAACAGGCGTTGCGGCTGCGGGCCTATATCTGGCCCGAACACACCGTCCGGTTTGAGCGGATGGATGCCGCGATTGCCGAGGCGCGGAAATCGCCGCCTGATCTGGTTCGCATGAATGCTGCCGATTTCATTGAGGCTGAACTGGCGAAACCGCAGGAAGCCGGGACTACCCGGATGCTGATGCATTCGATTGTCTGGCAATATGTTCCCGACGACCAGAAAGCGCGGGTGACGGCGGCGATGGAAGCGGCCGGGGACAGGGCCACGCCGGATCGGCCGCTGGCATGGGTTTCGCTGGAAGCCAACCGGGTGCTGCACATTCACGAAATGACTGTGCGGTTCTGGCCGGACGGGGCCGATCCAGTGTTGGTCACCCGGGCCCACCCGCATGGTGCCTGGATCGGCTGGGGCGGCAGCGAACGGTCGATCTAGCTCTGCCTTGCCGAAAAAGCCCTTGTCCATTGGGGAAGGGTTGGGATGGGGGTTCCACCTGAGCTTCGAGCCCCCACCCCCAGCCCCTCCCCGCCGGGGAGTAGAGTTTCAAGTTGATGCGGAATGACCCTATTGTTTGGCCGCAGCCTCCCGCGCCAACCGCCGCGCTCGGTTATATTCTAACCGGCGGCGGGTGATTTTGCCCAGCCACCACCCGCGCGCCTCCATTCTTTCCAACCAACCGCCGTGGAAGCTGACCCATTCCCACACCGCGACTCCGGCGAACAGCAAAGTGGTCGCCGAAAACAGCGCGAGTGCGGGCGGGTGGCCGAACCAGCCCCACAGGCCAATCGCAACAGCAATGCCCATACCGTAGCCGTGCGAGGCCGGGAACCAGGGGTTGCCGCTGGAGATCCGTTTAAACCCGCCCAGACCGCGCAGGAACAGCAGCGTCCCGGCCAGCACAATCAGCACGAATTCGCGGTGGGCCGGCTCCAGCGGATGGGCCATCACCAGCTCGTCGCCCACCGCCAGCACGACAATCCCCGCGACAATCGGGATGTGCCAATAGGTAAAGGCTTGCCGGGCGATCAGTCCGGGCAGGGCGTGGTTCTCGATATGCGATGCGCCGCGCCGCGCACCCATATCGAAATAGAGCCACCACATCGCGAATGACCCGGCAAAAGCGTTGACCAGCGCCAGATTCAATCCCGGCTGCGGTTTGGCCCCGGCATAAGTCGAGCCAATCAGGATCAGCCCTTCGCCCAGCGCAATGATGATGAACAGGCCGCAACGCTCGGCCATATGTGATCCGGACACGCTCCATTCCGAAAAGGCGGAGCGGCCCAGACCCGGTACCCACAGAAAGACCATCGGCGCAGTGTATTCGATCGCCAACGCCGCCAGCCAGAAGGCAATGCGGAGCTCGGCAGAATCGCTCAGCGCCCCGGCTAGCCAAAACGGCAAGGACATGGCGAACCAGCACGCCGCACGCAGCATATTGCGCCCTTGGCCCGCCCCGTCGCGCTCCATCGCCCATGCGGTAAACAGGCAGCGGCCGATCTGCATCGCGCTATAGGCCAGGGCGAACAGCAAGCCGCTTGCGCCAAAGGCCTCAGGAATCGCGCTCGACATCACCAGACTGGCCAGCATCAGCGCGCCGATCATCAGCCGCACCGGGGCCCGGTCCGGCTCGAGCCAGTTGGTTGCCCAGGTGGTCCACATCCAGGCCCACCACACCGCACCGAACAGGATCACCGTTTCCAGTGCGCCCTGCCAGGAAAGTTTGGCGAGCAGGTAATGCGATAGCTGGGTGATCGCGAAGACGAAGATCAGATCGAAAAACAGCTCGATCGTGCTGACCGGTGCCTGCCCGCCGCCATGGTTGCGCAGCATCGAGCGGCGCTGCCGGGCTTCTGCCGCGGCAATCGCTGCGCCGATCCCGCCGCGCTGCGGTTCAGCCGGCATCGGCAGTCTTGGCGAAAAACGCATCGAGCGCGGCGTTGACCTGCGCCGGGGCTTCCCACTGCACAAAATGCCCGCTGCCGGGCACGCGTTCGATCGTCAGATCAGTGACGTATTCGTCGAGACCATCAAGGTTGGCGGGCGGCAGCGCAATATCGTCCAGCGCCCAGATTACCAGAGTCGGGATGGTCAGTTTCGGCAACGGGATCGGTTGCCATCCGGCTGGCAGTTCATAGGGCGCATCCAGATCGAGCACTTCCATCGGGCTGGCCCGGTACCAGTTGAGCATCGCAATCGCCGCTTCGCGGTTCTCCCAATCGGACAGCAAGGCGGCGCGTTCCGCGGGTTCCATTTTCGGATTTTCGGGAGTCTGGCCAAAGGCCTTGAGCAGCAGGCCGCCAAGGCCGAACTGTTCGACCAGCGCATCATTGGCGGGATCGCGGAAGATCCGGAAATACTGGCTGGCCTGCCGCTGCTGCGGGTTGGTGTAGAGCAGCTTGGGGAAAATCGCCGGGTGCGGCGCATTGGCGATAACGGCGCGGGTGACCCGCCCGGTTCCTTGCCCCATCAGGGCCACGCCCCAGGCAATCGCGCCGCCCCAATCGTGGCCAACGACGGTGAAATGCTTCACATCGAGCGCTGCGGCGAGCAGGAAGATATCGCCGATCAGCTTGTCCGGGGTGTAATTCTCCACCCCCTTGGGCTTGGATGATCCGCGATAGCCGCGCTGATCGGGCGCGATGCAGCGAAACCGGCCAGACAGGTGGGCGATCTGGTGCCGCCAGGTTCGGTGGCTGTCAGGAAAGCCGTGGAGGAAAATCAGCACCGGCGCATCGCGCGGGCCTTCGTCGACCACGTCGAGTTCGATCCCGTTGCCGAGGATAACGCGTTTTTGCTGCATCACTGCGCTCCGTCATTCATTCGCTGGACGTAACCGGCAGCCATAAACGCGCCAATCTGATCGAGCAACGCATCGGGCGTGCGGCGGGCTTCGCCCATCGCCAGTTCGGCCCCTTCGGCAATGATGATCTCGCGCGCGCCGGCCAGCATTTGTTCGATCATTTGGGCGACGGCGGCGTCCGGCGCGATGCCGTTGTCGATCACTTTATCCGATACGCCGCGCTTCGATCCATCGGAAGTGAGGGCATTGCGCGAAACATCGGTGGCGACCGATCCGGGGTAGATGTTGTGGACCTGCAGGCCGAGGTGGCCGATTTCGGCGCGCAGCGCATCGGCATAACCAGCGATCCCGAATTTGGCGGCGCAATAGGCGGTCCGCATCGGCACGCCGACTTTTCCGGCGATGCTGGAAATCATCGCAATCCGGCCGCTGCCGCGCGCAACCATCCGGGGCAACAGCCCCTGCGTCAGTGCAATCGGGGCCAGCAGATCGACTGCGATGACCCGTTCATAGACCGAATAGTCGGTTTCCTGCGCCAGACTGCGCTGCGAAATACCGGCGTTGTTAAGCAGCAGGTCGATCCCGCCAGAACCGGCCTGCGCCCAATCCCACGCCTGCGCCACCGCCGGAGCAATCGCTGCAATGTCGGTGGTTTCAAACGGCAGGATCAGCGTTTCGCCGCAGTCCGCAGCTACGTCGGCCAATGCTGCCTCGTTGCGGCCCGACAGCACCAGCCGCGCGCCTTGCTTTGCCAGCGCCCGCGCCATCGCTGCGCCAATTCCAGATGATGCGCCGGTGATCCACGCGGTTTGTCCTGCAAAAGTCATGTTACTCTCCTATTCCCCCGGCGCCCGCGCCTTGACCGCCAGTGCATGGACGCGCCCGCCCGGGATGTCACCCAGCGCGGCGTTGACCAGCCGCTGGCGCTGCAACCGGGAAACACCAGCAAAAGCAGCGCTTTCGATCTCTACTGTAAAGTGTGACGCGCCCGAGCCATCATCGCCGCTGTGCCCGCTGTGCTTGGCGCTGTCGTTGATGACGGCAAGCGCGGTAGGGGCGAAGGCGGCGGTCAGCAGGGCTTCGATTTCGGCTGCGATGTGTGTGGTCATGGGTTCCCTTCTAACCGAACAATTGCCATGGGGAAGGGGTGAAGAATGATCGATTCCATGGACGGGTTGGCGGCGGGATGCGGCTGTGTGACTGGGCGGGGTGCCCGCAGCTCGGCGAATTCCGTGCGCCCGGACCCCGCGGGCCGAGCTTTGACGGGCCGGGCGATTACCGTTGGCTCTGCCTAGATCACGTCCGCCAATTCAACGCCGGCTATGATTGGTTTGACGGGATGAACGCTGAAGAGATTATGGCGGCGCAGCATCCAATCCACGGTTGGGACCGCCAGACCCGCGCCTTTTCCCCCACCGCCGGGATCGATGCCGCGCCGCGCTGGGCCGATTTTTCCGATCCCCTGGAAGCGATCAGCGCGCGGGCCCGGGCCCGCAAACCGGGAGCGCGGAGCGATGGCCGGGCTGTGACTCCGGACGAGCGCCGCGCGCTCGACGTGCTGGGCCTCGGCTTTGACGCCACCCGGCACGATCTGCGCAGCCGCTATGCGCAGTTGGTCCGAAAATACCATCCAGACCGGAACGGCGGTGATCGCAGCTTTGAAACACGGCTGCAGGCGGCGGTTGAGGCCTATCAGTTGCTGCGGCGGGCGGCCGCTTTTACGTGACCGCTCAAGCCTCACACAGCGCCTGTAATTGATCGGCGCAAACCCCCCAGCCTTCGACAAAACCCATTTCCTGATGGTGCGCCTTGCTTTCGGGCGTCCAGTGCCGGGCGCGGGCAGTGTAGCGGGTGCCATCGCCCTCAGCTTCGACTTCCCAGATGCCGAGCATGAACGGGCCAGACGGTTCCAGATCGCCGACAATCGCATCGGTGATCGCAAAGCGGCTACCCTCGTCCCAAGCGAGCATGTGGCCGGGGTGCTTGTTCACTTCGCCATCGGGGCCAAACATCGTCGCTTCGGTCTGGCAGCCAGGCTGACGCGCGCCCCAAAGCACTTCGGCGCGCCACGGCTTGGGGCACCACCATTCGTTGGTGCGATTGACCATGACGTCCCAGACCTTGGCAGGCGAAGCGGCAATCAGACGGGTAACGGCGAGTTCGTGCATTGGGATGTCCTTGGGTTAGTCACATTCGGGCGCGCCGAGCGGGCAGAAGTGGCGAAAGCGGGGCGCATCGTCAACAGAGCGCTTGATCGGGGGCGGGGCGAGTAGGAGCGCCAGGCGTCTAGCCTCAGCGTCCCACTTTCATATTGAGCCATTGCCGTCCAACTCTCAGCAAGGCTGAAAGAGGAAATTTGGCATGGCGGGGCGCTTCGTCCGGCCAGGGCAAGTCGCTCGTGCGGAACCGTGTGCACAGCCGCATTTCGATTGCGAGGCCGGGCGGGACCATCCGGTTTATCATGACCGACTTCCAGAACCGGCCATCGGCGAATGTCAAAAACATCGCCGCGTTGCAGCACGATGCGACCATCCG
>JAYURW010000055.1:0-23127 GCA_043756025.1 Novosphingobium sp. | reverse complement strand
GCACCGATCGGACGCGGCAGCTGATGCTGGGAGAAGTGCCGTTCGACCTTGCCGGAAAGCGCGTCTGGGTCGCCGGACATCGCGGCATGGTCGGCAGCGCGATCGTCCGCCGCCTCGCCGGCGAGCATTGCGAAGTCATCACCGCCGGCCGCGACGAGCTTGACCTGACCGACCAGCGCGCCGTGCTGGGCTGGATGCACAACCAGCGCCCGCAGGTAGTGTTTCTGGCCGCCGCGCGGGTTGGCGGAATCCACGCCAACAACACCCGGCCGGTCGATTTTCTGCGCGACAACCTGATGATCGAAACCGCCGTTCTCAACGGGGCCGAATCGATGGGCGTGGAAAAGCTGCTGTTTCTTGGCAGCTCGTGCATTTATCCCAAAAACGCCGAACAGCCGATCAAGGAAGAGGCATTGCTGACCGGCCCGCTCGAGCCGACCAACGAATGGTATGCGATTGCCAAAATCGCCGGGATCAAGCTGGCTCAGGCCTATCGCCAGCAGTTCGGCTGCGATTTCATCAGCGCGATGCCGACCAACCTCTATGGCTCCGGCGACAATTACGATCCGATGGACAGCCACGTTCTGCCCGCGCTAATCCGCAAGGTGCATGAGGCCAAAGCGGCTGGCACTCCGGTAACAGTCTGGGGCAGCGGCAGCCCGTTGCGCGAGTTCCTCTACGTCGATGATCTGGCCGATGCCTGCTTGCACTTGATGCAGAACTATTCCGACAGCCTGCACATCAATGTCGGCTCGGGCGAGGAAATCTCGATCCTCGATCTGACCCGGCTGGTAATGGAAGTGCTGGACCATCACGGCGAAGTGCTGATGGATCCAGCCAAGCCCGACGGCACCCCGCGCAAACTGATGGATTCGGGCCGCCTGAAAGCGCTGGGTTGGAGCCCCAAGGTGCCTCTGCGCGAAGGGATCGCCCGCGCCTATGCCGCTTTCCTCGCCGGTGAGGGCCGCAACATCTAGCGCTTGTTCAGCAAGTTCTCCGACGACAGGTCGTTTTCGTCAACGTGACCTTCGGGGTCCGGATGGATCAGGATTTCCAGACTTGGGAACTCCTGATGCAGGATTGCTTCAACCTCGTCCATCACCACATGGGCCTGCCGCACGGTCATGTCGGGATCGACCGCCAGATGGAATTGCACGAAATCGCGGTCACCCGAAGTGCGGGTGCGCAGATCGTGCAGGCCTTTGATCTGGGGGTGACGCGCCACCGCATCAAGAAACGCGGCGCGGCGATCTTCTGGCCATTCCTTGTCCATCAGCTGCTCGATCGCTTGCTGCGACGCACCCCAGGCACCCCAGCCGAGCCACAGCGCGATAGCGAGGCCAAAGAACGGGTCGGCCCCGGCGATCCCGGCATATTGATCGAGCGCCAGCGCGGCGATCACCGCCAGATTGAGGAACAGATCGGACTGATAGTGGACATGATCGGTACTGATCGCGAGGCTGTTGGTCTGGCGGATCACCCGGCGCTGCCAGACCAGCAGCGCCAGCGTGGCGGCAATCGCGATCAGCGATACTGCAATCCCGCCTTCGGCCCCCTGCGAGCGGGTTCCGGCGATCCATTGATCGATCGCCCGGAACGCCAATGTCAGCGCCGAAATTGAAATCAGCACGACCTGAAACATTGCCGCCAGTGCTTCGGCTTTACCGTGGCCAAAGCGGTGCGATTCATCGGCCGGTTGGGCCGCAACCCAGACCCCGGCGAGGGTTGCAATGCTGGCCACCAGATCAAGCGCGGTATCAGCCAGACTGCCGAGCATTGCGGTCGAGCCGGTCGAAAGCACCGCCCAGACCTTAAGCCCGACCAGCAGCAAGGCGACCGAGATGCTGGCTAAGGCCGCGCTGCGGTTGAGGGATGCGCTGGTGCTCATGGGTAAAGCAACGTGCTGGCCCAGCCGCCACCCGGCAGCCGGTTAAATTGGCGGCGTTCGTGCAGCCGAAACGGGCGGTCGAGCCAGAATTCAAACGCTGTCGGGGTCAGGCAAAACCCGGTCCAGTGCGGCGGACGCGGCACCGCGCCGACCAGATGCCGCGCGGTCGTTTTGGCGATCTGGGCCAGAAATTCCCCGCGCGAGGCGAGCGGCGCGGACTGATCCGAAGCGTGCGCGCCAAGCTGCGAATCGCGGCTGCGGCTGGCGAAGTAGGCATCGGCCATATCGTCCGGCACCGGCGCGATGCTGCCTTCGATCCGGATTTGGCGGCGCAGCGATTTCCAGTGGAACAGCATCGCGGCCTGACCATTGGCGAGCAGTTCCCCGCCTTTGCGGCTGTGGCTGTTGGTATAGAACACAAACCCGCCGTTCGGCCCGAGTAATTGGGCACCATGATCCTTCATCAAGACCATCCGCAGGCTGGGTGCGGCAGCGGGCGTGGCTGTGGCCAGCGCCACCGCTTCGGGGTCGTTGGGCTCGTGCTGTTTCGCTTCGGCGAACCATTCGTCGAACAGCGCGAACGGAGCTTCATCGGGGATCGCATTGGCGGCTTGGGTTACATCCATGATGGCCCCCGCATAGCCGCGCCTGGCAGGCGATGAAAGCGCAAGCGTCTCGCAATAGGCCGGTAAACCTTGCGGTGGCGCGGCTGGGTCCCTAGCTACCACCAATGGCCGATCCCTATTCGATCCTAGGAGTACCGCGCGGCGCGGGCGAAAAGGATATCAAGTCCGCGTACCGCAAGCTCGCCAAAGAGCTGCACCCTGACCGCAACTCTGACAATCCCAAGGCAACCGAGCGCTTTTCCGAAGTGACCCGGGCCTATGACCTGCTGTCGGACAAGGACAAGCGCGCCCGGTTTGATCGCGGCGAGATTGATATCGACGGCAATCCGGCTGGGTTCGGCTTTGGCGGCGGCGGCGGACCCGGCGGCGGCTATGGCGGGCGTGACCAGCGCGGGTTTCGCGCTGACGGGTTTGAGGGCGCTGGCGACGGGATCGACCTTGGCGATATCTTCGATGGCCTGTTTGGCGGACGCGGCGGCATGGGCGGCGGCGGCGCGCGGCGCGGCCCGGCCCCCAAAGGCGCCAACGTCCAATACAAGCTGGGCGTTCCGCTGTGCGATGCGGCCATGCTGGCGACCCAGCGGATCACGCTGTCCGATGGCAAAACGATTGACCTGAAACTGCCTGCCGGGGTCGAAGACGGCACCCAGATGCGGCTGGCCGGCAAGGGCGAGCCGGGGCCGGGCGGGGCCGGTGACGCGATCGTGGTGATCCACCTGCAACCGCACACCTACTTTCGCCGCGAGGGCGATCACCTGCGGCTCGATCTGCCAATCAGCCTTGATGAAGCCATTCGCGGTGCCAAAGTCAAAGTGCCAACTCCTGAGGGCGCGGTAATGCTGACCGTCGCAGCGGGATCAAGCTCGGGCAAAACGCTGCGGCTGGGCGGCAAAGGCTTTACCCGCAAGGATGGCAGCCGCGGCGATCAGCTGGTCACGCTGGAAGTCCAGCTGCCCGAAAGCGACGCCGATCTGGTCCAGCGGCTGGAAGGCTGGCGCGATTCGCGAAACCTGCGCGCGCGGCTGGGCGTTTAAGGACTGGTCACGGTGGAGGAACGCGAACTCGACGATGCGCAGTTGCCGCCGCTGACGATACCCGATCTGTCGCCCGAAGCGCGGCGCAAGCGGGCGAACCGGTTTAAGGAAAGCTATCACGAACACGTCGGCCCAGACGGAAGATTTTGGCGTTCGCGCCCATTCCGAGTGATCGCCCGGGTTTGGACCGGAGCCTATCACGATGGCTTCATCCACGCCGGCAACCTCGCCTATATGGCGATCCTCGCGCTGTTCCCGTTTTTCATAACGGTTGGCGCGGCGTTCAGCCTGCTGGGCGAACAGTCGCAGCGCGCGGCCTCGGTTCACACCTTCCTGAAAGCACTGCCGCCGGTCGTCGCGGCGGCGCTGGAGCCGGTGGCGATGGACGTGATCGTGGCCCGCAGCGGCTGGCTGCTGTGGGTCGGCGGCCTGATTGGGCTGTGGACTGTCGGCAGTTTGATCGAGACGATCCGCGATATCCTGCGCCGGGCCTATGGCACGCGTGAAACCTATGCGTTTTGGCGTTACCGGCTTATCTCATCGGGCGTGACCGTTGGCGCGGTGATCGCGCTGCTGTTTGCATTGCTTGCTCAGGTCGCGATTGGCGCGGCGCAGCAAGTGATCGAAGCCTGGTTCCCGCGCGCGGCCGATTGGATCGACACGCTCGGCACCTCGCGGCTGGTCCCGGCACTGGTGATCTATGCCGCGCTCTACCTGCTGTTTTTCACGCTCGCTCCGACCGAATACCGCAAGCGGCGCTATCCCAAATGGCCCGGTGCTTTGCTGGTGATGCTGTGGTGGGCGGCAGTCAGCGCGGCCTTGCCGGCGGCGATCCACCGCTTTTTCACTTACGATCTGACCTATGGCAGTTTAGCCGGGGTAATGATCTCGCTTTTCTTTTTCTGGCTGGTCGGCCTAGGATTGGTGGTCGGGGCGGAACTCAACGCCGCGCTGGCCGAAAGTCCAGAAGAACAGGACCTGCTGGGACGGCGGCAAATGCTGGCGCAAGACGAGCCCGCCAGCGATAACGGGGCAACAGGGAACAACGCATGACTGGACTGATGACGGGCAAACGCGGGCTGATCATGGGCCTCGCCAACGACAAATCGCTGGCCTGGGGGATTGCCAAAAAGCTGCACGAGGCCGGGGCCGAACTGGCCTTTTCCTATCAGGGCGAAGTCATGGAAAAGCGGGTGCGCCCACTGGCAGAGAGCCTTGGCTGCGATCTGCTGATCGATTGCGATGTTGCCGACATGGGCAACCTCGACAATGCCTTCGCCGCCCTAGCGGCGCGTTGGCCGACGATTGATTTCGTGGTTCACGCGATCGGCTTTTCCGACAAGAACGAGCTGCGCGGCCGGTATTACGATACCACGCTCGACAACTTCCTGATGACCATGAACATTTCGGCCTATTCGTTTGTCGCGGTGACCAAGCGGGCCAAGGACATGATGCCAAATGGCGGATCGATCCTGACGCTGAGCTATTATGGCGCTGAAAAAGTGGTGCCGCACTACAACGTGATGGGCGTGGCCAAAGCTGCGCTGGAAACCAGCGTGATGTATCTGGCCAATGACCTTGGTCCGGCCAACATCCGGGTCAATGCGATTTCGGCCGGCCCGATCCGGACCTTGGCCGCCAGCGGGATCGGCGATTTCCGTTACATTCTGAAATGGAACGAGCTCAATTCGCCGCTGCGCCGCAATGTCACGATTGAGGATGTTGGCGGTTCGGCGCTGTACCTGCTGTCCGACTTGTCATCGGGCGTCACGGGTGAAACCCATCACGTCGATGCCGGTTATCATCTGGTCGGCATGAAGCAGGAAGACGCCCCGGATATCGCGCTGGGTTAGCTCCGCCAGATTGGCAAAAAACCGCTACCGCGAAGCCCCGTCCGTCCTGAGCTTGTCGAAGGACCGTCCTTCCTTCAAGCGTCAGAGAGTGGGGCACGAAGAAAAGGACAGTGCTTCGACAAGCTCAGCATGAGCGGGTTGGGTTGGGTTGGGTTGCCCTTGAGGGCGCCTTACTTCGGCTCTGGCAACGCCGGTGGTTCGGGCTGGGTTTTTGCGGCGGCTTCTTCTTCAGCCTTGCGGCGGTCTTCCATCTGCTTTTCAACCTCTTCGACCCGCGACTGGTCTTCGGCTGCATCGGCATCAATGGTTGAGAGCCGCTTGGCCCGCTCTTCGGCGATCAGCTGGCCGAACTTGATGTTGGGATCGGTTTGTTTTTCACCGCGGGCCTGCGCCAGAAGTTTGCCGGTGCAGCCGGTAAAGCCGCCCGCGCCGGTCGGTGAACAGCTGGCCGTTCCCGCCGCGCCAACCGTTTCATAAGCGATCACCCGGTTGTTCCAGGCCTCATTATCCGGGCTGGAGCTGGTCCGCAGCGATTCGGGGATCCGGAACCGTTCGCGCTCTTCCTTGCGGGCGCAAACCGTGATCGTGTCGTCGCTCGATTCGGGGCAGCTATCTTGGCCATAGATGATCACCATGTTCATCTTGGGCTCTGGCGCGGCCTCCTGAGCCAAGGCCGGAGCGGCAAAGACAAGGCCCAAAACAAGCGGGAAAACGGCGATCAACGGGCGCATCGGAAACTCCTGAGCAGTCACGGCCCCAATATAGGGACCCTTGGCGCTGAATAACAGCTTAAGCGCGGCTGGCGCTGAGCTGGGTAATTGATGCCGGGTTAAATCCGTTCTGCCAGCCGGATCGCCACCCGGCAGCCGAGCCGGATCACGCCCGAGATCAGCGGATAGGCCGGGGCCTGCTCAGCCCCCGCCGCCAGCGCCGTTTCGCGGTGAGCCCGTTCATCCTCACGGAAATCGTGGATCATTGCGGACAGTTCGGGATCCGAATCGCCAAGCTCTTCGAGTTGCGCCGTGTAATGCAGGTCAATCTCGGTTTCGACGGCGGCGGTGCAAGCCATCGCAGCCTTGGGCCCGATGAGCGCGCTCGCTGCACCCAGCGCAAACCCGGCCACATCCCAGAACGGCTGAAGCACTGTCGGGCGCACGCCGCGCTTCGCAATCAGCGCATCGAATTTGGCCCGGTGGACCGCCTCTTGATCGGCCATATGGCGGATTTCAGCTGCAATCTCGGACCGGTTGCCCAGCACCGCCAGCTGCCCGGCATAGATCCGGGTCGCGCCGTATTCACCGGCCTGATCGACTCTGAGCATTCGGGCAGAGGCTTGCGGGGACATGCGGTCAGGCTCCTTTGCGGCGCAATGCGGCCAACCCCAGTAGCGCCAACGGCACCGAGATCAGGAAGTTCCAGCCCGCCAGCGAAATCTCCAGCAATTTCCACTGCACCATATCGCAGGGGATCATCTGAGCGCCGGTCAAGGCTTCGAGCGGATCGCGGCCATCGGCAAACGAAACCCCGCTGGTGCAAGTGGTCAGCCCTTTCCACCAACCGTATTCGACTCCGGCATGGTAGCCGCCGATTATCCCGCCGAGCAGCACCCCGAGCAGCGCCAGTGCTGTTAGCACCTTGGCCGACGGCCGGGCCCAGCCAAGCAAGGCAAATGGCAGCGCCGCGAACAGCGCATACCGCTGCCACCAGCACATTTCGCACGGTTCCAGCCCAAACCCATATTCGCTGAGATAGGCCCCGCCGAGCAGCGCCAGCGGCACAGCCAGCGCAATCGACCGGGCCAATCGCGGGCCTTCCAGTCCAGCCATCGTCACGGTCTAGCGCTTTTTCGCCAGAGCCGGCGGCGCGGTGCGGCGCAGGGTCTGGATCGCGTAATACAGCTGGTAATCCTTGATCCCCTTGGCTTTCAGCTCGTCCGGGGTCAGTTTGAAGCGCGGATCAGCCTGACGATCAGCCTCCAGCTTTTTGTCATCAATCGACGCTTCGTTGACCAGGTGCCGGCGCAGATCACTCTCGCGTACGGTCAGTTCAGCCCGGCGCCGGGCGTCAGGATCGGATAGCTGCGGCACGGTGATATCGGGCAGAATTCCGCCCTCCTGCACCGACCGGCCGAGCGGCGTGTAATACCGCGCGGTGGTGATCTTGACCGCGCTGGTCCGGGTGTTGTCGAGGAAATACAGCGATTGGACCGAGCCTTTGCCAAAACTGCGTTCGCCCATAATCACTGCGCGGCGCTGATCCTGCAACGCGCCCGCGACGATCTCAGAGGCTGAAGCCGAGCCCGAATCGATCAGCACAATCACCGGCAAGCCCTTGGCGAGATCGCCCGGAATCATCGATTCGGCTTTGAAATACTCGTCTTCGCGGGTGTTGCGACCGCGTTGCGAGACGATATCACCCTTGGTCAGGAAGATGTCGGACAGCGCCACGGCTTCTTCGAGCGCCCCGCCGGGGTTCTGGCGAAGATCGAGCACGATCCCCATCAGCTTGCCGCCGGACTGCTTGCGCAGGCCTTCGATTGCCTTGGCGACATCGACGCCAACCTCGTTGCTAAACTCGTTGACCGAGATCACCCCGATCCCGTCTTTGAGCTCCCAGGTCACCGGCTCCAACCGGATCACACCGCGAGTCACAGTCACGTCGAACGGCTCGTTGCGGCCGGGCCGGAACAAGGTCAGGCGTATCTTGGAGCCAGCCTCACCGCGCATCTGGGCCACCGCATCGTCCAGTTCGCCGCCATAAATCAGCTTGCCATCAAGGTGCGTGATATAGTCGCCCGATTTGACCCCGGCGGCGTCGGCCGGGCTGCCTTTCATCGGTGCGATCACTTTGACCGCTCCGTCTTCCATCCCAACCGACAGGCCGAGGCCTGAATAATTGCCATCGATCATGGTGTTGAGCCGCTGCATCGAAGCGCCCGAGACATAGGAGGAGTGCGGATCGAGCGACGCCAGCATCCCGTCAATCGCGCCTTCTTCCAGCTTCTGGTCGTCGACTTTCTCGACATATTTGATCTTGACCAGATTATAGACCGTGGCGAGCCGTTCGAACTGCGCCGAAGCGCGGCCATCGACAGCCGCCAGGCCCGCGGTTGTGGCAGGAATCAGCGCCACAGCCGAAACGAGCGCGGTGGCGCGAAGCAGGGAAGCGAGTTTCATCGGGCAGCAGCCTTTCGCAAAATCGAATGTCTCTTATCGCGCGCAACCGGTGATTGCCAGATGGCGCGTTTGTCTCGAATTTCAACTCTTCAGAAAATCGAGCGGATTGACCGGATTGCCGTCCTTGCGCAGCTCCAGACTCAGCACCGGGCGGCCCGGCCCGGCCTGCCCCAGCGGCGATCCGGCGACCAAATCACGCCCAACCCGGGTATCGAGCACCGCCAGCCCCGTCACCAGCGAGGTCCAGCCACCGCCATGCTCGATAATCACGATGGTCCCATAGCCCTGATAGGGCCCGGCAAAGACCACCCGGCCAGCGGCTGGTGCCACGACCTGCGCGCCGCCGCGCGAAGCGATCGAAATCCCGCGTGACTGGACTTGGCCCGGAACACTGGCGCCAAACCCGGTGACCAGCCGCCCTGATACTGGCAGCAAGTACTGCGCCGGAGAAGTGCTGGCTTGCGCCGCCGGCTCAGCCTCTGCCGCGACCTGCGCCGATTGCGGCTGAGCCGGACGCAGGATCGGCCCCGCCAGCGCCGCCAGCTGCCCGCGCAACCGCCCAGCTTTATCTAGTTCGCCGACCAATCCACCCAGATCGCGGGCTTGTTCGGCCAAGGCGAGTGCGCGTTCGGATTCGCGGTCGGCGCTGCTGCTGGCACTGCGCGATTCGAGCCGTTGGCGCGCTTCGAGCGAGGCCAGCGTCTGGCGGCGGCGGCCCAGTTCGCCCTGACTGGCGCGCAGATCGGCGCTGGCCTGCTCGGCCCGGGCTTGCAGCGCTTTACCCCGTGCAATAGCGGCACGCAGGCCCGCGGTGCGCCGCGCAACTTGCGGCAGCATGGTTTCCAGCACTGCGCGCAGATAGACTGCTTCTTGCAAGGATCCCGGCCGCAACAGCGACAGCACTGCCGGGCGGCGCGAGAGCCGCTGCAGCGCGGCGGTCAGCTCTACCAGCGGGCGCTGACGCTGGCCCAGCTCGATCCGTAGCGCAGCGCGCTGCTGTTCGATCAGGCGGATCTTGGCTTCGTTGGCAGCAATCTGGGCTTCGGATTCCTGAATCCGCGCGGCCAGCGCAGCGGCTTCTTGCGCGGTGCGATCAGCAGCGGCAACGGCAGTGACCGCCTTGGCTTCCAACGTTTCGGCGCGGGCCCGGGCGTCTTTGCCCTGCGCCTCAGCCTCAGCCAGCGCCTTTTGGGCATCCTCTGCCGTCTCGATCGCTTGCAACTGCGGGTTTTGGGCAAGCCCAAGCTGGGCCCCCATCAACAAGGCCAGCGCAGCAAAACAGATCAGGATCAGGCGCCCGGTCATTGGCTGCCCTTATCCCGAACGGTGATAGGGATGACCAGCAAGAATGCTGGTCGCGCGCCACAATTGTTCAGCCAGCATCGCCCGGACCAGCAGATGCGGCCAGGTCATCGCTCCGAACCCGAGCAGCAGATCAGCATTTTCGCGCGCCGCAGCACCGTGACCATCGGCGGCACCGATTAGGAACCGCGCCTCGCGCACGCCATCATCGCGCCAGCGGCCAAGCAGTGCGGCGAATTCTTCAGACGACAGTTCCTTGCCGTGCTCATCGAGCAGGACTTCGCGGGCCGGGCTGAGCGGGGCTGGAATAGTGCCGCCAATATCAGGCAATTCGGTCAGCTTGAGCGGCCAGACAATCCGCTTGGCATAACGCTCGACCAGCTCCGCTTCGGGCGAGCGGGCGATTTTGCCGCGAGCGATGATGTGCAATTGCATGGGCGGCCTTGGTCAGAAGTTGCTACCGCGCACGAAACCCGGTCAAGCCGTGCCCAAATCTCCAAATGCCCACATCCGTTCCAGATTGTAGAACGTGCGCACTTCGGGGCGGAACAGGTGGATCACCACGTCACCGGCATCGACCAACACCCAATCGGCAGCCGGCAGGCCTTCGATTCGGACATGGCCAAACCCGCCTTGCTTGATTCGTTCGGCCAATTTCTGGGCCATCGCCGCGACCTGACGGGTCGAGCGGCCCGACGCGATCACCATGTGATCGGCGATCGAGCTTTTGCCTTCGAGCGGGATCGAGACGAGCTCTTGCGCCTGATCGTCGTCGAGCGACTTCAACACCAGCTCGTGCAGCGAACCCGGCGCTGATTCGGGCAGCGGAACGGGTGTGGCGGCGGGGGTGGCAACCGGATCGGTTGGGGCAATATTGGCGGAATCAGGCGTCATTTGAGCGGAAACGGCTCCTCTATGCGGGCTTCGCGGGGGAAATCATGCGATGTCGGGGTCGACTGGATGGTGCGTCAAACTATCCCTTGGGCTCTGGCCGCAAAAGCGGCTGGCCCAGTCTGGATCGGCGCGGCGAATCGCTGTTGCCGAGCGCGGATCGGGATCGAAACGCAAATGTATCAGCGCGGGTGCGCTCCATCTTGCCCGGTGTTTCAAACTGGCTGCGGACCGCCGGTATCGGCCGAGCCAAGCCCCGGCGAGGCTCGCCCGGGCAGCGCCCTCATAGCCCGGACGGGCAATAACCGCAATCGGCATGGTGCGGGCGATGCTGCGCCAGGCTTTCCATTGGTCAAATTGCACCAGATTGTCGCTGCCCATCAGCCAGACGAAGCGGTTGCGGGGGTACCGAGACTGAAGCTGGCGGAGGGTGTCGACTGTAAAACGCGTGCCCAGTTCGCGCTCGATTGCGGTCGGAACAATTCGCGCCCGCCGGGCTTGCTGCCGGGCCGAAGCGAGGCGAGCGGCCAGCGGCGCCATTCCGGCCTTTGGCTTAAGCGGATTACCGGGGGACACCAGCCACCAGACCTCATCAAGCCCCAAGGCAGCGAGCGCAAATAGGCTGATCCGGCGGTGGCCGCCGTGTGCAGGATTGAAACTCCCACCAAGAAGTCCGACCTTTTTCAGGGCCTTACTTGCCCCGATCCGCGCACCAGCCACTTGTAGGTGGTCAGGCCCTCCAGCGCGACCGGGCCGCGGGCGTGGAGCCGCCCGGTGGCAATGCCGATTTCCGCGCCGAGCCCAAACTCGCCGCCATCGGCAAACTGGGTCGAGGCGTTGGCCATGACAATTGCGCTGTCGACCTCACCCAGAAACCGCTCAGTGGCAATTTTGTCTTCGGAAACAATCGCTTCGGTGTGCTGCGAGCCATGGGCTGCAATATGCTGCAGAGCCGCGTCCAAACCGTCCACAACCGCGACTGAAAGCGTCCTATCGAGGTATTCGGTGTCCCAGTCCTCAGCGCTGGCCGGGCCGATCCGCGAATCGAGCGCCATGGCCCGCGCATCGCCGCGCAGTTCGCAGCCGCCATCGAGCAACGCAGCGACCACCGCTTGCGCGGCGGGGAACAGGGCATCGAGCAGCAGCGTTTCCATCGCCCCGCAGATCCCGGTCCGGCGCAGCTTGGCATTGACCGCGATGGCCAGCGCTTTGGCCGGATCGGCAGCGGCGTGGATATAGGTGTGGTTGATCCCATCAAGGTGGGCCAGCACCGGCACCCGGGCATCGGCCTGAACTCGCGCGACCAGGCTTTTGCCGCCGCGCGGAACGATCATGTCGATCAGCCCCGCCGCGCCCAGCATCGCGCCAACCGCGGCGCGGTCCTGCGTGGGCAACAATTGCACTGCCGCCGCTGGAACACCGGCGCTTTCCAGCCCCCGAACCAAAGCGGCATGGATCGCGCGGTTGGAATGGACGGCTTCGCTGCCGCCGCGCAGCAGTACGGCATTGCCCGAGGCGAGGCACAGCGCCGCAGCATCGGCGGTGACGTTGGGGCGGCTTTCATAGATGATCCCGATAAGCCCGATTGGCACCCGGACCCGGCTGAGTTGCAGCCCGTTGGGGCGCCGTGACCGATCAATCACTTGCCCGACCGGATCAGGCAAATCGGCAATCGCATCAATGGCACTGGCAATCGCATCAAGCCGCGCGGGATCGAGCATCAACCGGTCGAGCAGAGCCGCAGTCAATCCAGCAGACGTTCCGGCGGCCAAATCCTGTGCATTGGCGGCCAGAATCGCGCTGCCATCCTGCCTTAGAGCAGCGGCGGCAGCGTGCAGCGCTGCGGCCTTGGCGGCATGATCCAGCCGCGCCAACGCCCGCTGAGCGGCACGACCAGCTGCGGCCAGCCGCGTGACCAGTTGCTGCGGTGTTTCGCTGTCGGAATGGGGCCCGCTTATCATGCCTTCGCGCCTAACATCCTGCGTCCGGCTTGTCACCGCTGCTGGCGCTGATGCTGCAATCGTTTGCGGCGAGGCTTAGCGGACAAAAACGGCTCGTCGCGTGACTCGTTCGATTCGGCGAGTCCGCGCCCTCGCGGATTCGCTATCCCCCAAACTTGCTGCTAGCGGGCCTGAATAATAGTTTAACGAAGGGCTGAGGGGTCGCTTTGCCAAACATCGCCGCCAACGGGCTTGTCGCCCGGATGCGGAGCTGGTTTCCGGATCGTGAATTTTTCATGCGATCCGAAGGACAGGTCCGTTTTATCAAGGTTTCCGCGCGCGTTCAGATGATCGCCGCTGCGGTGGCTGCTGGCCTGTTGCTATTCTGGATTCTAACAATCAGCGGAATGGGACTGGCCAGTTATCTGGCGAATCAGGACCGGCAGACGCTTTTGGATCGTGAAGCCAAAGTTGCCACCGCCGAAAGCCGGGTGAGCGAATACCGCGGCGATCTGGGCAAAGTGGCCGGCGATCTGAAGCGCCGCCAGGATTTCATCGATAAAGTGGTGCAGACCCACCTCGGCGATCTGCCGGTCGATACCAAGGCCGGTGAAACCGTATCTGATTCGCGCTCTGAAGCCGCCAAAACGGTCAACAAGGTCAGCTTGGTGCTGCCCGAAGCGGCGGCCCTCGCCGAAATCGAAGCGCGGCAGCTGGCTCTTATCGAAGGCCTGACCCGCGCGGCTGACCGCCGCTCTGCCGCCGCCTCGGTCACTTTGGCCAAATTGGGCCTCAATCCGCAGGCGATGCTGGCCGCGCTGGACGACCGCTCGGCTCAGGGTGGCCCGCTATCGCTGCTGGCGACCGCTGCCGATGGCTCGGTCGACCCCCGCTTTCAACGTTTTGGCCTCAGTCTGGCGCGGATGGACGCGCTGGAACGCTCGGTGGCCGGCTTGCCGCAAGCGCTGCCCGCTAGCCTTGAGTATATCTCGTCTGGTTTTGGCTACCGCGCCGATCCGTTCACCGGCGGCGGCGATTTCCACCCCGGGCTTGATTTCCGTGGGCCGTTAGGTGCTCCGATTTATGCAGCCGCGCGCGGCGCGGTCAGCTTTGTTGGCTGGAAATCGGGTTATGGCAATGTGGTGGAAATCGACCACGGCAACGGTCTGGTCACGCGCTATGCCCATATGTCGGGCTTCCGCACCGTTGTCGGCAAGCAAGTCCAACCGGGCGAGCAGATCGGCCTGATCGGCAGCACGGGCCGTTCAACCGGTCCGCACCTTCATTTCGAAGTCCGAGTGGGCGATCGCCCCGTCAATCCCCGCCCCTTTCTTGAGGCTGTTCCCGATGTTTTCCAAAAAACCGGCCCAAGCGCCGCGCAGCCCAGCAGGTAAGCCCATGGCCAATTCGACTTTTTCGGTGTTCGGCGCGGATATCCGCATCAAAGGCAATGTCGCCGCTTCGGCCGATCTGCATATCGACGGCCATGTCGAAGGCGATGTCTCGTGCACCGCGCTGGTTCAGGGTGAAAACGGCGAAATTGTCGGCTCGGTCAAAGCAGAAAGCGCCCGGCTTTCAGGCACCGTCAAAGGCACGATCAATGTTCGCGATCTGGTCGTGCTGAAAAGCGCCCGGATTCAGGGCGATGTCCATTACGATTCGCTGACCATCGAACAGGGCGCGCAAGTCGATGGCCGCTTTGCCCCACGCGCAGTGGGCGAAGACAGCGCCGTGGTGGCTTTCCCGGCAGGCTAAGCCTCCCGCGCCAACTCTTCGCGCAAAGTCTTGCGGTCAAGCTTGCCGATCATCGTCTTGGGCAGGCTGGCCCGAACGACCACCGCATCGACCCGTTCATGCTTGCCAACCCGGGGGTTGAGCCAATCGCGCAACGCCGCGCCATCTTCGCTCGCCCCGTCCTGCAAGGTGACGAAAGCACGCGGCATTTCGCCCATTCGTTCATTGGGCACGCCGATCACCAGTACCTCTTTAACCGCCGGATGCTCTTCCAGCACGGCTTCGACCTGGCTGGGGAAAACCTTGAAGCCCCCCACCGCGATCATATCCTTGATCCGGTCAACGATTGAAATGTAGCCTTGGGCGTCGATCGTTGCGACATCGCCGGTCCGCAGCCAGCGGCCATCGGGCCGCATGGCAAAGGCACTGGCGGCGGCTTCGGGCCGCTGCCAATAGCCCTGCATCACTTGCGGGCCCTGGATCGCCAGTTCGCCCGGCTCGCCCGTGGGAGCATCGCGGGTAGCGTCCTCACGGTCCAACAGGCGCATCCGGGTGGCCGGAACCGGCTGCCCGATCGTGCCGGGGCGCTCCAATCCTTCATAAGGATTGACCGAAGCCACGCCGGAACATTCAGTCAGGCCATAGCCTTCGACCAGCCGCGCCCCGCTGAGCGCTTCGAACCGGGTCTTGACCGGCAGCGGCAGCGGCGCACCGCCTGAAATGCAGACCCGCAGGCTTGAGAAATCGGTCTTTGCGGCCTGCGGATGGTCGAGCAAGGCCTGATACATCGTCGGCACTCCCGGAAAGGCAGTGGCCCGAACCCGGACCAGTGTTTTCAGCGCTTGTCCGGCATCAAACCGAGGTAGCATCGCAATGCACCCGCCGGTCAGCACCGTGCGGTTGAGCACGCAAACGTTGGCGAAAACATGGAACAGCGGCAGCACCCCCATGATCACATCGCGCTGCCCGATTTGCGGGTCGATCGCCACAACCTGCCGGGCATTGGCGGTGATGTTCTGATGGGTCAGCATCGCACCTTTGGGTACGCCGGTGGTGCCGCCGGTGTATTGCAGCAGCGCCAGATCGGTTTCGGGATCGAGCGCAACCGGGGCCGGTGGCTGCTTGCTCAGCACCGCTTCCCAGCGCAGCACATTAGCGGCCTGCGGGATCGGAGTCAGAGCCTTGCGCCCGAGCAGCGCCAGCAGCACCCGTTTGGACCAGGGCAGCATCGCCCCGAGCGAGCCGACCACCAGTGTTTCAAGCGAGGATTGGCGCTGAACTGCAAGCGCAGTCGGCAACAAGGCGGCCGAATTCAGCGTCACCAACAGCCGGGTGCCCGAATCC
The DNA here is from genome assembly GCA_043756025.1 of Novosphingobium sp. GTDB lineage: Bacteria > Pseudomonadota > Alphaproteobacteria > Sphingomonadales > Sphingomonadaceae > Novosphingobium. Next base: position 7,339 of record JAYURW010000055.1, on the reverse strand, counting down.
TCAACCTGCGCCGTCAATTCATTTGCGGTATAAAGCGGGCTGAAATTGACCAAGGTCGCCCCGGCCATCGCGGCACCATAGTAGGCCGAGATATAGATTGGCGCATTGGGCAGATAGAGCCCGACCCGGTCACCTTTGCCGATCCCCAGCGCCTGCAATCCGGCGGCAAAAGCCTGTGCCTCGGCATAGAACCCCGCATAGGAATAACGCCGCCCGATGAAATCGACCAAGGGCTGCGGGCCATACCGGCTGGCCGCTTCGGCAAACATCGCAGGCAGGCTGAGCGGCGAAAACTCCGCATCCCACGATCCCGGATGGGCATAGTGGGCGTGCCAGATTTCGTCAGCGGAAGTGGTTGTGTCCATCACCGCAGCCTACGCCGTTGCCGGACAAAAGAGTAGGCCGTTTCGCGGAACTTATTCCTCGGTCGCGGCCTCAACCGGTCCGGCCGCTTCGGCAGCGCGTTTGGCTTCGAGCCAGGCCGCAGCTTCGGCTTCCTGCGCCGCTGCGCCAGCCAGCTTGGTTGCGGCGTCGCGTTCCGCCCGCAGCTCTTCGATCAGCGAGGCCCGATCATCACCCAGCCGCGCATCATCGCCAGCCTGATCGATCAACCCGGCCTTTTTGGCGGCCTTGGCCACGATCGCATCGAGCTCGCGCTGGCTGCACAGGCCCAAAGTCACTGGATCCTTGGGCTGGATGTTGGTGATGTTCCAATGGCTGCGGTCGCGGATTGCAGAAATGGTGTTGCGGGTTGTGCCGATCAGCTTGCCAATCTGGGCATCGGAAATTTCCGGGTGGCTGCGCAGAACCCAGGCAATGCCATCGGGCTTGTCCTGCCGCTTGGACACCGGGGTATAGCGCGGACCTTTGGTGCGGCTGACATTGACCGGGGCTTTTTGCATGACCAGCGAATAGCCTTCGTCAGCCTGGCCCTTTTCAATCTCGGCCATGGTCAATTCACCCGACCGGACCGGATCGCGCCCGGTGTACTTCGATGAAGCCAGATCATCGGCCATCGCATTCACTTCCAGAATGTGCAGCCCGCAAAATTCGGCGATCTGTTCAAAGCTTAGCGCGGTGTTGTCAACCAGCCACGAGGCAGTGGCGTGCGGCATCAGCGGGGTCGGATTGGTCACGGGTTTTCTCCGTCAGAAAAAAGAAGGGCCGCCCCTTTGCGGAGCGGCCATAAGCCGGGTATTTAGGGCTAAATCCCGCGCGGGGCAAGCGCGCAAACCGCACGTTAGTGTTTTCAAACTAAAAGCGGTGCTGGAACACCTGCTAATGGGGGCGGCAATGCTGAATCGGATCCTGTTCATTACCTTTGCCAGCCTGCTGTTGGCCGCCTGCGGACGCGGGAGCGAAGATTTCACTATCAAGGTCGCGCGCCCGGCTGACCGGGTTGAAGCGGCGTTTGATCACGCCGGGCTCGACGCCGAAATCGCCGGGATCTTTCCGGGGCTGAAAGTGGTTCGCAGCAAGCCAGTTGCGGGCGAGGTTCTTTACACCCTGCCCGGCGACAGCGATTTTCCCGCGACCATCAAACTGACTTTTGAAGCCAGCCAAGACGGCAAGACCACCGTCATCCACGCTGCAGTCGACACACCAGGGGCCAAAGTCGAATTTGAAGGCAAAACCATGGTGGTCAGCGAGAGCAAGGTCGAGAAGATGGTGCGCGGCATTCTGCGCTCAGCTGGCAAAAAACTGGAAGCTGGCGAGAGCATCGAATCTGAACAGCGCGACTTTTCGCGGCTGCTAACGGTGTTGGCGATCACAACTGATTCCAAACAGCTTAAGCTGGCCCAGAACATCAGCAAGAATCCCGATTGGTATCTGGCTGGGCTGGGCTGGATGTCCGATGGCGGTGGTGAAGGCCCAGCCAACCCCTATGGTGATGCGGCGATGGGTGAGGACCCCGGAGCGGACGTTCAGCGCGAGGATGCTCGCCAGCGCTCGGCTGATCGCGAAGAACAGCAAAAAGCCGAAGGGGCCGCCGAACCGATGGACGAAACTCGCGGTGATTCGGCCGGCGGCGACTACGCCGGACCCGCCGAATAGGCACGCGGGCTGTAATGCTCAAATCTGGCGCTCTGGTGCTTGCCGCGTTGCTGGCGGGTTGCGGGATCAGCGGCGATAAGCCGTCGGGCAGCCACACCATCGCGATATCGCAGAGCGCGCTGCACAGCCGGATCGCGGCGCTGGCCGAATGCCCTTCGCCGCTTAACCGGCTGGGGATTGGACGGATCACCCCGCGGCTGTTCGTTGGCAGCGATGGCGATGTCGATTTTGTCATCCCGGCCGCCGAAGATGCCGAGGGCAGCGCCGTGCGATTTGACCTGAGCGGCGATGAAAGCGGCGGCGGGCACTTGAAAGTCAGTTGGAAGATCGAAATTTCGGGCACCGCCCGCGAGCTTGATCTGGGCGAGGACCGCCTGCTCAACCCGGTCAGGCTAGCCAAAGAGCTGGGAGCGGCGGTCGATAGCTATCTGGGATATTATGAAATGTTCAGCAGCGATGGTTCGCCGCCGCAGAACCGCAAACAGGTGTTGGTCGAGGCCTGCCGCAGATTTGGCCGAGCAGCTGATGCGATCGCGGTCGTCACCAATCCCGTTCTGCGCCAGACAATCGAAGCCCAGAAAAACCGCGATGCGCTGGGCTGGCTATTCCGCGACAACTACCGGCTGCGGACCAGCAGCCGGGAAGGGGCCTATTGGGACGAGTCTGGTGGGGATTTCTAAGAAACCGCCAGCACAATCTTGCCGATATGCATCCCCGCTTCCATCCGCGCGTGGGCCCCGGCGGCCTCGGCCAGCGGAAAGGTCTGGTCCATCACCGGGCGCAGCGATCCGGCTTCGACCAGCGGCCAGGCCAGCTGGGCAAGCTCTTGGGCCAGCAGCGCTTTGAACGTGTCCGAGCGCGGGCGCAGGGTTGATCCGGTCAGGTGCAAGCGGCGCTGCATCACTTCGGCCATGTTGAGTGTCGCCTGAAGCCCGCCCTGAACCGCAATGGTCACGTGGCGGCCATCTGCGGCGAGGCACTTCAGGTTGCGCGGGACATAGTCTCCGGCGACCATATCGAGCACCAGCTCGACCCCTTTGCCGTCGGTAATCCGGGCGACTTCTTCCACAAAATCCTGCGCTTTGTAATCAATCGCGTGATCTGCCCCGATTCCCAGCGCAGCGGCGCATTTGTCAGCCCCGCCGCAGGTGACAATCACGGTCAGCCCGAACGCCTTGCCCAACATGATCGCCATCGAACCGATCCCGCTGGTCCCGCCGTGGACCAGAATAGTCTCGCCATCACGGGCATAGCCGCGCTCAAACACGTTGTGCCACACGGTAAACAGCGTTTCAGGCAGCGCCGCGGCCTGATCCAGCGGCAAACCGGCCGGCACCGGCAAGCAGTGTGCCGCGGGCACTCGGCAATATTGGGCATAACCACCGCCCGGCGTCAGCGCGCAAACCAGCTGGCCCAGCAGCGCCGGATCGGCCCCTTCGCCCAGCGCCACGACCGTTCCCGAAACCTCTAGTCCGGGCACTGGCGAGGCCCCCGGCGGCGCTGGGTAAAACCCCCGGCGCTGGATTACATCGGGGCGATTAACCCCGGCGAAGGCCACCTCGATCAGCACATCGCCCGGCTGCAGCACCGGCACCGGCAATTCCATCAGTTGCAAGACTTCAGGTCCGCCGGGTGCTTCAAAATGCGCTACCTGCATAGTTTCTGGAAGCGATTCAACCATTTGCCTATTTCCTTTAGCCCCGGGGCCATGGCATCGGCACCTACCCTTTTGCCGTGTTGACAGCAAGCACGCGGCGGTCGATTCTGGTCCGCGACATGGAAGACGATCTGCCCCGCGCAAAAGGTGATGCCGCCAGCCTGCTGGCGCAGGAACTGCTTGATTCCTATTCACAAGATGAGCTGGGTGAACGGATCGCCTTGCTCGAAGCCGAGATCGGTCGGGTCGCGGCACACCGCAACAAAGTCGCCGCGCAGCGATCCGCCGCCGACGCTTTGTTCAAGCCTAGGCCTGCCTAATGGTGAGCCTCGCTCTTTTCAGCGCCGCGCAGGGTTCCCATATAGGTTTGGTTAACTCTGTTTCTTCATATTCCCTGGCAGTGCCAAATTCACCGCCATCCGCCACACCCTCCTCAGTGAGAGACCGATAAATGCCCAGCTTCGCCCAAAGCCTCGAAAAAACGCTGCATACAGCGCTGACCAACGCGTCGGAGCGCAGCCACGAGTATGCGACGCTGGAACATCTCCTGCTCGCGCTGATTGAAGATCCCGATGCCGCGCAGGTGATGACCGCCTGCGGGGTGGAACTGGGCGAACTGACCGAAGTGGTGAAGCAGTACCTCGATCAGGAATACCAGTCGCTCAAGACGCAGGAAAAGGGTGATCCATCGCCCACCGCGGGTTTCCAGCGGGTGATTCAGCGCGCGATCCTGCACGTCCAGTCATCGGGCAAGGATACCGTTACCGGCGCCAATGTGCTGGTCGCGCTGTTTTCCGAGCGCGATAGCTATGCGGTCTATTTCCTCCAGCAGCAGGATATGAGCCGGCTCGACGCAGTCAGCTTCATCAGCCACGGGATCGGCAAGGGCGGCAAGCGGATTGAAGATCGCGGTCCGCAAGGCAGCGACATTCCCGAAGCCCCGGCGCAGGAAGAAAAGGCCGCTGCCAGCAAGGACGGCAAGAAGGATTCCGCGCTCGATCAGTTCTGCGTCAATCTCAACGAGCGGGCGCTGGCCGGCAAGATCGATCCGCTGATCGGGCGCGGTCCCGAGGTCGATCGCACGATCCAGATCCTGTGCCGCCGATCGAAGAACAACCCGCTGTATGTCGGCGATCCGGGCGTCGGCAAAACCGCCATCGCCGAGGGCCTCGCGCGCAAGATCATCGAAGGCGATGTCCCCGAGGTGCTGACGGCTGCGGTGATCTATTCGCTCGACATGGGCGCGCTGCTCGCCGGCACACGCTATCGCGGCGATTTTGAGGAGCGGCTCAAGCAGGTCGTCAACGAGCTTGAGAAGATGCCCGACGCGGTGCTGTTCATCGACGAGATCCACACCGTGATCGGTGCAGGGGCGACCAGCGGCGGGGCGATGGATGCGTCCAACCTGCTTAAACCCGCGCTGAGCGGCGGGACGATCCGCTGCATCGGCTCGACCACCTACAAGGAATTCCGCAACCACTTCGAAAAGGACCGTGCACTGCTGCGCCGGTTCCAGAAGATCGACGTCAACGAACCCACGGTCGAAGACACGATCAAGATCCTCAAGGGGCTGCGCAGCGCCTTTGAAGAGCACCACAAGGTCAAGTACACCCCCGAGGCGATCAAAACCGCAGTCGAACTGTCGGCGCGCTACATCAACGACCGCAAATTGCCCGACAAGGCGATCGACGTGATCGACGAGGTTGGCGCCATGCAGATGCTGGTGCCGCCCTCGAAGCGCAAAAAGATCATCACCGCGCGCGAGATTGAAGCCGTGATCGCAACCATGGCGCGGATCCCGCCCAAATCAGTATCCAGCGACGATCGCGCGGCGCTCGAACATCTGGCCAAGGACCTAAAACGCGTGGTGTTCGGCCAGGACCACGCGATCGAAGTGCTGTCGAGCGCGATGAAACTATCGCGCGCCGGGCTGCGTGATCTGGAAAAGCCGATCGGCAGCTTCCTGTTCGGTGGCCCGACCGGGGTTGGCAAGACCGAAGTGGCCAAGCAGCTTGCCAGCATCATGGGCATTCCGATCCAGCGGTTCGATATGTCCGAATATATGGAGCGGCATTCGGTCAGCCGTCTGATCGGCGCGCCTCCGGGCTATGTCGGCTATGATCAGGGCGGATTGCTGACCGATGCGATTGATCAGCAGCCGCACTGCGTCCTGCTGCTCGACGAGATCGAAAAGGCCCATCCTGACCTGTTCAACATCCTGTTGCAGGTAATGGACAACGGCCGCCTGACCGATCACCACGGCAAAACGGTCGATTTCCGCAATGTCGTGCTGATCATGACCACCAATGCCGGGGCCAGCGACATGGCCCGCCAAGGGATCGGGTTTGGCGACGTGTCCAAGGCCGATGCCGGCGACGAAGCGGTCAAAAAGATGTTCAGCCCCGAATTCCGCAACCGGCTCGATGCAATCGTGCCATTCGCTTACCTGGGCACCGAAGTGATCGCGCGGGTGGTTGAAAAGTTCGTGCTCCAACTGGAACTGCAACTGGCCGATCAGAACGTCCACATTCAGTTCGATAGCGATGCCCGCGAATGGCTGGGCAAGCGCGGCTATGACAAGCTCTATGGCGCGCGGCCAATGGCCCGGCTGATCCAGGACAAGGTCAAACAGCCGCTGGCCGAAGAGCTGCTGTTCGGCAAATTGCGCCACGGCGGCGAGGTGCATGTCTCGGTCAAGGACGAAGCGCTGGCGTTCGAATTGACCCCAGCCCCGCCCAAACTGGACAAGCGCGGCAAGAAGTCCGCCGCGCCGGTCGCCGAAGCGGTGACCAAACCCAAACGCAAAGGCAAGGCCGCACCGGAGGCGAGCGGCGAGGGGGATTGATTTGCTCCGCGCCGATGGTCCTGAATTGGGCTAAGGTGCGGCCATGAACGCCATTGATCGCACCCGCCGCCGCCTGGCCATCGCCGCCGCCGCGCTGGCGGGCTATGTCGATGCTGCCGGGTTCCTCTCGGCTGATCGCTATTTTGTCTCGTTCATGTCAGGCAACACCACCCGGCTCGGGGTTGACCTGATAGCCGCCCCGCGCAGTGCGGCGATTCCGGCATTGTTGGTCGCAGGCTTTGTCTTGGGCGTATTTGGCGGCGCGGTGCTGGCCGCCAAGGCTGGACCGCGGCGCAAGTTCGCCGTGCTGGCGCTGGTTGCCGGATTGCTCGGCGGAGCGGCCTTTTCGCCGCGAATCGAACTGACACTGGCCCTGCTGGTGCTGGCGATGGGCGCGCTCAACAACACCTTCCAGCGCGATGGCGAGGTTTCGGTCGGGCTGACCTATATGACCGGGGCGCTGGTCCGGTTTGGACAAGGTCTGGCAGCCAAAGCCATGGGCACTGGTAACAACGGCTGGGAAGGCTGGCTGATGCTGTGGCTCGGCCTGGCGCTGGGAGCGGTTGGAGGGGCCTATGCGATGATCCACTGGCCCGGACTGGCGCTGTGGCTGGCGGCGCTATGGGCGTTGGCGCTCGCGCTGTTCGCCCGGAGGCTGCCGGTTAGCTGAGCTGCACCAGTTTGTCGCGCCCGGTTGCGCCGCGCAACAAGCGAAGCCGTGACGTCGCTATGCCCAGCGCCTTGGCCAGCAATTCGAGCACAGCATCGTTCGCCGCGCCGCC
>JAYURW010000054.1:0-8406 GCA_043756025.1 Novosphingobium sp. | reverse complement strand
GGCGCCCGACTTCACTTCGAGGCTGTTGGGCTTCTTCAGTTCCTGCCAGTTCTTGATATTGACAGACATGGACGTCCCCTTGGGGTTATATTCTGGCGGAAACGGACGCTGCCCTCAATTTGAGGAACCGCGACCAATCCGAAACTGCGACCAGACCGAACGTCTGGCCGCGAACGGCAAACTAGACGCGGCGACGCTTCGAAGGCCGCACACCGTTGTGCGGGATCGGCGTCACGTCGCGGATCGAAGTGATCGTGAAGCCCACAGCCTGCAAAGCCCGCAGTGCGCTTTCACGGCCCGAACCCGGGCCCTTCACTTCGACTTCAAGGGTGCGCACGCCGTGTTCGGCGGCTTTTTTGCCAGCATCGTCCGCAGCCACCTGAGCGGCATAGGGAGTCGATTTGCGGCTACCCTTGAAACCCATCGTGCCCGCGCTCGACCATGAAATGGCGTTGCCCTGGGCGTCAGTGATGGTGATCATGGTATTGTTGAAGCTGGCATTCACATGAGCGATGCCGCTGGAAATATTCTTCCGCTCCCGCTTTTTGATGCGTTGGGGTTCGCGTGCCATTGTCTAAATCCTGTCGTGTATCGGGAAGGGAAAGCTGTCAGCCGCCAATTATCAGTTTTGGGGCGACGCTTACTTCTTCTTGCCGGCGATTGCCTTGGCCTTACCCTTGCGGGTGCGGGCGTTGGTGTGGGTACGCTGGCCGCGAACGGGCAAGCCCTTGCGATGACGCAGGCCGCGATAGCAGGCCAGATCCATCAGCCGCTTGATGTTCATCGAAGTCTCGCGGCGAAGATCGCCTTCGACCGTGTGGTCACCATCGATCGCTTCGCGAATGTGCAGCACTTCCTGATCGGAAAGATCTGCCACCCGGCGGGCGTGATCGATGCCGACTTTGTCAGCGATTTGGCGGGCCTTGAACGAGCCGATACCGTGAATGTAGGTAAGCGCGATGATCACGCGTTTGTTGGTGGGGATGTTTACCCCGGCAATACGAGCCACTTAATTCTCCATGCTCCACAGGAAGCAGTCCGAAGGCGACTTCCCATCTCAACGCTTCACTTCGGTCAAAACGGCAAAACGTCCGGCTGGCGCGCACATACGCTTTCGCCTCCCAGACTAGCACCGTTCTTGTCGAGTGAAGCGCGCGCTTAGGGCGATTCGCTGGCACTGTCAACGCCTCGCCTGACCCGTCACTCACATGGTAAAGCGCCGCGCTCAATTGGCGATGGCTTCGGCGCTGGCAGGAGGTTCAGCCGACAACAAAACTGCGAGCCGGGCCAACTGTTCGCCCAGAACCTTGTCGACCATCGGCGCGATTGTTTCGGGGGGCATCCGCAGATAGCCGCCGACCGCATATTCCCACTCAATCCGGGTTCCGGCCTCTGTGGTTTTCAACGTGATGGTCAGGACGCCCTGCGCTGCCTCACCTTGCAATGGGCCTAGTCCGCCGACCAACCGCAACACCCCCCGCTGGGGATCGGCATAGACCACGTGCATATGTTCAACACTGCCCATCCGCTGCCCCGCTGGCGCATCGGCGGGTTTTGGCAGCTTTTCGCAAAAGCAGCCGGTGGCCTGGGCATCGAGATAGAGATTGGCAGCATCGCCTGAATAGGTGTGCTGGCCAGACCACCACTTGCTCGGCGTGATCAGGGCCTGCCAAACGTCGGCCTTGGTGACCGCTGTGTCAGCAGAATGTTTGATCACGAAACCAGCGGGAGATTGCGCCGCAACTTCGGCCCGGGCCAGCGGCGCGGGCGCTGCGGTCATCGCTAGAAACACTACAGCTGCAAACATAGCTCGGGACATCACCGGCGCTCCCTCTACATTCAGCGCTAGAGGAAAAATCCCCTGCGCCGTTCTAACCAGCCATAATCCGTTCGATCGCCGCTGTCACATGGTCGATTTCGGCCATACCGTTGACGCGGGCAACTATGCCCCGCTGTTCATAGATCGGCAGGATCGGAGCGGTCTTGGCGCGGTATTCGCCCATCCGGGTCCGGACGGTTTCTTCGTTATCGTCGGGGCGCCGCTTGAATTCGGTCGAACCACATTTGTCACAGACACCGGCTTGCTTGGGCTGCTCAAAGGTGTCGTGATAGCCTTTCCCGCAGATGGCGCAGGTAAAGCGTCCGCAAATGCGCTCAACCAGAGCGTCTTCGTCAACTTCCAGCTCAACCACCCAATTAAGGTCTCGGCCTCGGTCAGCCAGCAGCTTGTCGAGCGATGCAGCCTGCGCTGCGGTCCGCGGATAGCCATCGAAGATCGCGCCAACCGTTGGCCCCATCATGTCGAGCTCTTCGCCGATCAGCGCCGAGACAATCTCGTCCGAAACCAGCTCACCACGTTCCATGACGGCTTTGGCTTGCAGGCCGACCGGTGTCGCTGCTTTGACGGCAGCCCGCAGCATATCTCCGGTAGAGAGTTGCCGCATGCCAAACTTTTCAACAAGCCGCTGGGCTTGCGTGCCCTTGCCGGCGCCGGGCGGTCCAAGAAGAATGATATTCACGAGCAATTCCCCCGGATTGTCCGTTACCGCATACGGCCTTTGAGTTTCGCCTTCTTGATCAGATCGCCATACTGGTGAGCCAGCATATGCGACTGAATCTGAGTGATCGTATCGACGGTCACGTTGACCACGATCAGCAAACTGGTGCCGCCCAGGAACATGGCGCCGACCCCGGTTTGCGCGATAACGTATTCGGGCACCACGCAGACAAACGTCAAATAGAGCGCCCCAACCACGGTAATCCGGGTCAGCACATAGTCGAGGTAAGTTGCGGTGCTTTTGCCCGGACGGATCCCGGGAATGAAGCCGCCGTTGCGTTTCAGGTTTTCCGAGGTTTCCTCAGGGTTGAACACAACCGCCGTATAAAAGAACGCGAAGAACATGATGCCAAGCGCATACATGATCATATAGGTCGGCTTGCCGTGGCCCAGATACTGGTTGAGCGTCACGATGAACGAGCCCCACGGCGAATCCTGCGAGATCGAATTGCCAGCGAACTGCGTGATCGTCAGCGGCAGCAACAGCAGCGAGCTGGCGAAAATCGGCGGGATCACGCCGGCAGTGTTCAGCTTCAATGGCAAGTGGCTTCGATCAGCCTGCATCATCCCGTTTTGGCTGGCGCGCTTGGGATACTGGATCAGCAGCCGCCGGGTGGCGCGCTCCATGAAGCAGATCAGCAACACCAGCCCGACCAGCATTGCCAGCAACCCGAAGATCAGAAAGCCCGAGATCGATCCGGTCCGGCCGCCTTCAAACAGGTTTGAAATGAATGTCGGCATCTGCGCGACGATCCCGGCCATGATGATCAGCGATGTGCCGTTGCCGATCCCGCGGCTGGTGATCTGTTCGCCCAGCCACAGCAGGAACATCGTGCCGCCGACCAGTGAGATCAGTCCCGCGCCATAGAACAGCGGACCCGGATTTATCGCAAAGCCCTGAACATCGGCATTGCGCAGCATCGCATAGCCTTGGATCAAGGCGAGGAATACCGCGCCATAACGCGAATACTGGTTGAGCTTGCGCCGTCCGCTTTCGCCCTCTTTCTTGAGCGAGGCGAGCGAGGGATGCAGCGACGCTGCCAGCTGCACCACGATCGAGGAGGTGATATAGGGCATCACGCCGAGCGAGATCAGGCTGTAATTGGTCAGCGCGCCGCCAGAAAACATATTGAAAAAGTCGAGGATCCCGCCCGCGCTGCGCTCAAAAAAGGACTTGAGCTTGATCGGATCGATCCCCGGCAGCGGCACAAACGCCAGAAACCGGAACACGATCAGCCCCCCAAGGGTGAACCAGATGCGCTTTTTGAGCTCGGTCGCCTTGGAGAAGTTGGCGAGGCTCATGTTGCTCGCGATATTGTCGGCGCGTGATGCCATCGGGACTAAATGCCTTGTCTGGATGCCGGTCAATTCGACCCGCTCGCGTGGAGTTTCGGGCTCCATATAGGGTGCCCGGCGCGAAGTCGAACCCCCCCACGTCAAAATCCCCGCCACTTTCGGGCGGGGATCTGGATGGCTGGCTTACTTGGCGGCCTTTGCGGCCTTGTTGGCCTCGCGGCGCGCGGTCTTCTTTTCGTGTTCGCTCGGCCCAGCTTCGGGCACTTCGACCGAACCGCCAGCCTTTTCAACCGCAGCCTTGGCACCGGCAGAAACGCCGTGAACCAGGAATTTCACCTTGGTGGTGATTTCACCTTTGCCGAGCAGTCGCACGCCATCCTTGCCGCCGCGGGCCAAACCAGCAGCTTTCAACGCGGCGTGATCGATCACGGCCTTGGCGTCCAGCTTGCCCAGATCAATCGCCTTCTGGATCAGGCCGAGGTTCACTTCTGCAAAATCCTTGGCGAAGATGTTGTTGAAGCCGCGCTTTGGGATCCGCATGTGAAGCGGCATCTGGCCGCCTTCGAAGCCATTGACGCTGACGCCCGAACGCGCCTTGGCGCCCTTTTGGCCGCGCCCGGCGGTTTTGCCCTTGCCCGAGCCGATGCCCCGGCCAACCCGCATACGGGATTTACGGGCGCCTTGGTTGTCGCGGATTTCATTAAGGTTCATGTGCTGCACTCGCTTTCGCTTTAGTCGCGCTGATAGGAGGCGCGCGCATAAGCGAAGCTGCGAGGAATGTCACCCCCCCTTTTTCGCGGCGGATTGCCGGGATAGCGCGGCGGTGCTAGCGAAAACCCGGTTGCCCGCCAGATTGGAAGCGCATTTGCCCCTTTTCCGCAATAGTCTGGTCCAGTTTGCCTTGCTGCTAATGGTTGCGCTGCTGCTGCGCGGCTACACCTTTGGCGATCCCAATCTGTTCATCGACGAAGCGTTCTATTTCGCCGCCGGCAATGCGATGCACCAGGGCGCCCTGCCCTATGCCGATGTGTGGGACCGCAAGCCGTTCGGCCTGTTTGCGCTCTACTATCTGATCGCTGGAATATCCTCGGCTCCGATAGCCTATCAGTTGGCGGCAACGCTGTTTGCCGCAACGACTGCCTGGCTGATCGGCCGGATCATTTGCTTATGGAGTGACTGGCAGGGTGCGCTGGCAGCGGGCGCCGCTTATCTGTTTTTGCTCAGCGCGTTTCAAGGATTTGGCGGCCAATCGCCGGTATTCTACAACCTGTTCATCGCCTTGGCAGTGCTGCTGGTTGCGAGATCAGCGTCTGACCTGCGCGAAGGCAAGCCGCCCCGCGCGGTGACCATCGCGATGTTCAGCGCTGGGCTGGCGCTAACTATCAAAACTACCGCGCTGTTCGAAGCGGCTTTTCTGGGGCTCTATGCTGTGGCGCTGCTGCCGCCAAAGGACCGCCTCCGTTATGGCGTCATCTGGGCTTTAGTCGGCGCGTTGCCGACTTTGGCCATTGCCACTGGCTATGCATTGGTGGGACACTGGCCCGAGTACTGGCAGGCGATGACTGGAGCCAACCTCTCAGCGGATCGCTGGGAAGCCTATTCAGCCCAAATCCGCTTGCGCCTGATGCTCGCCAGCCTTGCCCCGCTGCTGGCCGTTGCCGCCTTTGGCTGGCTCGATCTGAAGCCCGATGCGCGTCGATTTGTTGGGTTCTGGATTGTTGCGGCGCTGATCGGCTTGACGGCCTTTCCCTATTTCCACCGGCACTATGCTTTACCTCTGTTGGTACCGCTGTGTGTGGCGGGCGGGGCATTTTTCAGCCGAAAGTGGCTCGGCCCGGTAGCGGCGGCGGCCGTATGTCTGCTTGCTTACCGGGAATCGCCGCCAATCGATTTTGCCCACACCGCGCAGTCAAAATCCGCAATGACGCGGCTGGCCGCTGCCATCAGCCGCCACGGCGGCGATCGCGGCTTGTTGGTCTATGAAGGGCCGCCGCTGCTTTACACCATGACCGGGCAGCCCTTCCCCTCACCGCTGGCCTTTCCGGCACACTTGTATCACCGGATTGAGCGGAACGTGAGCCACCTCAACACGCTGACCGAAGTTCAACGCATGGTCGCCGCGCGGCCCGGCGCAGTCGTCATGACCAGCGAACCCCGCGATGGGCCGCTCAATACCGAAACCTACGCCGTTGTTTCAGCCTATGTGCAGGCTAACTGCCGCCTGATTGCCCAGGAACAAGCGCCAGAACGCTTGCGCAGTGATCAGGTCTTGGTGTGGGGCGACTGCCGTTAAACCCCAAAAGCAAAAGGGCTCCGGATTGCTCCGAAGCCCTTTTGAAATATGTTGCAGCTAACCGAATTCAGTCAACCACTACCACCATGTGTGGCAGCTTGGCGATGGCACCACGCACTTCGGCGGTGTCTTCCAGTTCCACAATACGGTTCATTTTGCCCAGGCCCAGACCAATCAGGATCTGCTTCTGAGTGTAGGGACGACGGATCGGCGAACCGATCTGCTTGATCTTGATTTTCGCCATGATCGCTTACTCCACAATCGCGTCAGCAGCGGCCTGAGCCTCTACTGCGCTTGCTCCGCCGCGACCCAGCAAGTCGGCGACCTTCTTGCCACGGCGCTGCGCAACTGACTTCGGCGAAGTCTGTTCACTCAGCGCGTCAAAGGTGGCGCGGATCATGTTGTAGGGGTTCGATGTGCCGACCGACTTGGTCACCACATCTGCAACGCCCAGGCTTTCAAACACGGCGCGCATCGGGCCGCCAGCGATAATCCCGGTACCGGCCGGAGCCGAACGAACATTGACGTTACCAGCGCCGAAGTGGCCCTTGCCGTCATGGTGCAGCGTGCGGCCTTCCTTAAGCGGAACGCGGATCATCTTCTTCTTGGCAGCAGCGGTTGCCTTGGTAATGGCTTCCGGCACTTCGCGTGCTTTGCCGTGGCCAAATCCGACCCGGCCCTTGCCATCGCCAACCACGACCAGCGCGGCAAAGCCAAAGCGCTTACCGCCCTTGACGGTTTTTGAGACACGGTTGATGTGAACCAGCTTTTCAATCAGCTCCTCACCACCATCATCGTCTCCGCCCCGGCCCCGGCCGCGATCGTTGCCGCCACGACCCCGGCCGCCACGGTCACCGCCGCTACCGCCGCGGTCATTGCCGCCACGGCCGCGTCCACGACCACCGCGATCACCACCATCAGTGGGGGCAGCAGCCCCGGCGTTTGCAACTTCGGTTACGACGCCTGCTTCGTTGTTTGCTTCATCAGCCATTTTAGAACTCCAGCCCGCCTTCGCGGGCGGCATCGGCCAGCGCCTTGACGCGGCCATGGAACAGGAAGCCGCCGCGGTCGAACACGACAGTGGTTACGCCAGCCTTCTTGGCTGCCTCAGCCAGAGCCTTGCCAACTACGACTGCAGCATCGATGTTCGCGCCGACCTTGGTGCCAAGCGAGTTGGCTGCGACCACAGTCCGGCCCGCAGCATCGTCGATGATCTGGGCGTAGATGTGACGGCCCGAACGGTGCACCGAAAGCCGCGGACGGCCGCCGGAATACGCCTTGAGGGTAGTGCGGACGCGCCGACGGCGGCGCTCGAAAAGGGACAGCTTGGCCATTACTTCTTCTTCCCTTCCTTGCGGAAGATGTACTCGCCGCGGTACTTGATACCCTTGCCCTTGTAGGGCTCAGGCTTGCGCCAGCGGCGGATTTCGGCAGCAACCTGACCGACCTTCTGCTTGTCGATCCCGCTGATTTCGATCGTGGTGTTATCCGGCGTCTTGATCTCAATGCCTTCTGGCACAGCGAAATCAACGTCGTGGCTGTAACCGAGCTGCAGCTTGAGGTTCTGACCCTGCAAGTTTGCGCGATAACCAACACCGGTGATTTCGAGCACCTTGGTGTAACCCTGCGTAACCCCAGTTATGAGGTTATCAACCAGTGTCCGCTGCATACCCCAAAAGGCACGCGCCGACTTACTGTCGTTCGCAGGTTTTACCAAAATGGCATCGCCATCAACGGTGTAGCTGATTTCATCCCGCATGCTCAGCGACAGGGTGCCCTTGGGGCCCTTGACGGTGAGGGTGCCGTTCGCGATTTCGGCGCTGACGCCGCTCGGGATCGACACCGGACGTTTACCGATGCGGCTCATCAGAACACCTCCGCTAGCACTTCGCCACCGACGTTTTGGACGCGCGCTTCGGCGTCCGAAAGCACGCCACGCGGCGTCGAGACGATGGAGATGCCAAGGCCGTTGCGGACCACCGGAAGTTCTTTCGAACCCGAATAGACGCGGCGGCCAGGCTTGGAGACGCGGGCGACGTGTTTGATCGCCGGTTCGCCTTCAAAGTATTTCAGTTCAATCCGTAGTTGTGGGTGGGCGCCAGTGGCGTCCT
Organism: Novosphingobium sp.; assembly: GCA_043756025.1. Classification (GTDB taxonomy): domain Bacteria; phylum Pseudomonadota; class Alphaproteobacteria; order Sphingomonadales; family Sphingomonadaceae; genus Novosphingobium. The sequence goes on along the minus strand of JAYURW010000054.1, from coordinate 149 downwards.
CCGTGTAACCACGAATATAGCCTTCGCGCTGCAGAACTTCGAGCACGCGGGCGCGCAGCTTCGAAGCCGGCGAAAGGACAGAGTCCTTCTTCGCACGCTGGCCATTGCGGATGCGGGTGAGCATATCACCCAGGGGATCGGTCAGTGCC
>JAYURW010000053.1:0-23684 GCA_043756025.1 Novosphingobium sp. | reverse complement strand
GCTGCTATCCAAGGGGTAAGCTGACAATTTGCGCCAATCCGTGCATTTTGAACGATAAGAACGGCGATATGACCGGTTCACCCAAATATCAATAAGATAGTTATATATCAGTGTCTTACGGTTAGCGAAAGACGGACTGTCGCTCCGCCAACCACCCCGGCACCAGTCGCCCTGTTCAAAGAGCTGCGCCAGCGCCGCGGTGTTGGCGGCTTGCTGGGCCAACCCTTAGCCCAATCGGCGTTCCCTCTATTTCAAGCGCTCGATGACCATGGCCGCACCCACCCCAGATGCGCCGCTGACAACGACCAAGCCCAACGTGCCAGCTGCTTCATCGAGGCAATCGAGCAATGTGGAGGTCAGGATCGCGCCGCTGGCCCCCATTGGATGGCCTTTGGCAATGTGCCCGCCCGAGACATTGACTTTGGCCGGATCAACCCGGCGGTCGCGCAGGAACCGGGCGATCGTGACCGCAAACGATTCCATGAACTCAACCCGGTCCATGTCAGCAAGGTTCAGCCCAGCGCGGGCCAAGGCCTTGTCCATAGCGGCAAAGCCCGCGGTCAGCGAGGCCACCGCATCACCGCCGCTTTCGGCATAGGCCAGGATCCGCGCGCGGGGCTGACCGAGCCCAGCCGCTCCGACAAGAGCGAGAGCTGCGCCATCACACACCGGCGGAGCATGACCGAGCGTGTGGAGCGGTTCAAAACGGGCGCCGCCCAGCGCATCGGCATAGTGATCCTGCAGGGCACCAAAACCGGCCGGCATGGCTGCCAGCAAAGCCGCATCAGTTCTGGGCCGGATGCATTCCTCGGTTTGCAGAATGCCGGCCGGAATGCGCGAGCGGATGAGCGCCGGATTACCTTCTGCGGCGGCGGCCTTTCCTTGCGAAACCAGCGCGACGGCATCAAGTTCGCTGCGGGTGAAACCTTCGGTCGCTGCCAGCCGGTCCGCCGCGAGCACCACGGGAATATAGCGGGTCCGAACCGGGAAACTGGCGTCGGTGTAATAGCTGGCCCGGTCGGCCATGAACGGGACCCGGCTCATGCATTCAACGCCGCCAGCCAGCACCGTCTCGGCCTGTCCGCTGCCAACCATTGCGGCTGCGTGACCAATGGCGGATAGCCCCGATGCGCAATAGTTGTTGATGGTCTGCGCGGCCGCCGTGTCAGGCAGGCCGGCATACAGCTTTGAAATAAGCGCGATATGCCCGCCTTGATCGCCCACTTGGCCAATGCAGCCCAGCAGCAAGGCGTGGGGCGCATCCACTGCCTCGCCAAGCCGCGTGCGGAGAGCATCGATCTGTTGCTTGACCAGCTCGTGCGGCATCAACGCGGCCAGCCCGCCTTCAGCTTTGGCTTTGCCGCGCGGCGTTCGCACGGCATCATACAGAAAAACACCTGCCATGGGTTTAGACGCCAACGACAAAGCTGACCGAAGTTGTTGCGCTGCCGCCAACATTAAAAGTGGCGAAATTCTTTGCCCCTTCGACCTGATAGTCACCGGCCTTGCCAGTCACCTGCCGCCAGGCATCGAGCATCATCCGCACGCCCGTAGCGCCAACGGGGTGGCCAAGCCCGATCAGCCCGCCTGAGGGATTGACCGGCAGCCTGCCGCCCAGCGCAATCGTTCCATCCTCCACCGCGCGCCAGCTTTCGCCGGGCGCAGTGATGCCGAAATGGTCGATGGCCATGTATTGCGTGATCGAGAAACAGTCGTGCACCTCGGCGCCGTCGCAGCCGTAAATGTTTTCCATGCCAGCCCGGCCGAGCGCATCCATCATCGCCTTGCGCACGGCGGGGAAGACATAAGGCTGGCCGCGGCTGGCGTTGACTTTGGCCGAATAAAGCAAGGGTGCGGTCGTATGGCCCCAGCCCTTGATCTGGGGAATGCTTTCAAGCGGAATGCCGTGCTTTGCGGCATAACGTTCGGCCACGGCGCGCGAGGCAAGGAATATCGCCGCAGCCCCATCGGTCACCTGACCGCAATCGGCCTTGCGCAAACTGCCTTCGATGGACGGGTTGAGGTCATCATTGTCGGCAAAATGATCGGGCGAAATGGCCCAATTGCGGGTTTGAGAATTGGGGTTCTTCTTGGCATTGGAAAAGGCAATTTCCGAAATGCCGCGCAGATGCGCGCGATCCAGTCCAAAGCGTTCCTCGTATTCCGCCGCGACGTTTGAGAACATATGCGGCCACAAATAACGGGCCTCTTGACCCTCGCGCCCGGCCCACGCAGCCGAGCCCAGATATTCGGCAGCGCGCTGCCCCGGAACATTGCGCATCAGCTCAATGCCCAGCACCAGCGCCAGGCCATAACGACCAGCTTCGATTTCGGCACTGGCCGCGAGAATGGCGATACTGCCCGAGGCGCAGGCGGCTTCGTGGCGCGAGGCCGGGATGCCCGCCAGGTCGGGATGGACATGGCCGAAGAACCCCCCAAGCTGGCCCTGACCGGCAAACAGTTCACCGACGAAATTGCCAACATGGGCGGTTTCAACTTCCTTGGGTTCGATGCCGGTCGCGGCAAAGGCGGCTTCGGCCACGTCGCGAAACAGTTCGAAGATACCGCCGCCCTCGCGCTCGACATTGCGGGAAAAATCGGTTTGGGCGCCGCCCAGAATGAACACTTCTGCGGTCATGTCAGTCTCCTTTGCCGATCATCGCCAGCGCCAGTTCACGGACTTCGCTGCGCATCACCTTATTGGTCACATTGCGGGGCAGGCTTTCGAAATGGAACAGCTTTTCGGGTAATTTGAACACGGCCAAATCCTGTTTTTTCAGATAGCTGGTGACGCTTTCCAGTGTCACGACTGCGCCGGGCCGCGGCACTGCAGCCAGCCCAACGCGTTCGCCCATGACCGGGTCCGGCAGCGAAAAGACGCAAGCCTCGGCAAGGTCGGGATGGCCGCCCAACAGCTGATCGATTTCCTCGGGCGAAATGTTGACCCCGCCGCGGATGATCAGATCCTTGCAGCGCCCGACAAAGCGGAGGAACCGCCCGCCTTGCTCGATTTGAAACAGGTCGCCGGTTTTGAACCAGCCATCGTGGGTGAACGCTGCGGCGGTTTGTTCGGGCGCCTTCCAATAGCCTTCGAATACGGCAGGCCCTTGGATCTGCAGTTCGCCAGGAATGCCGTCTTCACTGATCGGGTTGCCGCCTTGCGGCGGAACCAACCGCGATTCCATGATCCGCTGGCGGACATCGCTGTAAAATGGCGCGATGAACAGGCCGTTGGGGAAATAGCTGGCTCGTTCGACCGGATCGGGCACGTCATCTGCGCCGGTAATCAGCGTCATGCCTTCGTTCGATCCAAAGATGTTGATGATCGGCAAATTCAGCCGATCCTGAAATCCCTTTACCATTGCTGGGGCAAGCGGCGCAGAGCCGGAGCCGATGGTCCGCAGGCTCGACAGATCGACCGCGGCGAGCAGCGCTTCATTCTGGAGCAGCATATTCAGGACAGCGGGCGGCGCGATGGTGAAACTGGGCCGCTCGGTGGCGATCTGCGCCAGATAGATTTGCGGATCGAACGGGTGGTGCAGCACCATCGTGCCGGCAATGCGCAGCCAGCTCATCGTGATCCCGCCAATCGACGCCATATTGATCAGCGGAAACGGGTTGAGCATTACATCCCCGTCCTTCAACTGCGCCGTAACATAAGTGCCGGGCGCGATCCCGACCCAGTGATTGTGGCTGCGCGGCACGCCTTTGGGAATGCCGGTCGTGCCCGAGGTCCAGCAGATCGTGAAGACATCGTCGGCATCGACAGGGGTTGCGGCAAGATGCGCCGCCAGCAGCTCTGGCCGTGCAGGCTCTGCGTCCAGATCGATCGCACCGGCTGGCGCACCGGGGCCAAACGTCATCAGTTTGATCGTGTCGCCCAGCAGCGGGCGAACAGTGCCCAGATGATCTGCACCTTTCATCACAGTGCCGCAGATGAAAGCCTTGGGCTCAACAATGCCGAACATCGCCGAAAGCTCATGGCTGCGATATTGCACCGCGACCGGGCTGACGATGGCGCCGATGGTGGCCGCAGCGAAATAGAGCGAAACAAATTCGCTGATATTGGGCAACTGGATGACGATCACATCATCCTTGGCAATTCCTGCGGCCAGCAGCGCGCCGGCCAATCGCTCAACTTCGGCCTGCAGTTCAGCGTAGGTCAGCCGGTGCGGCTTGCCAAAAGCGAAGTCCGCGCGGTTGGGGGCATCGACCAAGGCCAGTCGGTCCGGATATTTGGCGGCATTGGCATAGAACAGGTCAGCCAGTGTCTGATCGCCCCACCAGCCAGCCTCGCGGTACAGCCGCCGTTTTTCCGGGCCAGAGACGATCATCTCAAGCTGCCAGTACCGGATTGGGCGCCATGCCGATATCATCGCCATTGGCCCAGACCGAGTGCGTGCCCGAGCAGAAACGTTCGGGCAGGATGATCCGGCAGACCGGGCCAGCGCTAAAATTCTTGGCGTCGATCAGCACACATTCGGACCGGTCATTTTCAACATCAGCGATGAACGAAACGAGATAGCCGTCATCCTCGTCTTTGGCATTGATGCGCGGTGCGAACGGGCTTTCACTGCCATAGCGGCTCGGGCCAAAGCTGATTTCTTCGCTCGTGCCAGTCTCCAGATCGTGCTTCACCAGCCCGGTAAACAGGAACCAATAAGGCTCTGGCACTGCTGAATAGGCGTAGCGATATTTGTGCCCGGCATATTTCTGGTTGATCATGCCAAACTCCAGAATGCGGTCGTCCAGTCGCTCTTCGGTCGTGGCCCCGGTCTGCAGATTGAAACGCCAGCGATGGAGCTTGGGCTTCATCAGACCCTGCGAAAGATAGGCCATCATCCGCTCCAGCCCATCGGGTGCATCAGGATGCGATTTGGGCATCGGCTCTTCCTGATAATAGCCATCGAGGACAATCTCGTCACCTTCCTCCCAGGCGTTCAACCAATGCAAAGTATAAGTTGGATCGGCTTCAAACCAGCGGATATCCTCAGGCTGCCCCAGCCGCGGGATGATGCCGAATCGCGTTTTCTGATCTGGATGAAATTGCACAACGTGCAGGTTGCGTTGCAGCAGCTCCGGGTTCCAGTACAACGGCATATCGTTGACGATGGCGTAGTTCTTTGTGAAGGCCATATCATGCGGCAGGCGCGGTCCGGCCAGCGGCACGGGGATATAATGCTTCAGCTTGTTGTCCGGCCCAACAACCCCGTAATGCATATAGGGCGCGTGCTTTGAATAGTTGAAAAACATCAGCTCGCCGGTCGCTGGATCGACCTTGGTGTGCGCCGACACGCCATCGAGCGGCACCCAGCCCTCGGTCCCAAACTGTTCGAGGGTAAACGGATCAAGCCGGTAACCTTCGCCGCACTGATAGAAGGTCGAGAGGATTTTGCCGGCATGAACAACCACGTCGGTCGAGGACGAATCCTTCAGCCATTCCTGCGCGCCCCAGCCCGGTCGGGTCGATTTGTGCGGTGGCTCCATCAGCCCTGCCCACAGCGCTTGGCCGGCTTCCTGCTCAGCCTGAAAACCCTTGGTCCGGACAAAGCGGCTGCGATAGCTCGCCCGGCCGCCTTTGAAGCTGATCGCATGGATCTGCCCATCGCCGTCAAAGGGGTGATAGCGCCCAATCGGCTCGTGCACTGGAACCTCGCCGGTGCGGACATACACGCCGTCAATGTCATCGGGGATCGTGCCGATAACCTCGGCGTCACCATTGGCGAAGACCGCATTCCATTCACTGAATGTCGGGCGCCAGGCGCCTTGCATATAGGGATGGTCAGTCGTCTTCAAAGTTGACCGTACTTTTCCAACCAGTTCGACCGTCATGGCATCATTCCTTTGCACCGAAACGCGGTAATCGGCAGGCCGCGTCATATTCGTTTTTCAACCGGTCAACGATCTGCCCAACGGGCTCGATTGCAGTGACCGCGCCAACGCCTTGGCCCGCCGACCAGACATTTTTCCAGGCCTTTGCATCACCTTGGGCATTCTCGAAATTTGGCTGCTTGTCTTCGGGCATATTGGCTGGATCATAGCCCGCAGCGATCAAACTGTACCGCAGCCAGTTGGCGGTCACGCCGGTAATGCCCTTTGAAGGCACAATATCTTCCGCGTGCGCTGCTACGACCATGTTCTTGTAATCCTGATCCGCCATGCTTTCTTCGCAAGCTATCAACGCAGTGCCAACGTAGGCCAAATCTGCGCCCAGCACTTCGGCAGCGCGGATGGCGTGGCCGGTTGATATCGCGCCGCCAAGCACAATCGGCCCAGCCCAGAATTGGCGGACCTCTTCGACAAAAGCAAAGCCAGTTGTCAGTCCTGTGTGTCCGCCTGCTCCCGCAGCGACCAAGACTAGGCCGTCAACGCCCGCAGAGGCGGCCTTGCGGGCAAAGTTCACCGAATTGACATCGGCAAAAACCAATCCGCCATAGCTGTGGACCGCAGCCACCACCCGCGCGGGACTTCCCAGAGCAGTGATGACCAGCGGCGGTTTGTGCCGCAGCACACAATCGAGATCTGCCAGAAGCCGTTCGTTGGACGGGTGCACGACAAGGTTTGCAGCCCATGGAGCGGCCTGCGGATCGTCAGCAAGTGCCGCGACAATCTGCTCCATCCAGCGATTGAGAGCCTCGGGAGTCCGCGCATTGGGTGTCGGAAAGCTTCCGATAATCCCAGCCTTTGCTTGCGCAATCACCATTTCCGGCCCTGAAATCAGGAACATCGGGGCGCCGATCACCGGCAGCGCCAGATTACCTATAAGCTGTTCGGGAAGGGGCATTGCGATTCGAACTCCTGCGTGCGGCCAAACACTGGCTTGCATAAACATACCAACTTGTATAGTGATACTTAAAGCGGATGCGCGAACGATTCCACAAGGCGTCGAACTTCAACGGGACGCGCCGCAAATGACCCCGGGGGACGGACAATGAGAAAATTACTCATATTGCTGGCAACGACAGCGTTGATTGCACCTGCAAACGCATGGGCGCAGGACGCGGCGAGCGAGGACACAGGCGGTCTCGAAGAAATCGTCGTAACCGCGCAAAAACGCGTGGAAGGACTGTCTGAGGTTCCCATCTCGATTTCGGCGGTTAGCGGCAAAACAATCGAATCCTATGGCCAGGCCAATCTGGAAGCCGTTTCGTCATCGGTTCCCAATCTCAAAATCACCCAGACCGCGATTGCCAACCGCGTCGCGATCCGCGGCATTGCCTCGGGCGACAACAAGGGCTTTGAACAGTCGGTCGCGATATTCGTCGATGGCGTTTATTATGGCCGGGATCAGCTGAGCCGGATGCCGCTGGTCGATTTGCAGCGGGTCGAAGTGCTCCGCGGCCCGCAGCCGACCTTGTTCGGCAAGAACGCGATTGCAGGGGCCGTCAATGTCGTCAGCCGCCGCCCAACCCGCGATTTCGAAGGCTCGGTCAGCGCAAGCTATGAGTTCGAGCATGAGGAAAAGCGCATTACGGGTGTGCTGTCTGGCCCCATTTCTGAAAACGTCGCCGCGCGTGTGGTGGGCTACTACCGCGCGATGGACGGCTATTTTTTCAACACGCGCCAAAATCGCAACGAACCCAATGTTCACGAAGTCTTCGTTCGCGGCATTGTCGACTTCAAAGGCGACGGCCCACTGTCAGCCGATCTGAAAGTTGAATACGCCGACTTCAAAACCAAAGGCCAGCCGCGCGAGGCGTTCGGCCCGGTCGGAACGTACAGTGCGGTTTTTGCCGGACCACTGGCAGTCGAAACCAACGAGGATTGGGTCCGCGCTGATGGTGGGTACGAAAGCCAGACCAAGGTTTTCAATGGCGTGCTCACCGCCAATCTTGAACTTGGCGACCACTCACTGACATCGGTCAGTGGGGTTCTGGACTACAGTGTTCGCGAAACCATCGATGTCGATTTCGTCAATCCGGACTTGCTCGATGGCACCCGCCAGTCCGAGGATTATCGGCAGTACACCCAGGAGCTGCGGATCACTTCGCCAGGCGACAGCCGGTTTAACTACATCGCCGGCGCCTATTACCAGCACACCAGCCTCGATGTTACGGACAATGTGCGGTTTTCACCGTTCTTCTTGGCCACGGGTTTTCGGGCATTGGGCGATACCAGCAACGACCGGGTCTATTTCCAGAAATCCGACCTGTTCTCGGTGTTTGCGCAAGGTGAATTTGCGCTCACCGACTCGCTTCGCGTCACCCTCGGCGCCCGCTTCAACCATGAGAAGAAGAGCGGAAGCCGCACTCTGACGATCAACCGTGGACCGCTCAGCCTGACGCCGCCTAGCGGCGCGCCAATCAGTGCCGCAGCAGTGATCGGCACGTTCCGGGTGCTCAATATCGAAGCGCACAGCATTTCCGGCGCGTTGAGTGAAAGTTCATTCAACCCGATGGCCAACATTCAGTTCGATGTTACCGATGACCTGATGTTCTACGCATCGTTTGCCCGCGGAACCAAAGCCGGCGGGTTCGACGTTCGCGGCAACTCGCTCCCGACATCGACGACCGTCGCTACGCCGGGCGCATTTGTGTTCGGTGACGAACGGGCTGACAATTTCGAAGTCGGCCTGAAATACAAAACCCGCAGCCTGGCCTTTAATATCTCGGCCTACCGCACCACCTATACCGACCTTCAGACCAATGTCTTCGATGGTCAGCTCAGCTTTAACGTCCGCAACGCATCGGGCGCAAAGACCCAAGGGGTCGAGGCGGATATGCGCTGGGCGGTTGACGATCATTTCACACTCAGCGGCGCGATCGCCTATCTCGACTTTGAATTCACCGACTTCCCGCTTGGGCAGTGCTATTTCCAGCAAGTCCCGACTTCGGGCAGCTTCTGCAGCTACACCGGCAAACGCAATACGCTGACTCCCAAATGGTCGGGCAATCTCAACGGCGATTTCAGCCATGAGATCGGCGGAAATCTGAAGCTTGGCGTCAATCTCAACGCCGATTTTTCGAGCAGTTATATTGCCGCGGCGAACCTTGACCCCCGGACGATGCAAGCTGGTTATGTCAAGATGGGTGCACGCCTGTCACTGGGCCAGGTTGATGACAACTGGACCATCGCTCTGGTTGGCCGCAATCTGACCGACGAGCGGATCAAGCAGACTGCGGGGGCACTGCCGCTGGCAACCACTTTCACCGCCCGCACCGGTGTTGCCTATTCGGCCATCTATGACCGGCCGCGTAACATCGCCGTTCAGTTCGACATGAAGTTCTGACCTGTGAGGGCAGCGCGCTCTGCTAGGCCGGACGGCGCCTTCGCCGCGCGCGGAGTTTACGGCCAGACGATCTACATCGACCCTGCCGCAGAGATGGTCATTGTGCGCCTTGCCTCGCACCCCACGGCGGCCAACGCCAATATCGGCCCGATAAGGCTGTCCGCCTATCAGGCGATTGCAGAAAGGCTTATGCGCAGGCGGTGAAACACGAATCGATCAGGGCCTGCTCAATCTGGCGTGCGTTGGAAGTGGTCGGCGATGTGCCGGTCCTGCTGATCATCGAACAGGCTCTTCTTGGCCGGCACCACTTCGATGAATTCGTGCAGGAAACCGGCGTCACCCGCTCTGTCATCAGCAATCGGCTGCGAAAGCTGGTCGATGCTGATGTATTTACTAAACTGCCTGAACGGCGCGCAGGATACCGACTGACCGAGAAAGGACGAGACCTCTTTAGCGTCGCTCTGATGATCCTGCGCTGGCAACATCATTGGGAATCGGGCGAGCGCAGTTTTGCAATCAGCCTCGTCCACCATGACTGTGGGCAGAAACTAGTGCCGGTCGCCACTTGCGAACACTGCGCTGGCGAGATCGATCCGCGCGAAGTGACATGGGCTCCGGGGCCGGGCCTTAGCCAGATCATTCCCGCTTATGGCCGGCGCCGGATGCAAACTGCGTCCGCAATCGCCAAGCGCGGCAACCAAACGATGGTTGATTCGGTAATCGAGCTATTTGGTGACCGCTGGGCCACGCTGGTCGTGCGCGCCTGCTTCACCGGCATCCACCGCTTCGACGAGATCCAGCGCGATACCTTGATGGCCAGCAATATCCTTGCAGACCGGCTGGAGCGGTTGCAGGCGCAAGGTATCGTTCGGGCCAAACCCTATTCAGCGCATCAAGACCGGTTTGAATACCGGCTAACTGAAAAGGGACGTGATCTGTACCCTGTGCTGCTGGCGCTCCTGCAATGGGGTGACCGCTGGTATGCTGATGAAAAGGGACCGCCGCTGCTGCTCACTCACCAGACCTGCGGGCATCCGCTGCGCCTGCGCCCAACTTGCAGCACCTGTTCCGGCGGCCTGCACATCACGAACACAGCATTCGCGCGTTAGCTGGGACAGCCTGGTTAAGACCTTTGCGGAGCGATTGGCTGCGAGGCCGCAGTTTTGGCGATGTATTCCGCCGCCGCTGTTGCTTCAGCGATAAGGCAGTGCAGTGCTATCGCGGTATCTTCCAGCAGGCTGATGCTCAGCGGCAGCTCACCATTGACAAAGCGCCGGATGGCCCGCTCGTCTATTTCGAGGCGGCGAGACGTTGCTGTGACACCGCCAAACACTTGAACACAATGGGCAAAGTGGTCACGCAGATCCTGCATTATGATCGGTGCGGTCATTTTTCTCTCTTTCGTTCTGTCAGGGCCAGAACCCATCAATTGTTTGCGTAAGCGCTGATTGGTTGATTTACCGGCAGGGCCAAGGCGGCGCTGCGGCTCTGTTCAGTGAAACCGTGGCATCGGGAATGTCCCCTGACAGCTCCCGCTGGGCCAAGGCCCGAGCCAGCCGCGCCGTTGCGGCGAGATTTCGCGCTTCTCACCGCCATCCCTCAGGCCTGAAACCCTTGTAAGTGGACCAGCATTGCGGCCTGCAGGGGGTTGCCGGCATAAAGCCGCCGCATTTGCAGTTCTTGTTGAGGCGGAGCGAAGCTGGTCGACATCCGGCGCAGGTCGGCGATCAGCGGGGCGGCTTCTTCGGGACGGCCGGTTTCAGCCAGCACCCCGGCCAGCAGCATCATCGCCGGGGCATAGAGCGGGACCAGATCAAGGCTGTGGCGAAACGCAGCGCAGGCCGCGTCAAACGCGCCCGCGCGGGCATGGGCCACCCCGGTCCAGGCCGAGTTGATGAATTGCAGATGCGAATCAGGCTCGATCCGGCGGTTGGTCAGGAACTGTTCGGCCCCTTCGCGGTTGCGGTCGAGCATGGTCAGCGCCAGCCCAGCGGCAAAGTGGGCAAAGCCATAGCCCGGCCGGGCTCGCACCGCCTTTTCGGCCAGCGAGAGCCCGCGCTCGCTGTGGTGGATATAGCAGCAGGCCGCGGCGCAATTGGCCAGCACGGCCGGGTTGCCCGGATCGAGCGCCATGGCCCGGTCGATATGGCTTTGCACCCGCGCGATATCGGCCGGATTGTCATCCGCCGCGATGTAGAACAATCCGCCGTCAGTTAGCGCCAGCATGGCGTGGGCCAGCCCGTAATCGGGGGCAATCTCAACCGCGCGGCGCGCTTCAGTCAACGCCAGGACCATGTTTTCCGGGGTAACCAGCCGGTTGGCAGCCATAGCCCGGGCCAGACATTCCCACGCGGTCAGATCGGTCGGCTTGTGCAGAGCGCGCTCCATTTCAAGCCGGTAAACGCTGGCATCCAGTGTCGCCGCAACATCGAGCACAAGGTCTTCTTGCAAGGCGGCCAGCTCTGCTACCGCACGTTCGAACTTCTGGTTCCAGACGATTTCGCCGGTTTCAGTCCCGACCAGCTGCGCGGTCACCCGCAAGACGTCGCCCGAACGGCGCAAATTGCCCTCCAGCACGTACCGGACCCCAAGCTGGCGGCCCATCAACTCCAGATCGAGCACCGGGGCGGTGCGAAATTTGGCGGTGGCCGAACTGGCGATCACCCGCAGGTTAACCCCTTCGGACAGCGCATCGATGATGTCTTCGCAGAACCCAAAAGCAAAGCTCTCATCCTCAGGCAGGCCGGAGCGATTGGCGAACGGCATGACCGCCAGCGACGGCGCTTCGCCGCGGCGGGCCTTGCCTGATGCGAGCGCCGGGGCGGCGGCAGCAGGTGCCGGAACAGGCATGGCTACGGCGGCGCTGCTGCGCGCCAAAAAGCCCCGAATATCCTGCACCAATCGCAGCCAGGCCGGATCGCTCAGATCACCGGTCCAGCCGATCAGATCAGCGGTCTGGGTCAGCTCGAACATGATCGGGCGTTCGCACGGCTCGATCATTACCGGCAGCAGGGTTTTGGCCCGGTCGGCCAGCGTGGCTTCGGCCCGGACCCAGCGCGAGACGACCGAGCGCGGGCTCCACAACACGATCACCGCTTTGGCGCCGCGCAATGCCGCTTCGGTCACTTCGTCATAGGCTTGTCCGGCGGCCAGAGTCTGATCCCACCACACCGCCAGGCCATCGCCAATCAGCGCCTCCGCCAGTTGCCGGGCGGTGGCCATGTCTTCGCGGTTATAGGATACGAAAATGTCAGACACGCGGCGCTTTTCCTCCTGCGGAAATCCATACACCCAGCAGGCAAAAGGCAAAAGGCGATTCGGTATTTGCCCGCAGCGGTGCTAGCCTTGGTGCCGGGTTCGCGCTCAGGTCGGGGGAATGCAATGGAGGAAGATCGGCGCCGGATCCGGGTTGCGGTGCTGGGCGGCGGGGTCGGCGCGATCACGGCGGCGGCAGAGCTGAGCGCCACGCCCGAACTGCGCGCCCGCTATGCCGTCACGGTCTATCAACAAGGCTGGCGGCTGGGCGGCAAGGGGGCGAGTGGGCGCAACGCCGCACTCGGCCAGCGGATTGAGGAACACGGCCTGCATATGTGGCTGGGATTCTATCAAAACGCGTTCGCAATGATCCGCACGATCTATGCCGAATGGGACAAGGCACCCAATAATCCGTTCCAAATTTGGAGCGATGCCTTCACCGCGCAATCGAACATTTCGCTGGGGGAGCGCAAAGCAGACGACTGGGATTTTTGGCAGATCCCGCTACCGCCGCTGCCGGGCACACCGGGCGATGGCGGGCATTTGCCGCTTGCCCAAATGGCCGAGGCGCTGGCCGAGTGGCTGGTTGCGCGTCACGCCGAACTGGATGCACCCAAAGCCCACCGCGCTGCGCAAAAGGTGCAAGGGCATTTGCTTAGCGGGGCCTGGCACCTGATTGAGGAGGCTATCGCGGCGGTGCGGGGCGAGCTGGCCACCATCGGTCAGGATTTTACGCGGCTGATCGAATTGATCGAAATCGGCTGGGCGGTGTTCAAAGGCCTGATCGAGGACGTGCTGCCCAAGGGCGATGGAGGCTTGCGTTCGATCGACCACCTCGATTTCCGGGCCTGGCTGATCGCGCATGGTTGCGGTGCGAAGGCGGCGCAGTCCGCCCCGATCAAGGCGCTTTATGACCTTGGCTTTGCCTATCGCGATGGTGACTGTGCCAAGCCTGAAGCCGCCGCTGGCGTGGCGCTGTATGTCATGCTCAGCATGGGTCTGGGCGCGCGCGGCGCGGTGATTTACCGGATGAATGCCGGGATGGGCGATACGATTTTCAGCCCGCTGTACGAAGTGCTGAAAGCGCGCGGGGTGGCGTTCGAATTCTTTCACCGGGTCGAGGCGTTGCACCTCTCGCCCGATGGCAATCTGGTGCAGGCGATTGATCTGAACCGGCAAGTCGATCTGACTGGCGGCGCTTATGATCCGCTGGTTGATGTGGGCTATGGCGCGGGCAAAGTACTGCCGTGCTGGCCGTCTGCGCCGCTGTGGGATCAGGTCAAAAATGGCGCGGCGATTGCGGCGCAGCTGGCGGGCGAGCAGCTCAATCTGGAAAATATCTGGTGCCAGCAGAGCTCGGGTTCGCGCACTTTGCGGCTGGGCACCGATTTCGATCATATTGTGCTCGGCATTTCACTGGCGGGTCTCAAAGGCACCTGCGACGAGCTGATTGCGGCGCATCCGCCATTTGCGGCGATGGTGGCGGGGCTCGCGACGGTCCAGACACAGGCGCTGCAGCTGTGGCTCAACCGCGATACCGCTGGGATGGGCTGGGACTGCGGGCAGACCGTGCTGACCAGTTATGCCGATCCGCACAGCACCTGGGCCGATATGTCGCACCTGCTGACCGCCGAAAGCTGGCCGACTGATGCCCCCAAAAGCATCGCCTATTTCTGCGGGCCGTTGGCCGACAGCGCCACTGCTGGGTGCTTTACCAAGCCCAGCCCGCCAGCCTGCGCAGCCGCCATAGCGGCGAAAATCGGGACCGCTTGGCTGGGTGCCCATGCCCCGGCGCTGTGGCCTGCTGCGGTCGTCGGGGGCGGGTTTGATTGGCAGACGCTGTATGATCCAGCGGGCGGGACTGGCTCGGCGCGGCTGGCCTCGCAATATGTCCGGGCGAATATCGACCCGAGCGAGCGCTATGTCTTGAGCGTTCCGGGCACGGTCCACTTGCGTTTGGAGTCAGGCAATTCAGGCTTCACCAACCTGTTCCTGGCCGGCGACTGGACCCAAACCCGGATGAATTCAGGCTGCGTCGAAGCGGCGGTCGAAAGCGGGATGCGGGCGGCGCAGGCGATCAGCGGCTACCCGAAAACCATCTACGGATCAGGGCTGGAAGGTTGAGGCAGCCGGGCGGCGCTGGCGGCTCACCGCTGCCTGCGGCCTTCCACACCTCGCGGCCATTGCTGGCTTCGAAGTCCATCTTGACCCATGTCGCAAAAACCACCGGGATCGCTCCGGTCGTGGGCAGGCCAAGATAGCTGGCCAGCGGATTGCTCGCCCAGTTCGCAATTGTCGCGCTGAACCCGGCAGGCAGCAGCCCGGCACCGTGTAGGGCCTTGATTGTGCAAGGCCCCTCGATCAGCGCCTGATAACAGGCCAATGAGCTGTCGGCGGCGTCGCGGAACTGCTTGAGGTTGACCACTTCGACCTGCCCCAGCAGCAAATGCTTCAGCGTATCGAGAATCAGGCCGCCATCGCCGCTGGGCACTTCGCCGTGCGCGCCCCGCCACAATCCGTGCATCCCTCGGGCAAAGCTCTCAACATCGTTCCACAGTGCTTCCAGCCCGCCCGCTGCACCGGGACCGGTGATCGTCACCAGCGGCTCGGTCCGGCCCTGCGTGGCGCTTGCCAGCGGGTCATAAATCAGCGCCTGCGAAGTAAAGACCATCGGGTCAGCCGAATGATCGGCCACCACGACATCCCCGGTCTGCTTGAAATAGCCCCAAATCTCGCGCCCGGTGGTCATCCCTTCGGATACGCTGATAGTGATATAGGGCATCCACATCCGGATCCGGTCGGGCTGACCGGCGGGTCCGCGAACCAGCAGCGGAACCCAGAACGCCATTTCGTCATCGGGCTGCCAGCCGGTTACTTCGCCGCCCGAGGTCAGCCGGTCGGCGTGCATGAAGGTTGCGAAAATCAGCTCGCCCAGCACGGTATAGCTGGCGGCGCCGCCGGTCGGCGCGTTCAGGAAATGATCGACCGTCGCCTGCAGCCGGGCCAGGTCCGCCACCTTCAGCGCAAAGGCGTTGGTCATCGCCCCGCTGATGATCCCCGGCGCGGGGCTGCATTGTTCGGCAAAGCCCAGTGTCGGAACATAGGCGGGATAGGTCATGGCCGGTTGCTTCCTTGCATGAAGTGTTCGTGCGGTATGACGGCAGGCGATCCGCAGATCGCGCGCGACGCCGCCTTGCCCGACATCGTCGCGCTTTCGACGCAGGCGGTGTTGGTCCCGGTGCGGGTCCAGTCGCCCGCCAGGATCAGGTTGATGAAGCCCGAATCGCCCGGCTTCAGGCGGTACTGCGTGGTCCCGCTCCAGGTCCCGGGGCAACATTCGGTCGGATCAATGTTGGCGCGCAGGAACTGATCACTCAGCCGCGCCGCACCGTTGCCGCCGCCGCCATAAAGCAGCGCCCAATCGATCCCGTTGCTGCCCGGCGCAACCGCATTGGGCCAGATCGTCACCGTCTCGTTCTCCAACCAATGCTGGACCCGCGCCTGCACCCCGGCCAGTGCCTCGACCGGAACCGTGGTATCGCTGGCGGGCCGGGTAAAGGCCCGGGTGTTGAACGGGCCGCACAGGTAATGGAGCGACTTGGGCGGATCGGCTGCGGGCCAATCCTCATGCGCAATGCTGCCCTCCATCGCGGCCCAGACATCGAGCGGTTCCACCGCGCCGACCATTGCCGGGCTAGCCGCGTTCCAGCCCAGTTCGCCTAGGTCTTTGGTCAGCCACAACTGTTCGGCATGGGTTGGGACCACGCCGATGTTGCCGGTCATCGCAGCGAATGCGGGGGAAGCGGCGATCAGTTCGGCACAGGGGCTTTCCTCGCCATTGCCAAAATCCTTGAACGCGCCGAGCGACAGGCCCAGCACGACCTTGTCGAAATGTTCGCCCAGCAGCAGCGTTTGGACTGGGCGCGGATAGCCGGGCGGATAGACCGCCCAGTGGCTCTCAAAATTGGTCCCGCCCGCCTTGAGCGCAGCGCCATCGGTCAGTTGATCCCAGAACGGCTCGCTCGGCCAGCAGGGGAGGCCCTTGACCGTGAACAGCGGCTCGTAACCGGCTGGCGCGGCGGCCTGCTGCTCAATCTCGATCCGCTCAATCCAGTTGCGGTTGTCCGACAGGCGCAGCGCTTTGACCTTGGCGAAGAATTCAAAGTTGACGCCCCGGTCCTTCAGTACCTGATAGAGCGGGCCGATGACCACTTCGCCCATTCCGGCCTGCATCAGATAGAGCACCGCGCCCTTATAGCCGGTGCAGATCCGGATGCAGCAGCGTAGCGCGGCCCCGGCGGCGAAATCGGCGGCCATTTTGGATTCGCCGCTGGCATCTTCGAACTGGCGATAGGCAAAGGCCAGATCGTACAGCGCGCGCAGAAACGGCTGACGCGGAGCGAGCAGCCCGTTGGTGTCGCGGGTCGTTCTGATTGCCTCGGGCGCGCCATTGGCGACCAGCCAGTCCATGAATTCAAACCCGTCAATCCGGTTGAGATCAAAATCCTTGAGCAAGCCGTAGGCCGGATTGAGCAACCCGTGCAGGCAGGCGAGGCCGATCTCGATCATTTCGAGCGCCAGCCCGGCAATCAGTCCAGCATCGCCCGGTTGGCCGCCGATCTTGCGGAACTGCGCGGTGATTGCATCCAGATGGTAGTGGATCGTTCGCAAATGCGGTTCGTTGTCCAGCGCCGCCTCGCTGGCCAGCTTGCCGGCCGCCCGGCGGATCAGCAGCATCCGCCAGCCGATGCACAACGCGCGCAGCGGATTGCCGCCGAACACCTGCCCGATCAGCTGCCCCAGCATCTCCAGCGCCGCTCGGATCGCATCAATCGCGCTGACCGGGTGAATGCCCGGCTCGAGATCGTTGGTCGGCCAAGTCACCGGAACCCAGATGCTGCCATCGCCGATGCCGACCGGGGTGAAGCTCTGCGGTTTGAACGCATCGCTCCAGGCCTGAAACGGGCTGCCGGGGGCCAGCCCGCTCGCTTTTACTTCGGCGAAAACGTCTTGGATCACCTGAAAGGCGTTGTCATAGAAGCCCAGCCAGACGTGCAGGCCATGCTCTTCGATCCGCAGGCCTTTGGCGGGATCAAGGTTGCGCCCGGTCGCGCCTTTGCCGCCCAGCCGCCAGCCCATCTGATAGAGCGTGACTTCGTACTTCGCGCGAAGTTCGGGCGTGCTGGTCAGTTCCCACGCGGTGATCAATGAGCCGACCCCGCCGCCCAGAATCGCGATCTTCTCCCTAGGCATTGTCGCTGGCCTTATGCTGCCACGGCCACAGCGGCAGGTCGGTCCGTTCGGCAAACAGCTTGAACGTGGCGAACAGGAACGGGATGCCCATCACGAACGGGCTGATCAGATGGATATCCTCAATCTCGGGATAGCCCAGCCACGCATCAATCAGCGCCATCATGCCGTAAGCGCCAACCGGCAGGAACGCCATCATCCGCGATTTGTACCCCTCCAGCGGACGCAACGCGATCCGCCGTTCGAGCAAGCGGTAGATCAGGAACACCACAAATGAAGTCAGCATCCATCCGCCAAAATTGCGCAACGGCACGCCAAAGTGGACCCCGCCTTCTTTCCAGACCCAGGCCGGGTGGCCGACATTGGCCTCGTGCAGGCCTTTGGCATCGCACCAGTTGGTGCTGCCGCCGCCGGGGTAAAAGCTCATCACCGGGTCCATCGTGATATCCCAGGCAGTCATGATCAGCGCGCTGAGCAATGACAACCAGACGATCCAGGTGGTGTCGCGGCGGGTCGAGACCGGCCGCGCCTCGGTCAGGATGTTGGTCACGACATAGCTGGGGTAAAACATCATGTACCAGGCGAACGGGATCAGCATCGGCACCCGGCCCAGAATTTTGGGGCCGAGCACGTCGGTGTAGCAATAGGGGCCAAACAGGATCCCGGTTCGTTCGCCGTAATACTCAGCGCAAAAGGCTATGCTGGTGGCCAGCACGAGCAGCGTGACCGCGCGGCGGGTGCCCAGCATGATGATCGAATGGACAAAGCAGAACAGCGCCATGCACGGGACCAGCACCGACCAGGGTATCCGGTCGAGCGGGACGTTGATCCCGCCGACCCGGATGCCCGCTGCGAACACCACCACAACCAGCACTAGCGCCATCAACCAGAACGAATCCGGCAGTCCTGCAAACCGGGTCCGCGACCAGACTACGTCTGCTTCAAACTCGTCCAACGGGTTCTCGTTGCCGTTTTTCATTACCGCCCCCAGGCCACTGCTGCAGTGCATCAGTTCAAGCTGATCAGCCCGGATAGCCCCCAAATGCGACCCTGCTTAACCGTAGTTTAGCGGCGGGCCGAGCAGATGCAATTGGCAAACGCGGCGGGTTCAGGCGGCGGTTTTGCGGAACTGGCTGAGCCGTTCGATCGCCTGATCCAGCACGGCGTCTTGTTTGGCAAAGCACAGCCGCAAATAGCCGATTTCAGGCGCGCTGGCATAAAAGGCCGAAACCGGGATTGCGGCGAGGCCAACATCATGGATCAGCCGCTCGGCCACGGCGGTGTCATCGCCCGGCAGGCCGGATCCGGCCAGATCAAGCGTGACGAACCAAGTCGCATTGGAAGGCAATATGGCATAGCCTGCAGCGGTCAGGCCGCCAACCAGCCGGACCTTGGCTGCGGCATAGCGGGCGCGGTGGGCGCGGTGCCATTCGGGCGGCAGGGCCAGTCCCTCGGCCGCTGCCCATTGCAGCGGGGTGGCGGTGGTAAAAGTCAGGAATTGATGCTTGGCCGCAACCGCCGCGGCCAGTGCCGGTGCGGCCATCGCCCAGCCGATTTTCCAGCCAGTCAGCGAGAATATCTTGCCGGCAGAGCCGATCTTGACCGTCCGTTCGGCCAGCGATGGTACGGCGAGGGCGGAGATGTGCGGGCTGCCATCGAGCACCATCCCCTCCCACACCTCGTCGCTGATCACCCACAGGTCATGCGCCGTTGCCAGGCCGCCAACGGCTTCGAGTTCGGCCAGCGTCAACATGGTTCCGGCTGGATTGTTGGGAGTGTTGAGTACGATCCCTTTTGTCTTAGGACCGATTGCGGCGGCCAACTGATCGAGCGGCAGGGTCCAGTGCGGCGGCTGCAAGCTGACCAGTTTGGCCGTGCCGCCGGCCCACTGCACCAGCGGCAGGTAGGCATCGTAAAGCGGCTGGATCAGCACCACTTCATCGCCCGGACGGACCAGCGCGAGCAAGCTGGCGGCCAGCGCCTCGGTCGCGCCGGAAGTCACGACGATGCCAGCGGGATCAACCCGCAAACCCTGCTCGGCGGCATAATAGGCGGCAATTGCGCTGCGCAATTCGGGCAGACCGCGCATCGGCGGATACTGGTTGGAGCGCGTTTCCAAAGCCCGCTGCGCCGCAGCGATCAGTTCGGGCGGCTCGGCCATTTCAGGGAAACCCTGACCGAGATTGATCGCGCCCAGCGCGCGGGCAAGGCCTGACATTCGCTCAAAAATGGTGGTGCTGACAGGGACAGAAAGGCGCGCGGCAAGGCTGGTCATGCCGGGCAGCCTAGCGGCGGGTTGCAAACCCAGCAATGGATCAGGGGAACTGGGGATGTTCGGCGTCGGTTATGACCGGATCGGGCAGCTCCTTGGACCCGAGTGGGGGTAATTTGACCGGGATCAGCATCGATGCGGCGGTCAACAGCAACGCCATCGATAAATACTGCGCAAAGGCATAGCTGCCGGTCTGGGTGAAAGTCGCACTGAACAGCGTGATCCCGGCCACCGCCCCGATCCAGCCCAGCCCATGGAGCGCGCCGAAGACCGAGCCGTAGCTGGCTAGGCCAAAGCGCCGCGCGACGAAATAGGCGTAGATATCGACATCGGCGCCGCTCAAGGCCCCGATCATCGCGCAGGCAGCCAGCACCAAGGGGGCGAGCCCCGGGTCGGCGGCCGAAAATACCACGAAGCCCAGACTGGGGATCAGTGTCATCAGGATCGCCATCAGGCGCGGTTCAAACCGGTCTAGCAGGTAGCCGCCGCCCAGCTTGCCGCAGAACTGTCCGGCGGCAAAGGCCGACACGCCCCAGGCAGCAGTGGCGGCGGACAGCCCACGTTCGGCGATCATTGGCGCCAACTGGCTGATCGCACCGCCGGTGGTGATCCCGGCGATCATGTTGGCCAGAGCCAGCAGCCAGAAATCACGCACCCGCAAAAAGCTCCAGTCGTGCGGCAATCCGTTGCGCAGAGTTTTGACCGGACGGTTGCCGATCTGGCGCGGCATCAGCAGCAGCACCGCCGGGAGCCCAATCAGGCCCGACAGGCCCGCCAGCATCAGAAAGCCCCAGCGCCAATTCTCGGCAATCACCAGTTGCAGCAGCGGCGGCACCATGATCGTGGTCAGCGACACGCCAATCCCGACCAGCCCCAGCGCGCGCCCGCGAAATTTGCGGAAGTGGGCATTAACCGGCTGGGTCAGCACGACCGAAGAACTGCCGCCGCCGATAAATCCGGCGATCAGAATTGTCGCGGCGAGTGACCAGAATCCGCTGACCCACAGCGCCTGAGCCAGCCCGACCCCGGCCAGGATCAGCGAGCAGGTGACATAGACCGCGCGGAACCCGAACAGATCGGTCAGCCGGCCAATCACTGGCGCGCCGAGCACGGCAGTGACGATCAGCGACTGGATCAATCCGGCATCGCTGCGCGCAATCCCAAGGTCCGCGGTCATCGGAATCAGGAACATGCTGAACGTATAAAACAGCAGCGCGATCCCGGTGCCGTTGGCAACCGCGCAGGCCAGCACGATCCGCCAGCCGACGGTCCATTCGCTTTGCTCGGTGGCAGGGCTCACTCTTCGACTGCGAAAGTGATCTCGGCATGGTCCTGAAGGCGTTTGACCAATGCTTTGCCCAGCAGCGCGCCGGGTGTGGAAATGGCCCCGTCCGCTGTGCAGCTGAGCAGCGCGATCCCGGTTTCGGCGATCATCCGGCTGGTCGAACCATAACCTGGATCGTAGCGGCCTTTGACGCCATAGCGGATCGTCTTGCCATCGGGCCATTCGCCGATGAACAGTACATCATAAAAGCCGTTCTCGCGCTCTTCCGGGGTGGGGCCTTCGCCCGGTTTGGGCGGTTTCGCCCCGAACGGGTTTTTGAGCATTTCGCCAACCGCATGGGCGGCCTTTTCGCCCAGTTCGCCCGCGCTGGTCAGCATCATTTCATCGTATTTGAAATCGGCGCCATAGGGGTGGCCGAGCAGGAAGTTGGTGCGATGGACGTTCTTGGTGTTGATCGTCGCCATGATGAATGGAGCAGCCCATTTGCCGACGCTTTCCTCATATTCCGGGATCAGCCCGAGCGGCTGCGACGGCCCTTCAAAGCCGGGGGTCAGCCCGAACGAGCTTTGCAGAACCTTGATCAGCGAAGGGTTGCGGGCGACCGCTTTCATCGTCTCGGTCAGGCTGGCGGCGGTCCCGCCAGAGAACGTGCCCTTCATCGCGCGGACCCGGCCCTTGACCCGCGGGGCGGGGCTGCCGTGGCGGGCCTTGGCTTCGTGCTGCAGCATGAATACGCCCAGATCGAACGGGATCGAATCGAACCCGGACGAAAACGCAATCCGCGCCCCCGATAGCTTAGCCGCTTCGTGATAGAGGTCGATCATCTGACGCATCCAGCCCGGCTCGCCGCACAGATCGGCATAGTCGGTCCCGGCCTCGACGCAGGCTTTGAGCAGCGGCTCGCCATAAAGCTGGTAAGGCCCAACCGTGGTCACGATCACCCGGGCGCTATCGGCCAGCGCGGCCATGCTGGCGGGGTCATCTGAATTGGCGACGATCAGCGGAGTGTCGGCGGGCGCACCGATCAGGTCGCGGACTTCGGCCAGCTTATCGGCGCTGCGCCCAGCCATCGCCCATTTGGGGCCCCCATTGTCATCAGCGCCCTGATAGTGATCAGCCAGATATTCAGCGACCAGCCGCCCGGTATAGCCGGTCGCGCCGTAGACGACGATATCATAGGGGCGGTCTGCCTTGGCGGTCATTTGAAACTCTCCTCGGGTCCGAATCCACGTTCGGGGTTGGCCCAAGAAGGACACAAACCAGTGGCGATGTCGAACGGATTTCGGCGGACGTTACGGCAAGCTGGCAATCAGAACCGGTATTGCCGACTGGCGAGGTCGAACATGATCTCTTCGCTGCCGCCGCCAATCGCCATCACCCGGACTTCGCGGTAAATCCGCTCGATCCGGTTGCCCCGGACAAAGCTGGCCCCGCCCAAAATCTGGCAGGCTTCGCGGGCGCAGAATTCCATAGTTTGGGTTGCCTGCACTTTCAGCAGGGCGAAATCGCCGGGGAAAGCCTTGTCGTTGAGGACGCACCAGGCGCAGTGATCGATCCAGGCCTGTGTCGCCTGAATCCGCCGGACCATATCGGCCAGCTTGTGACGGATCACCTGATTGGTCACCAGCGGCTTGCCAAAGGTTTCGCGTTGCCGCGCCCAATCGAGCGCATCTTCAAAACAAATCCGGGCAAAGGCATTGGCCTGCTGGCTCATCCCCAACCGCTCGCCGTTGAAATTGCGCATGATACCTGAAAATCCGCCGTTTTCCGGCCCGATCAGGTTTTCGGCTGGAACCTCGACATCGTCAAAATGAATCGTCGCGGTATCGCTGGAATGCCAGCCCATCTTGGCCAGCGCGGTGCGGCTGATGCCGGGGCGGTCCGTTTCGACCAGTATTAACGAGACCCCGCCGATCCCCAGCCCGCCGGTCCGCACCGCCAGCGTGATATAGTCGGCCCGCACCCCCGAAGTGATCAGTGTTTTGGCGCCGTTGACGACATAGCTGGCGCCCTTGCGCTCCGCCTTGGTTTTAAGGTTGGCGACATCCGATCCGCCGCCCGGTTCGGTTATGCCAAGGCAGATGATTTTCTCGCCCGCCAGCACTTCTGGCGCGACCCGGCGCTTCAACTCAGCGCTGCCCATCGCCAAAATTGGCGGAAGCCCAATTCCGTGGGTCATCAAGGAGGCGCAGATCCCGCCCGCGCCGGGCCGGGCCAGTTCCTCGGTCTGAACGAGGCCGTGGAACAGGGTAAACGCAGTACCGGTGCCGCCAAACTCCTCAGGATAGTTTAGGCCGAGAATGCCTGCTTCTGCCGCCTTGCGGTGCAGTTCACGCGGCAGTTCCCCGGCGGCCTCCCAGGCATCAACGTGCGGGGTAATTTCGCGCGAAACG
>JAYURW010000052.1:0-3810 GCA_043756025.1 Novosphingobium sp. | reverse complement strand
GTTCGGCCAATTGCCTCAAGAACGACAACATCATCTACATCGGCGACCTGGTCCAGAAGACCGAAGCCGAGATGCTCCGCACGCCAAACTTTGGCCGCAAGAGCCTCAACGAGATCAAGGAAGTCTTGAGCTCGATGGGCCTGCGCCTCGGCATGGACATCCCCGGTTGGCCGCCTGAAAATATCGAAGAAATGGCCAAGAAGCTCGAACAAGAGTTGCTGGGTTAACCAATCTGGCGGGACGCTTTCGGGCGTCCCGCCAACCGGTATTTGGCAGCCGCCGCAAGCGCTGCCGGGATCGGGCTACCTGACACGGGCCCCATACGAACGAAAGAAGCATCATGATTCACAAACATGGCGGGCGTAAGCTCAACCGTACCTCGAGCCACCGCAAAGCATTGTTCCGCAACATGGCTGCGGCGCTGCTCAAGCACGAGCAGATCAAGACCACGCTGCCCAAGGCACGTGAGCTGCGTCCTTATGTTGAAAAGCTGATCACGCTGGCCAAGCATGGCGGGCTTTCCAACCGCCGTTTGGCGCATGCCCGGTTGCTCGACGATGCCCAGCTGATCAAGCTGTTCGGCGTTCTGGCTGAGCGTTACGCTGACCGCGCCGGTGGTTATACCCGCGTGATCAAAGCCGGGATCCGCGCTGGCGATGCTTCGCCGATGGCGATTATCGAATTGGTTGACCGCGATGTTTCAGCCCGCGGCCAGGATTCGGGCCCGGTCTTTACGGACGACGCTGAATAATCGTCACGACGCTGGTCGATCAACGAATTGCAATGGCGGGGTCAAGCGTTAGGCTTGATCCCGCCATTTGTGTTTGGGCCAATCGTATCTGGGGGAAAGCTCTGTGTCATTCCGCGCCCGCGCCGTGTTCGGTGCTCTGTTCGCCCTGTCAGCCGCCGCTGTCGTGGCGCAGGACATGAAGTTGACCTATCCGCAGACGACCAAAGGCAATGTCGTAGATACGCAGTTTGGCGAGGCGGTGGCCGATCCTTATCGCTGGCTGGAAAACGACGTCCGGACCGATCCGGCAGTGGCGCAGTGGGTGGGGCAGCAGAACGCGGTGACGCAAAGCTACCTCAGCACCCTGCCGCAGCGCGGCTGGTTTGCGCAGCGGATCCGCGCGTTGACCGACTACGAGCGCTTTGGCCTGCCGCAGAAAGCTGGGGCGAACTATTTCTATATGCGCAATTCCGGGCTGCAGAACCAGTCGCAGCTGTTCGTGCGCAAAGGCCTGAACGGCGCGCCGCGGCTGCTGATCGATCCCAACGCTTGGGCCAAAGACGGCGCGACTGCGCTGGCCGATTGGGTCCCGTCAGATAATGGCAAACTGCTGGCCTATGCCATTCAGGATGGCGGGTCAGACTGGCGCGTGATCAAATTGCTCGACGTGACCACTGGCAAAATCCTGGAGGACGAAATCAAGTGGGCCAAGTTCACCGGCATTTCGTGGGTTGGCAACACCGGGTTCCTCTACTCGCGCTTCCCCGAACCAAAGGTAGGTCAGGCATTCCAGCAGCCCAACACCAACCAAGCGGTCTATTTCCACGCGATCGGCACGCCGCAATCGGCTGATCAATTGGTCTATGCGACGCCCGATCACCCTGAACTGGGCCACAGCGCAGAAGTGACGCATGATGGCCGCTGGGTGGTGATCACCACTGCCAAGGGGACCGACAACAGGTTCGAATTGCACGTGATCCCGCTCGCTGGGCAAGCCCGCTCGATGTTCATCGGGCCCGTAACAGTCAGCGCGGCCGATCTGAAGAAGGGCGGACCTGTTGCTGCACTGATGCGGCGCAACTGGCGGGCGATCCCGCTGGTGACGGGGCTCGACCACGATTGGCGGTTGATCGAAGGAATGGGCGACACGCTCTATTTCATGACCAACAAAGGCGCGCCAAAGCTCAAGGTGGTCAAGGTTGCTCTTGGCGGACCGCGCCAGCCGCAGTTCACCGATATCATCCTCGAACGCCCCGAAACACTGGAACGCGCCCGAATTGTCGGCAACCGGTTGATCTTGAGCTACCTCAAGGATGCCGCCTCGACCGCCGAGATGGTTTCGCTCGATGGCAAGCCGGTCCGGCAAATCACGCTCAACGCGATCGGCACTGCCGCTGGGTTCGCTGGCCGACCCGGTGATCCAGAGACATTCTATTCGTTCTCCAGTTTCAACCAGCCCGGCGCGATCTATCGGTTTGACAGCAATACCGGCGTCAGCACGGTCTTCGCCCAGCCCAAACTGGCCTTCAACCCGGCGGATTACGCGGTCGAGCAGCGGTTCTATGCCTCGAAAGATGGCACAAAAATTCCGATGTTCATCGTTCGCAAAAAGAGCCTTGTTGCCTCGGGTAAGCCCGCCCCGACACTGCTCTATGGCTATGGCGGGTTCGATATTTCACTGACGCCCGGTTTCTCGGCGACGCGGATGGCTTGGCTGGAGGCGGGCGGGGTGTTCGTGATGGCCAACCTGCGCGGCGGCGGGGAATACGGCAAGGCTTGGCACGATGCCGGGCGGCTGGGTAACAAACAGAACGTGTTCGACGATTTCATCGCGGCGGGCGAATTCCTGATCGCGCAGGGGATCACCCCCAAGGGCGGCTTGGCGATCCAAGGCGGTTCGAACGGCGGTCTGTTGATCGGCGCGGTGGTCAATCAGCGGCCTGATCTGTTCGCGGCGGCCAATGCCGCGGTTGGTGTGATGGATATGCTGCGCTTTGATAAGTTCACCGCCGGTCGGTATTGGACCGATGACTATGGCTATCCCGGCAAGGAAGCCGATTGGCGCGTGCTGCGGGCCTATTCGCCCTATCACAACATTCGGGCCGGGGCGGCCTATCCAGCGATGCTGGTGACCACAGCCGACACCGATGACCGGGTGGTGCCGGGCCACAGCTTCAAATATACCGCTGCGCTGCAAGCCGCTAATCCGAATGGCAAGCCACACCTGATCCGGATCGAAACACGCGCTGGGCATGGGGCGGGCAAACCGACCGATAAGGTGGTGGCGGAAGGTTCGGATATCCTGGCGTTCATGGCGCAATGGACCGGCTTGGCTGTGCCGCCGCGCTGACGGCCTGTTCATAAAAGTGACCGCATAGCTGAACGTCAGCTAACAACCGAGTTCAGCTTTGCGCCACCGGCGAATCGGTAAACCATCTTCAAGCCCGGACATCCCCGTCCAGCCCACTTGAAGGATGAATGCCATGAAGAACCTGTCCAAAGCACTCGTCGGGACCATCGCGGCTGGCGCGATGGCAATCTCCTCGGCTACCCCAGCTTTTGCTGAACACCGCGATCGTGATCGTGGCGGGATTAGCGCAGGCGATGTCATCGCCGGTGCCCTGGTGATTGGCGGTATCGCCGCGATTGCCTCGGCCTCGAGCCGCAACGATCGCCGTTACGATGATCGCCGCTATGACGACAACCGCCAAGGCGACTACCGCCAGGGTGACTACCGCTACGACCGGGCCGGCTATGAAGGCGGCAACGGCTATGGCAACAGCTACGGCAATGGCTATGGCAACGGCTATGGCAACCGCGAAAATCCCCGCCAGGCCGTTGAACTGTGTGTTCGCGCCGCCGAACGCTATGCCAGCCAGCGCTATGGCCGGGCCGACGTAACCGACATCCGCCAGATCAAGGACACGCGATACGGTCTGGAAGTGAAAGGCCGGATTGCGGTCAAGACCCAGAACCGCGACTGGCGCCGGGGTGACGGAAACTACGGTCAGGGTTGGGGCGGCGACTATCGCGGCTACGACAACAGCCACCGCGGTTATGACTCGGGTTCGTTCAGCTGC
>JAYURW010000051.1:0-23753 GCA_043756025.1 Novosphingobium sp. | reverse complement strand
TAGCGATCCATTTGCTCGGCGTGCTCGATAAATTCGGCGCGCTTTGATTTGGACACGGGGATCACGGTGCCATCGAGATAGGACATTGTCTTCTCCTTAGTTTACACCCCTTATAGCGGAACGCGGCGAAGCAGTTGGGAGCGCGGCGAAAGTCAATCCGCATCTCTCGAACTTAGCGGGATCAGCCTGCGAAGCTGCGGTAAGCGCAACCACAAGCCTCCCCACAGCGCGACACCGAGGTAACTTCCGAACAGCGTATGTGATCCCAGTGGCGAGCCCACTCGTGTGTGAATCGCGACCGCTCCCCCGAGGTAGCCGGTGAGCAGGATCGCGCCGATGATCGCGGTGCGCGGATAGAGATAGAGCGCGAGGCTCGCCGCCAGAATAGCACCGAGCATGCGGTGAAAGCCGACATCGGTCGGCAGACCGAGCGGCGGGCTGTTGGCGATCATCAGGGCGGGGGCGAACAATTTGCCGCCCGCGTCCATTGCCAGAAACAGACTGACCAGCGCGGTCAGGCCGGTCCCGAGGCGGCGCAGCGCGAGCGGACTCATGTCGATGCCTCTGCTGCCGCGCCCTCGGCCATCGCTTGATCCATCCAGAACGGCTCCCAGACGTGATCGTCGGGATCGGTGATGGTTCGCTGGTACATGAAGCCGTGGTCTTCTGGCGGGTTGACATCGGCCGCCCCACCATTGGCGGCTGCGGCCGCGACCAGCGCGTCGACTTCGGCCCGGCTGTCAAAGTTAAGCGCCAAGGCTACTTCGCTCGATCCCGGCGGGCAGATCGGCCGGGTGGTGAAACCCGACCATTTGGGGTGGGTCAGCAACATTGCATGGATCGCCTCGCTCCAGACCATGCAGGCGGCGGTTTCATCGCTGAAAGCGGGGTTGTTGGTAAAACCGAGCGCTGCGTAAAAAGCCATTGATCTGGGCAGGTTGGCGACCGGCAGGTTTACAAAAATCATTTTGGTCATGAGAGGCGCTCCCTTTGCGCTTGATTGAACAGCAGTTCTAAATAGCGGCGCAAATGGCGCAGATGCTCGCGTGCCGCCTCTGCCGCAGCCGCGCTGCCTTGCGCCTTGGCCAGCACGAACGCGCCCTGAATTACGGCCTGAACATGGCGCGATAGCCCAGCGGCGGTAACCCCTTGCGCGCCCGTCTGGGCTATCGCTGCGGCAAAATCGGCCTCAAGTGCGGCGGCGTTGCCCATAATGCTCGCTTCGCAGGCCGCGCGAATGGCATCGCTGCTGCGGAAAGCCTCCTGCACCATCGTGCCTGCGACACAGCTGAAATTCTCTGCCGGGCCCGCCAGCAACGCGATCCGCAGGTCAATGTAGCCCAGCACCCGGTCGACCGGATCGCTGAAATGATGGTACGGCGCTGCTGCGAAGAACGCCCCGGTTGAACTGGACCAATAGTCCGCAAGCGCCACAGCTAGCGCCTCTTTTGAGGCAAAGTGGTGGAAAAACGCGCCCTTGGTCACCCCGGCTTCGGCGCACAGCGCATCAACCGAAGTGGCTGAATAGCCTTGGCTGCGGACCAGCTTAACCCCGGCCTCAAGCAGCTTGTCGCGCGCCGTCGTGGGTTGCGGGCGGAAGGGTTGATTTGGGATCATTGCGCGAAACATACCGACTGGTTGGTATAATTGCAAATGCCGCGTTTTCAGCCCCGTTTGTTGGATCGGCTTCAATCAGCGCAGTCACGGCGGATAGCTGCGTTGGCTGGGCCAAGTCCGATGGCCGCGCCCGCAGCGCCACTGCCTCTAGGGAAATCGGCGCAGCTTAACCGTTCGGTTGAAATTACCGACTTGCGCCGCGCAAAGGCAGTTGCAGCCCGGCCCGCGCCCGTCTAGGCGGTTTCTCGCGATGACCGATAAATCCTCACAGCTCGACACGTCCAACCAGACCGTTTTGCCCGCGCCCGACATTCAGGTCGATGTGCGCGAGGTGTTCGGGATCGATATCGATATGAAGGTTCCGGCTTTCAGTCGGCCCGATCAACGCACCCCCGATCTGGACGGTGCCTATGTGTTCGATCCGGATACGACGCTGGCGATCCTGGCCGGGTTTGCTTTCAACCGCCGGGTGATCGTGCAGGGCTATCACGGCACCGGCAAATCGACCCATATCGAACAGGTTGCAGCGCGGCTGAACTGGCCGACAGTCCGGATCAACCTTGACGCGCACATCAGCCGGATCGACCTGATCGGGCGCGATGCAATCGTGCTGCGTGATGGGCTTCAGGTCACTGAATTCCGCGAGGGGCTGCTGCCGTGGGCGCTGCAGCATCCGGTTGCGCTGGTATTTGACGAATACGACGCCGGCCGCCCCGATGTGATGTTCGTTATCCAGCGCGTGCTGGAAACCGAAGGCAAGCTGACCCTGCTCGATCAGAACCGGGTCATCCGCCCCGATCCAAACTTCCGCTTGTTCGCCACTGCCAACACGGTCGGGCTGGGTGACACTTCGGGCCTGTATCACGGCACGCAGGCGATCAATCAGGCGCAGATGGACCGCTGGAGCATTGTGGTTCAGCTGAACTATCTGCCCGCGCAGGTTGAGGCTGAGATTGTGCTCGCCAAGACCGAAGGCGCTTCGGCCGAAATGGTCGCCAACATGGTCAAGGTTGCCGATCTGACCCGGCAGGGCTTCATCAATGGCGATATCAGCACTGTGATGAGTCCGCGGACGGTGATCACCTGGGCGCAGAACACCGCGATTTTCAAAGATCCCGGCTTCGCCTTCCGGCTCAGCTTCCTCAATAAGTGCGATGAGACTGAACGGATGCTGGTGGCGGAATACTATCAGCGCGTGTTCGGCACCGAACTGCCTGAGAGTGTGGTCGCCAAGGGGTGATCCTGCCCCGGTTGATCGCAGTATTGTTGGCAGCGGCGCTGCCGACAATAGCGCAACCTGCAACCAGCCAAACCGGCGCCAACGACGCCCCTGCCGCCGCACCTGCGGCGGTGGCTTATTATGCGCAAGAGGCCGACGCCGCCAAGGATCTCGATGCGGCGCTGTCAGCGGCGCGCGCCGAGGGCAAGCTGGCGGTGATCGTATTCGGCGCGGACTGGTGCCACGACAGCCAAGGGCTGGCCCGGGTGCTGACTTCCGATCCGTTCAAGGCCGAATTTGGCGCGCGGTTCTTGGTGACTTTCATCGATGTCGGCACACCGCAGATTGGGCAGGGCCGCAATCTCAATCTGGCGAAGCGCTTCGGGATCAAGCGGCTGGAAGGCACCCCGGCGATGGTGGTGATTTCACCCAAGGGCAAACGGCTCAACAGCAAAAGCGATGCGGTCAGCTGGCGTAATGCCGATAGCCGCCCGGTCGAGACGATCTTTGGCTGGTTCCGCAAGCTTGCAGACAAAGCGGCTTAGTTCCTCCCCGGAACGGGGAGGGGGACCACCGTAGGTGGTGGAGGGGTACAGGCGGTGATCGCGACCTCTTCGGCCAAGCCTTGATCACCGTGGGTACCCCTCCACCATGCTGAGCATGGTCCTCTTCCCCCAAGGGGGGAGGATTTACGGTACAACCAGATACTTTTCCCCGGTCCGGCGCGCGTTGTATTCGCTCACCGCTTCCTTGGTCAGCATCCCTTCAAGCGAGACGTGGGCCTTGTAATGGCTGGCGAACGTGGTGGTCAGGTCTTTCATCACCCGCATCCGCATCCGCCCGACGATTTCCATTCCGGCTTTCATCATGAACGGGGTCAACAGCCAACCGGCCAGATCCCAGGTCAGGCCAAACGCGCGGTTGAGGATCGTTGGCCCGATATCGAGCGCGCCGTAGATATAGACTTTCTTTGGTTCGCTGGAACCATAGCGGCTGAACACCGCGCCTCGGCTGGCGGCGGCTTCCATCGCGGTCAGGATCTGGCCCGACAGCGTTCCGCCGCCGATTGGATCGAACCCCAGCATCGCTTTGGTTTCGGCAATCGCATCGATCAGCTTGGGCATGAAATCGGCATCGGTCATGTTGAGCACGTGGGTCGCGCCGAGGTCCTTGAGCAGCTTCACCTGTTCCTCAGAACGGACGATGTTGACCAGCGGAATACCGTCTTCAAGGCAGATCTTGACCAACATCTGGCCCAGGTTCGAAGCGGCCGCCGCGTGGACGATCCCGGTATAGCCTTCGAGCTTCATGGTTTCGGTAAAGCCCAGCGCCGTCATCGGGTTAACGAACGAACTTGCGGCCTGTTCTGCGCTGGCTTCGACCGGCATCGCCATCGCGGCTTCGGCATAGGCGTAGCTGCCATAGGCGCTGCCCGGCACGCAGGCGATCCGCTTGTCCAGCAGGTGCTCGGCGCCTTCGCCGGCCGCAACCACGATCCCGGCCGCTTCGTTGCCAGCCGGCATAGCCATACCGTGGCGGGCTTTCATCGCGCGAGTAGCGTTTGCAGGCATCACGGCCACGATCTTGCCGGGGGTATAGACGGCGTTTTCGGTATCGGCGCTGGCAAACAGCAGACCGAGGTCCGATGGATTGATCGGGCTGGCTTCAATCTTGACCAGCACTTGGCCTGCCTTTGGCGCATCCCAGGTCTTGTCGTTGAGCTGCAGGGTCAGCGTGCCGTCTGCATCAAGCTGGGTGGTGAGCTGCTTGCCGGTGAAAGTCATTGGTCGTCTCCCGAATCTGGTCCGCCATTATGGCGTTGCGGAATGCAACCTAGGCACTCATTCACCGGGGTAAAGGGCGCGCACAAAATAAAGCCCCTCGCTCGGTGCGTTGAGCCCCAGTGTCGCCCGGTCGCGCGCGGCCAGCGCCTCGACCACCTGCTCCTCGCGCCACCGGCCCATCCCGACCAGCCCGAGACAGCCGACCATCGAGCGGACCTGATGATGCAGAAAACTGCGCGCACTGGCTTCGATCAAGACGTGCCCGCCGTCGCGCCGCACAGTCAGCCGGTCGAGCGTCCGCACCGGGCTGGTGGCCTGACAATGGGCCGAGCGAAACGTCGTGAAATCGTGGCTGCCGACCAGCGCCTGCGCCGCGCGCGCCATCGCGCTGACGTCCAGCTCGGGCCGGATATGCCAGGCGCGGCCTAGTTCGAGCGTCAGCGGCGCGCGGCGATTGGCAATCCGGTACAAATACTCGCGTGAAGTGCAGGAAAACCGGGCGTGCCAATCGTCGGCCACTACCGCACAGGCCAGCACCCCGACCGGGGCCGGGCGCAGCAGCGCATTGAGCGCTTCCATCAGCCGGAACGGCGTGATCGGCTTGGCGATATCAACATGGGCGCGCATTCCCAGCGCGTGGACCCCGGCATCGGTCCGGCCAGCGGCTGCAAACGGCGCGGCCTCACCGGTGATCTGCAGCACCGCCGCTTCGATCACCGACTGCACCGTTGGCCCCTGCGGCTGGCGCTGCAGGCCCATGAACGGCGCTCCGTCGAATTCAAGGGTGAGGGCGAAGCGGGTCAATGGAGAAAACCTTGGCGGGCGCACATCAGCATCAGCCTAGTACCGTGCTAGTTGGGATCGCCCAGCCGCGCAGCAAATCGTCGGCTGACATTGCCGGACGCCCGGCGCGTTGAACCTGTGTTGGGCGCACTGCCGCATCGCCGCAAGCAATGGTCAGGCGCTCGTCCAGCAGAGTTCCCGGCGCGCCATTGCCCTCAGCCCGTTCCGCAACCAGCACCTTGCAGCGCTCGCCCTGAAATTCGAACCAGGCCCCCGGCGCTGGTGCAAAAGCGCGGACCTGACGCTCGACTTGCTTGGCGCTCTGACCCCAGTTAATCCGTGCCTCGGCCTTGTCGATTTTCTTGGCATAGGTCACGCCGTCCTCGGGCTGAACCACCGGTAGATGACCCGGCAAATCGGCCAGCACCTGAACCATCAGTTCAGCACCGATTTCGGCCAGTTCATCGGTCAATTCGCCCGCCGTCTTGCCGTCCACCGCGGTCTTGCCCAGCGCCAGCATCGGCCCGGTATCAAGCCCGGCTTCCATCTGCATGATCGTAACGCCGGTTTCGGCGTCCCCTGTCAAAACTGCTCGGTGGATCGGGGCCGCGCCGCGCCAGCGTGGCAGCAGGCTGGCGTGGATATTGAGGCAGCCATTCTTCGGCATATCGAGCACGGCTTGCGGCAGGATCAGGCCATAGGCCGCGACCACGGCGATATCGGCGCCCAGCGCGGCAAATTCGGCCTGCGCCTCGGCTCCCTTCAGCGAAGCCGGATGGCGCACTGTGATCCCCAGCGCTTTAGCGGCCTTGTGAACCGGGGTCGGGGTCAGTTCCTTGCCGCGCCGGCCGCCGGGTCGGGGCGGCTGGGTATAGACCGTCACCACCTCATGCCCCGCCGAAACCAGCGCACGCAGCGCCGGGACAGCGAAATCCGGGGTTCCCATGAAGATGACGCGCAACGACCTGTCCTTCCTGGCTCCCCTACCCAGCGGGGAGGGGTCGGGGGTGGGGGTTCAAGGCTAGCGTGGAACCCCCATCCCAACCCTTCCCCAATGGGAAAGGGCTTTTTGGTTCAATTCTGTAACAAAGGCCCCTATCTGTGCCGCGATGGCATCGCAAGAGATCGAAACACTGACCCAAGCCTTATCCCGCCTGCCGGGCCTGGGCCCCCGATCGGCGCGGCGGGCGGTGCTTTGGCTGATTAAACGGCGCGAAACGTCGTTGGTGGCGCTGCTGGAGGCGCTTGATGCGGTGCGCGAGGGGCTGATCGAGTGCCAAACTTGCGGCAATGTCGATACCACAAACCCCTGCGGGATCTGCACCGACCCGCGCCGCGATGCGCGATCGCTGTGCGTGGTGGAGGACGTCGCTGACCTGTGGGCGCTGGACCGCGCCCGGCTGTTTACCGGGCGCTATCACGTGCTGGGCGGTCGGCTTTCGGCGCTCGAAGGCGTGCGGCCAGAGGATCTGACCATCGGCGGATTGGTTGAACGCGTCAGCCAGGGCGGGATCGACGAAGTGGTGCTGGCAATGAATGCTACGCTGGAAGGGCAAACCACGGCGCACTACATCGCCGAACGGCTCGAGGGCTATCCGGTGCGAATCACGCAATTGGCGCATGGCCTGCCGGTGGGGGGAGAGCTTGATTACCTCGACGAGGGCACTTTGGCGCAAGCGCTGCGGGCGCGGCGGCCGATGGGCTAGTGCGTTCGCACGCCAAGACGCCAAGATGTTTCGCGTAGCCGCAGGCTTTGTTGCCAATCGATATAGAACGGCTTCGCCGCAAGCGCGACATCTTGGCGCCTTGGCGTGAATTAGGATTCGCAAGGTTGAAGCCAGCGCAACCTCGCACTATGTGACGGTCCTATGGCTATCCGCGAAATCATTGAAATCCCCGATCCTGTCCTCAAGCAGATTTCGGCCCCCGTCACCCAGTTCGATGCCGAGCTCAAAACGCTCGTCGAGGATATGTTTGAGACGATGTACGATGCCCCCGGGATTGGCCTCGCGGCGATTCAGGTGGGGGTGCCGCTGCGGGTGCTGGTGATCGATCTGCAGCCCGATGATCCCGATGCCGATCCGGTCGCCTGCGATCACGATCATGCCGACGGCGGCCACCACCATCACCACCAACCAACGCTGAAACAGCCGCAGATTTTCATCAATCCCGAAATCCTTGATCCGTCCGAAGACATCTCGGTCTATTCCG
Source organism: Novosphingobium sp. (assembly GCA_043756025.1). GTDB lineage: Bacteria > Pseudomonadota > Alphaproteobacteria > Sphingomonadales > Sphingomonadaceae > Novosphingobium. The sequence continues at coordinate 16,139 of JAYURW010000051.1, read as the reverse complement.
AAGGCTGTCTGTCGGTCCCGGAAATCTACGCCGATGTCGAACGCCCAGCCCGGATCCGCGCGCGCTGGCAGGATCTGGATGGTGCGGTCCACGAACAGGAAATGGACGGCATCATGGCCACCTGCCTGCAGCACGAGATGGACCATCTTGAGGGTATCCTGTTCATCGACCACCTCAGCCGGCTTAAACGGCAGATGGCGCTGAAGAAGCTGGATAAGCTGCGCAAGGCGGCTTGATAAGGCTGGCGTTCCTGCTCCGTTCCGGTTAGCGTGCCGACATGGATGGACAGAATCTTACCATTGTGATGATCTTGCTGGCATTGACCGGTGGGGGCGTGCTGGGCTGGTTTTTCGGCTCTCGGCCAGCGGCAGACCTGCGCAGCAGGTTGGCGGTTAGCGAAATCGAGGGGCGTGACCTCGATGAACGGTTCAAGGCGGCGATTCGCGATCTGGCCGGGGCGAGTGAGCGGGCGGACCGGGTCGATGCTTTGGGTGATGAACTCGCCGTTACGCGCCAAGCGCGCGAAACGCTCAGCGGGGAACTTGCCACATTGCGCGCTAATGCCGCCAATTTTGAAGAGCAGAAGCGCCTGCTGCTGACCGCGCAGGAAGGGCTCAAAAAGGAATTTGAAAACGCCGGGGCAAAGGTGCTGGCGCAGGCCCGCGAACAGATGATGACCGAGGCGCAGCAGCGTTTTGCTCACTCTGAGGAGAAAAGCGCCGAACGGCTGAAAGCTCTGCTGGCCCCGGTCGATCAGCGACTCAAGTCCTACGAGGAACAGGTTCAGGCGCTCGAGAAGAACCGGGTCGATGCGTTTGGGCAATTGGCTGGACTGATCCAGTCGGTCCGTGACGGTCAGGAAGCGGTCAAGACCGAGGCGGCACGGCTGGGCAATTCGCTCACCAACGCGCCAAAGGCCCGCGGGCGCTGGGGCGAACGGGCGCTGCAGAATGTGCTGGAGCAGTGCGGCCTGAGCGAGCACACCGATTTCAACCTTGAACACTCTATGGACACCGATGAGGGCCGGTTGCGGCCCGACGCGATTGTTCATGTGCCTGGGCAAAAGAAGCTGGTGATCGACGCCAAGGTTTCGCTCAACGCCTATCAGGCGGCGTTCGAATGCAACGACGATGCCGAACGCAAACGGCACCTCGATCTGCATGCCCGTTCGATGCGCGGGCATATCCAGACGCTGGGGGCAAAAGGCTATCAAAGCCAGTTTGAGGAAGCGCCCGACTATGTCGTGATGTTCGTACCGGGCGAACACTTTGTTGCCGCGGCGCTGGAAAATGATCCGGAGCTGTGGGACTTTGCCTTTCATAACAAGGTTTTGCTGGCCACACCCACCAATCTGGTGGCGATTGCGCGAACCGTGGCGATGGTCTGGCGGCAAGATGCGCTCGCCAACGAGGCGCGAGAGATTGGCCGGATCGGTGCAGAAATTTTTGACCGGATCCAGACCGCCGGTGAACACTTGAAGCGCGTAGGCGGAGGCCTTGAAAGCGCGGTCAACAACTACAACAAGTTCGTTGGCAGCTTTGAGCGCAACGTCATGTCAAGCGCTCGCCGCCTGAAAGACAAGGGGATCGAGATCGGCAAGCGCGAGATTGAGGAAGTCCCGCTGGTTGAAGCCTTGCCCCGCCACGCGGTGGGTGAGGATGGCCCGGCGCTGCTCGGCGGTGAGGGCGGAACGCTGGACGAGGCGGCGGAATGACCTGCCACCGCACCATGCTCGCGGCCTCGGTCCTATTGCTTTCGGCTTGCGGGCCCCGGCCGCCTGAGAGCGAGCAAAGTGCGGGCAACCCTGCTGCGCAAGCGACCACTTCCCCAGCGTCAGCTCCAACGCCGACCACACCGCTATTGGCCGGAAAATTTGCGCCGCAGGATGAATGTTCGCAGCTGCCCGGATGGACTGAATTTCATGGTGCGTTGCGCGCCGCCGTTAAGGCGCGCGATGCCAAGGCGCTTGCTGCTCTGGCCAATCCGCAGATCAAGCTCGACTTTGGCGGCGGCGCGGGCCGCAGCGCGTTGATCGCCCGGCTTGGCCGGAAGGATCAACCGTCCTTGTGGCTGGAGCTGGAGCGGCTTGATGGGCTGGGCTGCGGCTATGACCCCGAAAGCAAGCTGGCAGTGCTTCCGTGGTTTTTCCAGCAGGACTTGTCACCCCACGATCCCTTCGAAGTCCTGCTCGCTGCCGGGCCAAGGGTCGCATTGCGCGAAACCGCTGATAATCAGGCTCGGCCTGTCGCAGAGCTGTCGTGGATACTGGTTGTACCGCTGGACCAACCGAAAGCGGGCGGCAAATTGCGGAAAGTGTCCGTCGTCGGTCAGCCTATGACCGGCTTTGTCGAAAGCACGCAATTGCGTAGCGCCATCGATTACCGCTTGATCGCAACACGCGGCCAGCAAGGCTGGCAAATCGACGCCTTTATCGCAGGCGATTAGTTCGCGCGCTTCAGCTCAGCGCTATGGCCGCCGCCCTTCAGCATCAGCCGGTCGCCGCTGAGCGTGTAGCTCGGCGATGCGCTGAGCAGCTGCGAAACGGCGCTTTCCTGTTCCATCAGTCCTTCGCAAAACATCCGGGTGCTCATGAACGGCCCGGTGACCAGGCGGGCGGGCTCAATCGCGACGCTTCCGCCCATGCCGTTGCAACCAACTGTGGCGCTGATCCGGTCGGGATCGAGGTTGAGCCACGCCTTGCCCGAGACTGGCCGCGCCCCGTCGATCGTCAAAAACGTCCACTTGCTCCCGGCCAGTGGCGCGGGCGCATTGGCCAGCGTGGTGCAGGCGGCGAGCAAGGGTAGGGCGAACAGGGCAACGTGTTTGATCATGAACGGCCTTTAAACCGGCGAAGCTGATCGGCAGGTGAACGCTCAGTCCAGCGCCGCCAGCACTTCGTAAGCCAGCACTGCCGCCGCCACAGCCGCATTCAGGCTGTCGGCGCGGCCTTTCATCGGCATGGTCACGCGCAGGTCGCAGGCCAGTTCATAGTCCTCAGGCAGGCCGCGGCTCTCGTTACCGACCAGCAGGAAGCAGGGGGCCGCATAGGCCGCGCTGCGATAATCAACCGCATCGCGCAGGCTGGCGGCCACCAGTTGGCCCGAACCCGCCCGCAACCACGTTAGAAACTCGTCCCAGCGGCCCTGCGCAATCTTTTGCGTGAACACCGCGCCCATGCTGGCGCGGACGGCTTCGACGCTGAATGGATCGGCGCAATCGTCGAGCAGGATCAGCCCGCCGGCGCCAACCGCGTCGCCGGTTCGCAGCATGGTGCCGAGGTTGCCCGGATCGCGCAGCGCCTGTGCCACCAACCAGATTTTCGCAGTGCTGCGGTCCAGCGCGGCAAGGCTGGTATCAAACTCCGCGAACACCCCGGCGACGGCTTGGGGGTTGTCCTTGCCTGTGATCTTGGTCAGCAAATCGGGCGCCAGTTCGATCACTTCGCCGCCCGCAGCCAGCACATCGGCTTCCAGACTGCCCAGCAAGGGATGCGGGTCACGGCTGGTGGCCATCACCAGCACTTCGGGCAGATGGCCGCATTCGCGCGCGTCAGTCAGCAGCCGCAGCCCTTCGGCAAGGAATTTACCCGACGCTTTGCGGTGCTTTTTCTCACGCAAAGCCCGCAGCGCCTTGACTGTGGGGTTGGAAAATCCGGTTATCAGGCGGCGCTCAGCCAAGCATCAATCCTCGCCAAAGCCGTCCTTGACCAGCCCGATCAGCTTGGTCAACGCCGCATCGGCGCCTTCGCCGGTAACAATGATTTCGATCGAATCGCCCTTGGCCGCGCCGAGCATCATCAGCCCGAGGATCGAAGCTCCGGCAGCATCATTGCCGTCTTTTTCAACTTTTACCTGAACGCCGTCGCCCAGCTTGGTAACGGCGTTGACGAACTTGGCGCTGGCCCGGGCGTGCAGCCCCCGGTTGTTGACGATTTCAACACTTTCGCGAGCCTCGCTCATGTCCCCCCAAATCCCCTACTGATAGGCAGCTTTGTTATGCATCCTGGCCGAGAAATTCCGACGCTATGGTGATATAATTGCGGCCAGCATCGCGCGCGGCGACTACCGCCTTTTCCAACCCCATGCAGCAGCGGGCTTTGGACAAGCGGATCAACATCGGCAAATTAATTCCGGCGATGACTTCGACTTTGCCTTTTTGCATCAGAGAGATCGCGAGGTTCGATGGGGTGCCGCCAAACAGGTCGGTCAGAATGATAACGCCTTCGCCCGCATCGACAGCGCTGACCGCAGCGGCGATTTCGACCCGGCGGGCCTCCATGTCATCGTTGGGGCCAATGCAGACTGTTTTGACGGCTTCTTGACGACCGACCACGTGCTGCATCGCGGCAACGAATTCTTCGGCCAACTTGCCGTGGGTGACCAGGATCAGACCGATCATGCGGGTGGTGCGCTCCGAACAGCCGTCCCCGCGATTCGCGCTGGGAGGTGGCGCAGGGCCATGGCGTGAAGCCCCGGCATGGTCAATGTTTTCCTTCGACCAGATCAGCCGCGCGGGCGGTGAGATTGCGGTGGACCAAGCTGGGCGCGTAGCCGGCTGTGCGCAGCGCCGTGGCGATTTCCTCGGCCACAAACACCGATCGGTGCCGCCCGCCGGTGCAGCCAAAAGCGACATTGACATAGGCTTTGCCTTGCACGCGGTAGCGCGGCAGCAGCAGCTGGATCAGCTCGCGGATCCGGGTGAAAGCTTCGGCAAAGGCCGGGTCCTTTCGGATATGCGCGGCAACCGCGGCGTCTTTGCCGGTGAGGGGCCGCAGCGTGTCGTCCCAATGCGGGTTGTCCAGAAACCGCATATCGAACACCAGATCGGCCAGCGGCGGGGTTCCGCGCGAAAAGCCAAAGCTGGTAATGCTGACGGTCATTTCCGCCGGGGCATCGCCCGAAAAACGTTCGCGGATCGCCTGCTGCAGATCGTTGCTGGTAAAGCCGGTGGTCGATATCACCAGATCGGCCCAGCGCCGCAGCGGCTCCATCGCCTCACGCTCAGCCGCAATACCGCTGGCAGCAGGCAGGTCCTGGGCAAGCGGATGGCGCCGCCGGGTCTCGTTATAGCGCCGTTCCAGCTCTTGCCCCGAGCAATCGAGAAACAGTGTGGTAATCTCAAGATCGGCGCGTCCGGCCAGTTTCTTGACCCGTTCGATCACTTTAACCGGATCAAATCCGCGGGTCCGCGAATCAAAGCCGATCGCCAAAGGTGTGCGCCCATCACCGCCGCCGTCGGCGCTATCAAGCAAGCGGCCAAGCAACCGCATCGGGAAATTATCAATGGTGTCCCAGCCCAGATCTTCCAGCACCCGCAGCACGGTGGTCTTGCCCGCACCAAGCAGGCCGGTGACCAGCAACAGACGTTGGCGGGGTGGGGCAAAGGACTCGGGCATGATCAGAGATGGTAGATGGTCCGTGATGGACTCAATGTGAAGGGGCTGGGCAGTGCTGTCCCCGGTGGGCAACCGCAGATCAGAGGGCCCCAAACCGCTTCAGTGCCAGTTCGGCCTTCAGCGCCAGCACCGCTCCATCTGGCCACAACCGGACCAGCGGCAGGCTGACTCCGCCCAATTCGGCCCGCTCCGCCGCCTCAATAAAACGCGGAGCAGCGGGATCAAGCCGCAGGATCAGTGCGACCGGCACATCGCTGACCGCAGGCCACGGCAGCAGGCCGAGATTGCGAACCTCGATCAGGCCGGCGGTGTTGGGCGGCGGGCTGGCGAACAGGCGGCCTGCGCGCGGCATCAGTTGCACCCCATCATCGCCGATCAGCTCAGCGCCGCGATCGATCAAGGCCAACGCCAGGCTGGTTTTGCCACTGCCCGGCGGCCCCTCGATCAGCACCGCGCGGCCGCCGATAGCAACGCAGGTAGCTTGATGGATTAGGCTCACCCTTCGTCGTCCACTTCCTCAGCGGTAGCGGGCAGGTCGAGCACCAGGCAGGCACCGGGCCGGCCGTCGGGGCGGTCGGTGGCGGTCAGCGAACCTTCGTGGGCTTCGGCGATGGTTCGGGCAATCGCGAGGCCAAGGCCCGAGTGGCTGCCAAAGGCCTCTTCGACCGGGCGCAGCGAATGGAACCGGTCGAACACCTTGTCGCGTTCATCGGGCGGGATGCCTGGCCCTTGATCGAGCACCGACAAGGCCACCCGCTCGTCATCGCGGGTCAGAATAACGCTGACTTCGCACCGCGCCGGGGAAAACGAGACGGCGTTGTCGAGCAGGTTTTCGATCACCCGGACCAGCCGGGCTTCGTCACCGGGGACGTCCCACGGACCGGGTCCGCGCGGCGCAACCACCACGTTGCAGCTGCCATTCTCGCCGCGTTCGGCGCGGGCTTTGACCAGCCCCTCAGTGAGGCGGCGAATATCAACCGGGGTGAACTGCGTCCGGCTCAGTTCGGCGTCGATCCGGCTGGCTTCGGCAATTTCGCTGACTAGCCGGTCGATCCGCCGGACATCGTGGGCGGCGATCGCGGTCAGTTCAGTGCGGAGCTGGTCATCCTTGACCTTTTCCAGTGATTCCAGTGCGCTGCGCAGGCTCGCCAAGGGGTTCTTGATTTCATGGGCAACATCGGCGGCAAAGCTTTCGACCGCGTCGATCCGGCGGCGCAAGGCCCCGCTCATGTCGGAAAGCGCGCGTGCCAAAAGCCCAATTTCGTCGCCGCGTTCGGGCAGTCGCGGTACTTCAACCGCCCGGTCGCGGCCGAGCCGGACTCGCACGGCGGCGCGGACCAGCGCGCGCAATGGCTGGACGATGGTGCGGGCGAGGAACAGCGATAACTGGATCGAGATCAACAGTGTCACCGCCAGCACAACCGCCAGGGTGCTGCGGGCATCGCGGACCGATTGAGTGATGTCGCGGGCGTTGCGGGTGACCAGCAATAGCTCGCCGGTCGGCCCGAGCGGAACCGCAGCGTTGATCATCGGGGTCTCATCCGGCGCGGCGCGGGCGGCAATCACGCTGGTTCCGCTGGCCGCAGCTGCCGCCAGTTCGGGCCATGCGGCGGCCCTATCGGGCAGCGGATCGCGATAGAGCTCGCTGGTTTGCGAACCGAGGATCAGCCGCATCCCGCGATCAATAAAGCGCCCGCCGTGCTCGTACCAACTCTCGCTCGCCGGATCGACCAAGGCATAGGAAGGTTGGCCCAACGCGAAGCTGTCCATCACGAGCGTGCCGCGCTGATCGTACAGCCGCAGCCGCAGTTTCTGGCGCGTGCCAATCGCGCTGACGATTGCCGCCCGCTGGTTCGGCGCGGCTCCCGCGAGCCCCGCAGCGGCGATCTCGGCTTCGGCCCGGGCCAGCTTGAAGCGTTCCTCGAACAGCTGCTTTCGGTAGGAATCGAGATAAAACAGACTGCCCGCCATCAGCCCCAGCGCAATAATGTTCACCGCCAGAATTCGCACGGTCAACGACGTGCGGCGGCGCCACGAGCTGCGGGGGCGGCGCTCAGCCATCGGTGAACGAATAGCCTGCGCCGTAGAGCGTTTCGATCCCGGCAAACTCGCGGTCAGTGCTGCGGAATTTGCGGCGCAGGCGTTTGATGTGGCTGTCGATGGTCCGGTCATCGACAAACACATCGTCGCTATAGGCAGCATCCATCAACTGGTTCCTGCTTTTGATCACGCCGGGCCGGATCGCCAGCGCCTCGAGGATCATGAATTCGGTGACTGTCAGCGATACCGGTTTCCCGGCCCAACTGACCCGGTGGCGGGTCGGATCCATCTCGAGGCGGCCCCGGACAATCAATTCGGCAGTGGGCGCGGGTTCGTCGCGCGCGTCGGCTTCGCCGCGCACCAGTTCCGCCCGGCGCAGGATCGCACGGATCCGGGCAACCAGCAGCCGCTGGCTGAACGGCTTGGCGATGTAATCGTCGGCGCCCATGGCGAGGCCCAGCGCTTCGTCGGTCTCCTCGTCCTTGCTGGTCAGCAGGATCACTGGCAGCGCGCTTGTCTCGCGCAGTTTTTTGAGCAATTCGAGGCCGTCCATCCGCGGCATCTTGATATCGCAGACTGCCAGATCGGGCGGGTTTTCCAGCAGCGCCTTCAGCGCCGCGGCGCCGTCTGAATAGACCCGGGTAGCAAAGCCTTCTGCCTGCAGACCGATGGATACGGTCGTCAGGATATTGCGATCATCATCGACCAGCGCGATGACCTGTTGTTGGGCGGGTTGGGGAAGGGCAGGGGAATCGGCCATGGCAGCGGGCTGGAGGCACCTTCACCTGCGAAAAGACTGGGGACCAGCGGGGTAGCCGGTAACGCGGCAAGTGGCAATTGGCTTGAAAGCGCGGATCAATGCCCTGATACAAATGGTTTTGCGATGCCGGTCCGGGCAATTTGACGGAATCACCCGGCTCGACTATCCGGCCCCCTCAATCCTTTACATTCGTATGCGAGGGGCCGCCCTGACCATGGAGATCACCTTGAGCACGCTTTCCTACTCGCTTGATAAGCAGGGCCTCGCTACCGGCGCAACCATCCACGCCAACCTTGGCACCGCGCCGCTGGTCGAGCACGCCTTGCAAAAGGGCGAGGGGCGGCTGACCAAGGATGGCGCGCTGCTGGTCGATACGGGCCGGTTCACCGGGCGCAGCGTCAAGGACAAGTTTGTGGTGCGCGATGCCGCCACGGAAGATCAGATCAACTGGGGTGCGATCAACCAATCGATGACGGGCGAACACTGGGCGAACCTGAAGGCCGATTTTCTGACCGCGCTGAAAGATCAGGGCGAGCTTTACGTTGCTGACCTGTTCGGCGGCAGCCAGCCTGAGTACCGCGTAAATGTGCGCGTGGTCACCCAAATGGCCTGGCACAGCCTGTTCGTCCGGACCCTGCTGGTGCGCCCGTCGGCCGATGAGCTCGCTAATTTCGTGCCTGAATACACCATTATCAACCTGCCCAGCTTCAAGTCTGACCCGGAGCGGCACGGCTGCCGCAGTGACACGGTGATCGCGGTCAACTTCACCGAAAAGCTGATCCTGATCGGCAATACCGAATATTCGGGCGAGATGAAAAAGGGCGTGTTTGGCCTGCTCAACTTCCTGCTTCCGGCGCAGGGCGTGATGCCGATGCACTGCAGCGCCAACATCGGCTCCGACGGCACGAGCGCGATCTTCTTTGGCCTCTCAGGCACTGGCAAGACCACGCTTTCGGCTGATGCCAGCCGCACCCTGATTGGCGATGACGAGCACGGTTGGTCGGACCAGGCGGTCTTCAACTTTGAAGGCGGCTGCTACGCCAAGATGATCAACCTTTCGGCCGAGGGCGAGCCTGAAATCTACGCGACGACCAAGATGTTCGGCACGATCCTTGAAAACGTGGCGATGGACGAAGCAACGCGCGAGCTGGACTTCACAGATGCCAGCAAGACCGAAAACACCCGCGGTGCTTACCCGATCGAGTTCATCCCCAACACCAGCGAAAAGAACCTCGGCCCGCCGCCGTCGAACATCATCCTGCTGACCGCCGATGCGTTCGGCGTTCTGCCCCCGATCGCGCGATTGACTCCCGATCAGGCGATGTACCACTTCCTGTCGGGCTACACCGCCAAGGTCGCCGGTACCGAGATCGGCGTGACTGAACCGGAAGCGACCTTTAGCACCTGTTTCGGCGCCGCTTTCATGCCGCGCCACCCCAGCGTCTATGGCAACCTGCTTAAAAAGCGGATCGCCGAGGGCGGAGCGCAATGCTGGCTGGTCAACACCGGCTGGTCGGGCGGCAAGGCGACCGATCCGGGGATCAAGCGGATGCCGATCAAGGCAACCCGCGCGCTGCTCAACGCGGCGCTCGACGGCAGCTTGAACAATGCCGAGTTCGTGCGCGATCCCAACTTCGGGTTCGAAGTGCCGGTTGCCGTGCCGGGCGTCGACGCCAAGCTGCTCGACCCGCGGGCAGCCTGGGCTGACGGCACGGCCTATGACCGGAATGCGCAGGAATTGGTCGGCAAGTTCGTCACCAACTTTGCGCAATTTACCGACCACGTCGATCAAAGCGTGCTTGATTCGGCCCCTAAGGCGGCCTGAATATTTGGACTTGGAACTGACCGAATGGTGGCGCATGACGCTGCCTCCATTTGGTTAGGAGTCGCAAATCATGAGATTATTAGACGGAATTCTAGGTCAGCTGGGCGGAGCCGCCGGCGGGATCGAAGCGCTGGCTGCGAAAGTCGGCATCCCCAAGGAAATGGCTGAGCAGGCTGTCGCCGCATTGGGGCAAAGCCATGCCGAACCGGGCGATACGATTGCCGGGGCAGCCGCCAAAACCGGACTGGATGTCGGCGCGCTTACGCAGCTGGCCCAGCAACTGGGCGGCGAAGGCGGGCTGGAAAAGATCTCGGGAATGCTCAAGGACAATCCGGCACTGTCGGGCGTGGCCGGAATGCTTGACCGCGATGGTGATGGCAGTCCGCTGAACGATATCATGGGCATGGCCTCTGGGTTGTTCGGCAAGAAATAGGCCAACCCGCCGCACACAAAAAAGGGGCTCCGGACCGAATGGTCCGGAGCCCCTTTCGTTGTAGCTAAGGCTGCGCTCAGTCGAGCATCGAAGCCGGAACGTTGCCGCCGTTTTCAGCCAGGCCCTTCATCACGGCCTTATGCAGCGCGATGTTTTCGTCGGCCGAACCCGAATAGTCGGCGTCGCCCAGCTCGTGAGCCAATGCCTTGCGATTTTCAAAGCTGGAATCGATCCCGACCAGCTTCATCAGATCGACAATCGAGCTCTGCCAGTTGTGCGTATCGGCCCCCGGCATTGCGCCGAGAACGGCGGCGACATCAACCGGAGCTGCGGCCACTGGGGCTGCTGCGGGCGCGGCTTCAACCGGTGCCGGAGCGGCGGCTTCGGCCTTCGAGCCAAAAATGGCATCCTTAATCTTGCTGAAAAAACCCATGTCGTGCGACTCCTCTTGCAGGGGCGACTCGGTCGAGCCGCCAATTCCCCTGATTGCCCATGCCTAGCAGGTCTGTGTGACAGGTGAAGTGCTATCGCGCTGGTTTAGCTTGCCGCTTTTTCAATCACATAGTGGTACTTAGCCCGCTTCAAGCCGTGGATTGGAGCCTTGCCGCCAATTGTTGCCATTGCTTGACGCTGGATGGCGCGGGCTGCGTTGGCATTGGGCCCAAAGTTGCGATAGACGGGCGGCCTATCTTCGAAAGGGTCGAATAATGGATATGATGGAAATGCTGCGCGCCAGTGGCGGGCTGGATGCAATTGCTGGGCAATTGGGCATTCCGCCGGAAATGGCGCAGGCCGGGGCCGGGGCGCTGCTGCCGGCAATTGTTGGCGGCTTTCAAAAGCAAAGCGATGCGGGTGGCGGCGGTGCCGGCGGGCTTGGCAGCCTGATCGGAATGCTCGGCGGGTTGGGCGGTGCAGGATTGGCCGACAACGTGCTCGGCCCGCAGGAAACCGAAGTGGCCAAGGGCAATGACATCCTCGGCCAGATTTTTGGGTCGAAAGACGTCAGCCGCACGGTCGCGGGCCATGCTGCCGGGCAGACCGGGATTGATCCTGAACTGCTGAAGAAGATGCTGCCGATTTTGGCGATGCTGGTCGGCGGATACCTTTCATCACGCAGCGGCGCCCAAGGCGAAGGACAGGGCGGCACAGGCGGAATGCTTGGCTCGATCCTTGGCGCGGTGCTTGGCGGCGGTCAGCAGGCCGCACCGGCTTCGGGCGGGGGGATGCTCGGCGGACTGGGTTCGCTGATCGACATGAACAATGACGGCAATCCGCTTGATGACATCATCGGCATGGCCGGCAAGCTGGCCCGCTGAACCCATGAGCCTTGATTTGGTCCTCTCGATCCTGGTCCTGGCGGCCGCCGCGCTGGTAATCGGCGCGGCGGTGTTGTGGCGCCGGGGCGTGAGGACCAAACAGGTTTGGCTGATGCTGCTGCTCGCGGCCATTGTCGCAGGCAATCTGGCGCTGTGGCTGGTGCCCTATGATAGCGGCGAATTGCCGATCAACGCGGCACCGCGTTAAAGCGCCGCCTCAGCGGATCGGGCAATCCGGTGACAGCCGCATATCGAGGTAATTGTCGGCTGAGCGCATCAGGTCGGCCATTTCATTTTCAAAGAAATGGTTGGCGCGCGGGATTTCCTCGTGATGGATCGTGATGTGCCGCTGGGTCCGCAGCTTATCGACCAGCTTTTGCACCGAATTGGGCGAGACAACCGTATCGGCCGCGCCCTGAATGATGATGCCCGAGGCAGGGCAGGGGGCAAGGAAGCTGAAATCGTACATATTGGCCGGCGGTGCGACCGAGATGAAGCCGCGGATTTCGGGGCGGCGCATCAGCAACTGCATCCCGATCAGCGAGCCAAAGCTGTTGCCGGCGACCCAGGTGGTGCTGGCTTCGGGGTGGATTGACTGCACCCAATCGAGCGCAGCGGCGGCATCGGACAGTTCACCGATTCCGTTGTCAAAGCTGCCCTGGCTGCGGCCGACGCCGCGAAAGTTGAACCGCAGCGTGGCAAAACCCCGGTTGGCGAAAGTCTTGTACATTGCCTGCGTGATCCGGTCATTCATCGTGCCACCGGCCTGCGGGTGCGGGTGAAGGATCATCGCAACCGGCGCGCGCGCGCGGCTGGCGGGCTGAAAACGTCCCTCTAGGCGGCCTTCGGGTCCGGGAAAGATCACTGCGGGCATGGTCGAGAACCTGACATTGGTTGGGCGCCATCTGCGGCAGCCGTAATAAAACGGCCAGCCGGACCGGATGGGACTATGATCGGAAAGCAGGCGCTATATAGAAACCAGTGACCAAAAAGCAATGATTGCGAATATGCCCGCTCAATTCATCTACCTCGATCATCAGGCCACCACACCGCTGGCACCCGAAGCACGCGATGCGATGCTGCCGTGGCTATCGGGTCCGGAATCAATTGGCTTTGCCAACCCGCACTCGATGCACAAGGCGGGCCGAGCGGCGGCGGCGGCAGTTGAAGTGGCGCGTGAACAAGTTGAAGCACTGCTGCCGAGGGGCGGCCGGGTGATTTTTACCAGCGGCGCAACCGAAGCGCTCAATCAGGCGATCCTGTCGGTCCCGCGCGGGGCGATTGCCTGTTCGGCAATCGAGCATTCAGCCGTATTCAATGCCGCAGTGGCGAGCGGTGCGGCGCTGCAGGAATTGCCGGTCAGCACTGAAGGCTTGATCGATCCCGAAGTGGCATTCGCCGAGGGTACCGGGCTGGTTGCGGTGATGCAGGTCAACAACGAGATCGGCACGATCCAGCCGGTCGCCCGGCTGGCCGAACGCGCGCATTCGGTCGGCGCGCTGTTCCTGTGCGATGCGGTTCAGGCGGCCGGCAAGCTGGAACTGCCGCAGGAAGCCGACCTGATCGCGATCACCGCGCATAAGCTCTACGGTCCCAAGGGGATCGGCGCCCTGTGGGTGCGGAATGGCGTGCCGATTGCTTCGCTGATTCACGGCGGCGGACAGGAAGGCGGCCTGCGTTCGGGCACGCTCAGCCCGGCGCTGTGTGCCGGGTTCGGAGCGGCGGCGGCGCTGTCCAAAGCGCAGATGGAACAGGATTTCCAGCACCTGTCGGGCCTCGCCAGCCTCGCCCGGTCGATTTTGGCGCGCTGGACGATCAACGGCAGTGAAACCGCGCGCTGGCCCGGCAATCTCAACCTGAGGCTCGATGGGCTCAACTTTCCGCGCCTGCTCAGCGATTGCCGCCAAATCGCGTTTTCGGCCGGATCAGCTTGCGGCAGCGGGACCGGCGCGCCAAGCCGGGTACTCAGCGCAATCGGGCTTGAACCGGGTCAGGCCCGCAACTCAATCCGGCTTGGCTTCGGCCGCTACACCACCCGGGACGAAGTCGAAACGGCCTGCCGCGCGATCGAAGCCGCGGCGCAAGCGCAAGGCGTTTAGCCTTGGTAAAAGTTACTTTCATCAGCGCCAATGGCGACCGGGTCGAAGCTAAGGGCCAACCCGGTCAGCGCCTGCTCGAACTCGCGCAAATTGCCGATCAGCCGCTGGAGGGCACCTGCGAGGGACAGATGGCCTGCTCGACCTGCCACGTGATCGTTGCGCCCGACTGGTTTGAGCGCCTGCCCCGGGCCAGCGAGGACGAGGACGATATGCTCGACCTCGCCGCCGGGGTAACCCGGACCAGCCGCCTCGCCTGCCAGATCGAACTGAGCGATGCGATGGACGGGCTGGAAGTGCGAATTCCGGGGGAAAGCCGGGATATGCAGCGGCGCTAGCTTCCGGGGCGGTCCACCACTGCCGAAGGTCCAGCCCTGAGCGCGGCATATTTTGCCTCGGCCTGTTCCATCTTGTCTGTTCCCCGGACGATCATCTGTTCGCCTTTGGCGCGGTCGTTCTGGGCCTGTTGCAGCTGATCTTCGGCTTTCGAAATTGCATCGCGGGCGCGGGTCAATTTCTTCTGGGCATCGGCGGCTTTGTCGCTGCTCTTATCGACCAGCCGCCTACCTTTGGTGACTTCCTTTTTGCCGTCTGACCATTCTGAACCATAATCGCCGATCTGGTCGCCGCGCTGCGAAATGCGCTTGCCGTTATCGTCCGCAGCCGCGCCAGATGTTGACCAGGCCCCAAGAATTATCATGGGTGTAAGAGCGAGTGACAGTATAATCGATTTTTTCATCGGAAATTCCCTAAATATCTGATTTTTCCGGCTACGCAGTCAAAAATGAACAGGACATTTCATTCATACAACTATTGAAAAAAATTGGCAAATAATAGAAATTACAATTTTTGGGATACTTTCCAAAATTCACTATAGTGGTTCGCATTTTTATTTTAAACTTGAACTTCTATATGCGGAACATTTCCGCGATAATTTCGTTAAATCAACGGGGTTTTTTAAAATGAGTTTGCATAAGTTTCTGGTCGCTTGATAAGTGGTTCCCGCGGCAGTTTCTTCCCGGCCTGCGTCACGCCCGCAATGATTCCCTATGGATAAGGCGTGGATCCAGCTTGGGGGGGGAATCGCCTGCTGCTAGGGCGGCGGCATGGTCAAGCCTACTACCGATCCCGATCCCTTTGACGCCATCGTCGACGCGCCGTTTGATTCGGCGCTGTCCGAGCGGTATTTGGTCTATGCCCTGTCGACGATCACCGCGCGCTCGCTGCCCGATTTGCGCGATGGGTTGAAGCCGGTTCACCGCCGCTTGCTGTGGGCGATGCGGCAGTTGAAGCTCAATCCCAACGATGCTTTCAAGAAATCGGCCCGCGTGGTCGGCGATGTGATCGGCAAGTATCACCCGCACGGCGACCAATCGGTCTATGATGCGATGGTCCGGCTCGCGCAAGATTTCAGCCTGCGGTATCCCTTGGTCGAAGGGCAGGGCAACTTCGGCAATATCGATGGCGATAACGCCGCCGCCTATCGTTATACCGAAGCGCGGCTGACCAAAACCGCGATCCACCTGATGGCCGGGCTGGATGAAGGCACGGTCACTTTCATCCCGACCTACAACGGCGAGGAGGAAGAGCCGGAGATATTCCCCGGCCCGTTCCCCAACCTGCTGGCCAACGGATCGAGCGGGATCGCGGTCGGCATGGCGACCAACATCCCCAGCCACAACGTCGCCGAAATCGTTGATGCCACGCTGCTGTTGATCGACAACCCCCACGCCGAACACGCCGAGCTGATGCAGCTGTTCCACGGGCCCGATTTCGCCACGGGGGGCGTTGTGGTCGATAGCCCGGCGGCGATTTCCGCGGCTTACGAAGGCGGCCGAGGCGCGATCCGGCTGCGCGGGCGGTTCTCGACCGGGCGCGACAAGGACGGCGCGTGGGAGGCCAGCGGGATCGAGCGGCTGGCGGGCGGACAGTGGCAGCTCGTCATCAGCGAAATCCCCTATCTGGTCCAGAAGGGCAAGCTGATCGAACAGATCGCCCAGCTCATCGCCGACCGCAAGCTGCCGATCCTCGAGGACATCAGCGACCAGAGCGACGAGACGATCCGGCTGGTGTTCATCCCCAAGAGCCGCAACGTCGATCCCGAGCTGCTCAAGGAATCGCTCTACAAGCTGAGCGACCTCGAGACCCGCTTCGGGCTTAACCTCAATGTGCTCGACGCCGGGCGCACCCCGGGCGTGCTCAGCCTCAAGCTGGTGCTCAGTGAAATTCCCTACATGGTCCAGAAAGGCAAGCTGATCGAACAGATCGCCCAGC